>CAZKJW010000014.1:0-8924 GCA_964553125.1 uncultured Oscillospiraceae bacterium
CCGCATCAAGCTGATGCTGTCTGCCGCAAACAAGGCGATGGAAAGCGAGCGCCCGGCAGCGGCCTCTTGACGGCAGTTTTCTTCCCTGTTCGCATTGCAACCCGCGGGCGCCTGTGCTACAATGGCACGGGCGCTTTTCTTATGCGCTTATCACGACCGGAAGCCCGGCGCGTTCAGCGCCCGTTCATCCGGCAGCCTACTGGGCAAGAAACCACGGATAGAGAGAGCAATCGCGATGGAGAAAACGAATTTCGCACGCACAAAATTTGCCTGCTACTACACCTATCTGGCAATGTCGTCAGTGTTCAGCCTGCCGCCGCTGCTGTTTGCGACGTTCAGGTCGCTGTACGGAATCTCCTACACGCTGCTGGGAACGCTCGTGCTCGTGAACTTCTGCACGCAGCTGTCGATCGATCTTGTGTTCAGCTTTTTCAGCAGGCATTTCAACATCCACAAAACCATCCGGCTTATGCCGCTTGTGACGGCGCTGGGCCTGTGCGTCTACGCTTTCATCCCCATGGCGTTTCCGCAATACGCCTACGCAGGGCTCGTTGCCGGCACGCTGATCTTCTCGGTTGCGGCGGGGTTGGGCGAGGTGCTGGTCAGCCCGACCATAGCGGCGCTGCCCTCGGAAACGCCGGACAAAGATATGAGCGTCCTCCACTCGCTTTACGGCTACGGCTTTGTCGGCGTTGTGTTCATCAGCACGCTCTATCTTCAGTTTGTTGGAAACGAATACTGGATGTATCTCGTCTTTTTCTGGGCCGTGCTGCCGGTGATCGCGTCCGCTCTGCTGGCGGCTTCGCCCCTTCCGAACATGTCCACCGAGCCGGAGGGCGCAAAATCCGGCCGAAACCGCCAGCGCACAAAGGGGCTGCTCCTTTGCATGGCGTGCATTTTCACAGGCGCTTGCGCCGAAAACACCATGTCCAACTGGATCTCCGTTTACACGGAAACCGTGCTTGGCATTTCCAAAGTGTGGGGCGATCTGCTCGGGATGTCCCTGTTCGCCATTCTGCTGGCGCTGACAAGAACCGTCTACGCCAAATACGGCAGGAACATCCAGAAAACGCTGCTGCTGGGCATGTCGGGCGCTGTGGTCTGCTATGTGGCAATCGCGTTTTCCCCAAGCGCCGTGTTTTCCCTTGCCGCGTGCGTCGCGCTGGGCATATGCACCTCGATGCTCTGGCCGGGAACGCTCATCCTCATGGAAGAAAAAATCCCCGCAGTCGGCGTTGCCGCCTATGCGCTCATGGCCGCCGGCGGAGACCTCGGCGCTTCCGTTGCGCCGCAGGCGCTGGGGATTATCGTGGATCAGATTGCGCTGACGCAATGGGCAGAGGCGCTCGGCGCGTCGCTGTCGCTGTCGCCGGAGCAGATCGGGTTCAAGGTGGGAATGCTGTTCGCCGTCGTGTTTCCGGCAGCGGGCATCCTTCTCCTGCTGTACATGAAGAAGTTTTTCAATCGGCAGCAGCGCATCGCGCCATAATGCGGCGCGCCCCCGAAATCCGCTGAAACCCTTTGAAGGTTCACGGCGCTGCGGCGGAGAATATACCAGCAGCACACTGCGCGGTGCAGACCGCTGCCCGCCGCGTTCCGCACCCCGTACCCCTCAGGCAGATTTCTGCCTGCTGTCAATAGAAAGGAGTAACCCTCATGATGGATCGCATTCCCGCGCTTCCCCTGATTGCCAACGATCCTTATTTCTCCATCTGGATGCCCGGCGACACCCTGACCTATACCAACACCACGCACTGGACCGGCGCGCCCAAGCCGCTTCACGGCGATATCGTCATCGACGGGCGGAAATATCACTGGCTTGGCCATACTCATTCCCCCGCCCTGCCGACGCGCGCGCTTACGGTTACGCCCACCAAAACGTTCAGCGTTCTGGAAGCAGACGGCGTTGAGCTGAAGGTCTCCTTCTGGTCGCCCGCCCTGCCGGACGATCTGGATGTGCTCTCCGCGCCGGTGACATTCGTTGATCTCTCCGTCGCCAGCACGGACGGAAAGAGCCATCAGGTGGATATTGCGCTGACCGCATCGGCGCAGCTGTGCTATGACGGCGAAGCGGCTCCCGCCATGGATTCCGCAACTTACGATCTGGACGGGCTGCACACGGCCTATATCGGCCAGAAGCAGCAGCGCGTGCTGGGGCATTCCGGCGACCACATCACGATCGACTGGGGCTATCTGTATATGGCGTCCCGTCAGGGCGTAGTGAAAGACCAGCCCCGCGGCCTCACCTTCCAGTGGAGCGGCGAAGCAACCTCCGCGTCCGCCAAGGCCAGCGTGCTTCTGGGCTACGACGATATCGGCTCCATCAACTATTTCGGCGTCATCTGCCGCAGCTGGTATATGCGCGCCAGAAAGACCATCGTGGATGCGCTGCGGGAATTCGACCGGCGGCACGACGAGCTGGCCGCTGCGTGCGAGCAGCTGGACGCGGCGGTGATGGCTGAAGCCGAGGAGATCGGCGGAGAGGATTATCGGCTGATTGCATGTGCCGCATGGCGGCACACCTTTGCCGCGCACAAGCTGATTGCCACGCCCGACGGCCACATGGCGTTTCTTTCCAAGGAAAACGATTCCAACGGCTGCATCGGCACGGTGGACGTCAGCTACCCCTCCATTCCGCTTTTCCTGAAATACTGTCCGGAGCTGGTCAACGCGCTATGCCGCCCGGTGCTTGCCTTCGCGTCCCTTCCCGTATGGGACTGCGATTTTGCCCCTCACGACGTCGGCCGGTATCCCTATGCGACGGGACAGGTTTATGCAGCGCGCAAAAATGCCGCAAACGGCGTGGTGCATCCGCCGTATTATCTCTACCCCGCCGGAACGGACGCTTATGATTTCCACTATCAGATGCCCGTGGAGGAATGCGGCAACATGCTGATCATGCTGGAAGCAGCGATGACCTTCGGCGCGGATACAGCGCTTGCCGAAAGCAACCTCCCCATTCTGGAGAAATGGGTCAAGTATCTCGACCGCTACGGCGAGGATCCCGGCGATCAGCTGTGTACGGACGACTTTGCCGGCCATCTCAGCCGGAATATCAACCTTGCCGCCAAGGCCATCGTGGGCGTTGCGTGCTACGGCCGCATCATGAAGCGGTTCGGCCGCACGGACGAAGCGCTGCTTTGGGAAAAGCGCGCGCATGAAATGGCGGACAGCTGGCTGGAGCGCGCCAAAGGCGAACACAACACTGCGCTCACCTTCGACGGAAACGGCTGGAGCATGAAATATAACCTCGTCTGGGATCTGGTGCTTGGGCTGAATCTTCTGCCGGAAGCGTTCTATCAGGCGGAGACGGAGAGCTACCTGCCGCTCATCAATGAGTTCGGGCTTCCGCTCGACTCCCGCGCCGACTATACCAAGTCCGACTGGCTGGTTTGGGTCGCCGCCATGTCCGCCGACAAAGAGGTGTTTGGCAAGCTCATCGCGCCGCTCGCGCATTATCTGCGCACCACCTCCACCCGCGTTCCTTTCTCAGACTGGTACGACACCAAGACCGGGCGCTATGTGGCCTTTATTGCCCGCAGCGTGCAGGGCGGCGTGTACATGCCCATGCTGACGAAACAGGCGCGCGGTTAATCGCACCGAAACACAGAAAAGCCAAGCTGCATTTTACAGCTTGGCTTTTTTATCCCCTTGCGCGGCACGGCACGCCGCCGTCGTCACGCTTCGCCGTTCATCCGGCGCATCAAAACGGCATAGCGTTCCCGCTTGATCGGGTCGTTCATTCTCGCCGCCATATCGGCCGGTAAGCCCGCCCGATAAAAATCCGCGGTGATCGGCTCGGCGAACTGCTCGCTGCTCAGATCGACAATTTCGCCGTTGAGGAGATTGTAGTAATGAATTTCCGTCTGCGCAATTCTCAGTTCATAAACCTCTCCGCCGAAGGCTTCCTGCACGGCGGCAGCCGTCACAAAGCATTGCCCCTTCGCCGCATTTCCGTCCGGCCATTTTTCCCGCAGCGACGGGCTGCAACTTTCCCTGCACCAAGCCTTCTTCAGCTTGCGATAGAAAGGCAGCAGAAGCTCCGCCGTTGCCTTTTTCTCCGTGAACATCCCGCGCCCTCCTCCGCCGCATCAGCACATGCGCCAGTCTTTTTTATCGGTAGATTCGCTCCAGCGCCGCCTTGTCGCTGAGAAACAGCGGCGGCAGCGCGCGCAGGCCGGGCTTCGCGCCGCGCACGGCCTCCACAAGCGCCAGCTTCGCCTCGCGTTCCGGCGCGCCGTGAACAAGCCGCAGCTTCTTCGGCTCAAGGTTTTCCCGCGCAAGCGCGGAAAACAGTTCCGCCAGCCGTCTGGCCGGAAAACACAGGCAGAACGCGCCGCCATTGCGCAGCAGTTTCGACGCGCTCCGGCACACCGCGGCAATATCCGACGCGCCCTCGCGCACAGCCGCATCCCGCGCCCCGGCGGCAGGCGTGCCAGCCTTTTCGCCGTAGGGCGGGTTAGAAATGGCGAGATCATATCGCCCGCAGCCAAGCAGGCGCGGCGCAGCCTCCAGCCGCACGGCATGAACCTTCACGCGTCCGCTCATCCCGCTGATGCGCGCGCTGCGCACGGCGCGGTCGGCCGCCTCCGCGTCCATTTCCACCGCGTCAAACCTTGCGCCGGGCATTCTTGCGCAAACAAGCAGCGGCAGCACGCCGCTGCCGCTTCCCAAATCGACCGCACAGGCCGCGCCCATGCGTCCTCCTGCCGCGAAAGCGGCCAATAAAACCGAATCCGTGCCGAAGCAGAACTTCTCCGGCCGCTGCAAAACGTACATTCCATCGCGCTGGAGATCGTCCAGCCGCTCGCCCGGCAGCACGGGCACGCCGCGAAAGCGTTCCATCACTCGACCGTCAGCACCTTGAGATACTGCGTGGCGGCGTAGCCTTCCGTGCCGTCCTCGGTGCGGATCTTGCTCCAGTCGCCGCTTTGCGAGAGAATGGTCACGCCCGCGCCGTTTTTGAGCTTCATCACCATGTCGGCGGATTTGCTCGCCTTCTTGCGCACGACAAGCTGCGAATCGGCGTCCTCAAGCGTCACCTGCGCGACGTCGTATTTCAGGCGCGCAAACTCGGCATGCATGTAGCCCTGAAGCGAGCCGCTCCGCACGAGCAGCCACGAGCCGTCCGCGCTGTAGTGCAGCACCTCAATCGCCTCGCCCTGCTTGAGCGAGCCGGTGATGTCGGCCAGATCGTCCATGGTCTGGCGCAGGTGCAGCGTGGCGCTCCGGGAGTCCATATCCACCTTGCCGGTGTTGAGCACCTTGGTGTAGCTTGCGGTATCCTCGGCAGGCGCGGCGGTTTCCTCCGCGGCGTTCGGGTCGTCGAAGCGGACGAACTTCGCCGCAACGTAGCCGGTCAGCCCCTTGGCGATGACCTTATACCAGCTGGAGTTGGTGGTGTTGATGAGCGTAACCTCGCTGCCGCTGGCAATCTTGGTCAGCACGTCCGCATCGGACGACGCGCCAGCGCGCATGTTGACGGGCTCGCCGTCGTCGGTCACAAGCCAGATTGCCTTGCCGTAGACGACGTCCGCATTGGCAGCAAGGTTCTTTTCGGTCACGGCCGCCGGGTTTGCGGAGGAAAGATATTCCGCGGCAATATAGCCCGTCGTGCCGTCATACTCCACCTTGCACCAGCTGCCGCTCTTTTCAAGCACCTGCACTTCGGTGCCGTAGGGCAAACGCTTGAGAATCGCCGCCGTGGTGCGCGCCTTTTTGCGCAGGTTCACGTTGGAATCCTCCTCGCAGACGACCCACGCGGCCTCGCCGCTCTTTGCGGCGGGCGCGGTCGGCGTCGGCTGCACGGTCGCGGTAGGCTGCGCCTGCTCCGGCTCGGCTTCGAGTTTTTGCAGATAGCGGCTGAGCACGTAGCCGGTGAGCTTGTCGGTATAAATCTTCGTCCAGCTGCCCTCAGTTTCCAGTACGGTCACAACCGCGCCGTTTTCCACAGCGCCAAGGCGCTCCGAACGGGCGCTGGCCTGCTGGCGCACGTTGAGCGTTCCGGAGGAAAGCGTCACCTTCGCCTGCTCGGCGGCAGCCGCCTCAATCTGCGGCTCGCTCTCCTCATAGAGAAGATAGTCGCTCTTGACGTAGCCTTCCTTGCCGTCGTAGGCGATCTTCGCCCACTCGCCGCTCTGGATGACCTCAACCTCCTCACCGTCGCGAATCTTGGTGAGAATCTTGCCGGATGTGGAGGGCGTCTTGCGCATGTTCAGCTTTTCCGTCGATTTGCTCAGCGTCACGGTTGCCCTGACCTGCGTGACGAGCTTCTGCGCATCCTCCACGGGCGCGGGCGTGGGCGCCGCCTCGACGGGCTTGCCGCTGATGGAGCTTGCCAGACTGCGCACGAATTCCATGCGCACGCGGCTGACGCCGGTGTAGTAGAAGCCGAGAATCTGCGCGTAGTTGTAGCCGGTGTTGGCCATCTGCGCCGCGCCGCGCTGGCTCATGCCTACGCCGTGACCCCAGCGCCGCGCATACACGCGGAAGCCTTTTTCTTCCTTGACGACGGAGAACAGTTCGTTCTGCGCGCTGTTGAGCTTGAGGCTGAGCGCGTTTTTCACCGTGTCAAACACGGGAATGGAAACGGTGACGGTCTTGTCCTTGTTGTACGTCGCCTTGACGGTCATGTTGGTGTACAGCCGGCTCGGCGCGTCGTATTTGGGCGTATCGAAGGAAACGCTGTTGATTTTTGTGATGCTCACCTGCGAGGCCGACAGCCCCGTTTTCGCGGCGATTGCCGCCGCAATCATTTCATACGCGCTGGTGGACGTGCCATAGGAGGGGCTGGAGTAGATCATGTAGCTCTTGACGGACGAATTGGGATTCTCCAGATCGAACGGATCGTCCTTCATCTGGAGATACGGCAGCTGCTTGCCGCCCCAGTAGTTGCTGTTCGTTTCGGTCTGTCCGCCGTTGGAGGCGCTGTAATACGCGCTGACGTACTCGTCGCCGTATTTCATGACGACGCCCCACGTTTCATCCACAGCCTTGATGCAGTTGGTTTTGCCGTAGTTGACGCCGCGGAACACCTGATGCTGCGTGGTGTCGGTCACGTCGTAGAGGCCGCCCGTCGTCTTGGCGCGGATGGCATAGGTGCGCGCCGCCACTGCCTGCGCCTTGAGCGCCTCAAGCGGCCAGCCGTTGTCCATTTCGTAGGGCAGAACGCCGTAGATGTAATCCTCGATGTACAGATGCGCAATCACATATCCCTTGCCGCCGGAAACGACGAACTGGATATCGCCGGGGTAGTAGTTGCTCGGCACAAGCGCCTGCGCGATTTTCACGGCGTTATAGCCGCTGCCGCCCGCATGACGCGTGAGCGTGAAGCCGCTGCCCATCGACTGCGAATCGAGATAGACGTTCCCGCCGGAAAAGCTGACGGTGACCTTCGAGCCGTCTTTCAGCTGGCGCGAAGTATCGCCGTTGACGGTGTAATCCCCGGCGATGGTCACAGTGTAGCTCGTACCCGACAACGTGGACAGCCACACCCGGATGGTGCCGTCGCGCTGCGTCGTATCGGCGACCAGCGGCGCAGGCTCTACCTTCACCGTCGCCGCAAAGGACGAAAGCGGCGCAAGGCACATGGCGACAATCAGCAGAACAGCCCAGCAGCGTTTCATAGGTAAGCTCCCTTCAGCGCGTATGATAAGAAAATGGGGACGTTGTTTCAGTCTCGGCATTGTATATGAAGTCTCGTATAATTGTAACATTTTCTTAATAATGCGTCAAGGGTTGGAAACATGTTTTTGCCGCCGCGGCAAGCATTTCCTGCCGGAAGAAAGCAAAACGCGCGGGCAGATGCTCTCAGGGCCGCCCTGCGGCCCCAAAGAAACGCGCCCGCGCCTGTGCCTTCACCAGCAGTTATACACCTTTTCGGCAAACCCGACCAACCCCTGCGGCCGCAGCTCCGTGCCGTCGTCGAGCACGGCACGGCCCGTGAAGCGTCCGAACACCTGATGCTGGTCGCTCTTGAGGACGATCGCGTCCGTCAGGCTTGCCCGATCGAGAATCGGCTCAAAGAGAAGCTCCAGCCGGCCGTCGTCGTCATGGATGCGCCACGGCTTCATGAAATCCTCGCGGCCGTTCGCCGCGCGCGGAATTTCAAAAACGACGCGCCCCAGCTTGTGCGCCGCGCCCCTGTAAAAGAGCATGTTCTCCGTCGCAGCCGACGTATCCCCGAAGCCGTAGCCGAGGTTGAACCCGAACGGCGCGCCGTCAAGATATGCGTTGAGGCTGCTCCAATACCACGTGTTGCGATATGTCCACACGCCGCGCCCCCAGTCGAGCACAGCGGCGGAGCGGTCGGGGCTGAAAACGTGCGTGCGACCGTCGAAGGTGAAGCTACCCTCCGCGCGCATACAGTTGATTTTCTGATTATAGTAAAAATGCTTCGGCTTCCCGGCGAAGGGCGTTGCAATCACCATGGTATCGCGCGGCATATCGCGCAGCGTTACGGACACGTCCAGCGGCTTGCCCGGCATAAACTCATCCAGATGCGCGGTCAGCACGCGGGTGGTTCCGTCGTTTTCAAACTTCATGCGGTATTTCTTCGCCGCAACCTGCGTGACGCCGCGTTCGCTCGTGGCGGGCAGACCGGTCTTTCCCATGGGAAACAGGCGCATCATGCTCGTCGTGCGCTCGCGCGGGTTTTCGCCCAGCCACAGAAGGCTCACGCTGTCCAGCCCCATGTAGCTGTTATTGGCGATGGTCAGCGCCAGCGCGGCTTCGCCGTCCGTCACAAGATAATAGTCCCACTCCTTGACGCGCAGCTTTCCCGCGCGAATCGCGCCGCGGTCGTATCGGCGGCACAGGCGCGTGGCGTAACCGGTTTCAGCAAGGCGCCCAGTTTCGTCGAGCAGCGGCCCCTCCGTAAGGCGGCGTTGGCTTTCGTAAGGCATTCCGATCCGCTTCCTTCCCCC
>CAZKJW010000014.1:9024-20476 GCA_964553125.1 uncultured Oscillospiraceae bacterium
CCTCCGTAAGGCGGCGTTGGCTTTCGTAAGGCATTCCGATCCGCTTCCTTCCCCCATTTTTCCTCTTATTATATCGCACCGGCGCGCAAAGCGCGACTGTTTTCTTTTCTGTTTCGCCATATAAATTAACAGATATGTCACACCCGAACGCATCAGAATCTGATATGATTGACTCGTTATGTTTAAGTAATGATTTGCTGGAGAAACTGTATTGCGCCGCAAGCCCTGCGTCTGCGCGCAAAAAAAAAGGAGGAACGCTGCATGGCCTTATCGGACTGGCTGAACATTCTCGGCGGAATCGGACTGTTTCTTTATGGCATGAGTCTGCTGGGAAGCTCCATTGAATCCCTTGCAGGCGCGGGACTGGAAAAAACGCTGGAAAAGCTCACGGGCAGCCGCGTGCGCGGCGTGCTGCTGGGCGTCGCCGTAACGGGCGTTATCCAAAGCTCGTCCGCCACGTCCATTATGGTCGTCGGCTTCATCAACGCGGGCATCATGAAGCTGGCGCAGGGCGTTTCCGTGATGATGGGTGCGAACATCGGCACCACCGTCACCGGGCAGATTCTCCGTCTGGGCGATCTGTCGGACAGCGCGGCGCTCGCGCTCCTCTCCCCCGCGACGTTCGCGCCGATCTGCGTCGCCGTCGGCGCGTTCATCCGGCTGCTTTCCAAAAAGCACCGGCAGAAGATGATTGCCTCCATCGCCATCGGCTTCGGCACGCTGTTCATCGGCATGTCGATGATTGAAGGCGGCATGGAGCCGCTGAAAGCCTCCTCCGCAGTGCAGGCGCTGTTTGCGCGGTTTGAAAACCCGCTGCTGGGCGTGCTGCTGGGCGTGGCGGTGGTGAGCGTGCTGCAATCGGCCTCCGCGTCCGTCGGCGTGCTTCAGGCCATTTCCGCAACGGACAGCCTGACGTTTGCCATGGCCGCGCCGATTGTGCTGGGCATGAATATCGGCAAGTTCGTTCCGGTCATCATGGCGAGCGCCGGCACAAACAAAAAGGCGCGCCGCGCCGTTGTCATCAACATCATGATCTGCCTCTCCGGCGCGATTGTGTTTCTCGCGGCGATGTATCTGTATCAGGCGCTGGCCGGCTTCTCCTTCTGGAATGAAACGATCAACCGCGGCGGCATCGCCAACTTCAACACGATCTTCAACCTTGTCACGACGTTCCTGATGTTCCCTTTCTGCAATGCGATGATTCGCCTTTCGGGCAGGCTGATTCCCGATGAAGAAGAATCGCGTGCAGAGCGCGAGCTGGCGCTGCTGGACGCGCGCTTCCTGCCCACGCCCGCGCTGGCGCTGGAACAGGCGCACAAGGTCGTATGCGCCATGGCGGACGCCGGCCGCGAAAACTTCCGGCTTTCCACCGGACTGCTTTCCAAGTACGACGCGGAAACCGCCGCGAAGCTGGAGGAAAACGAGGCCTTCCTCGACAGGAGCGAAACCGCGCTCACCGAATACATCGTGCAGATCAACGCGCACGACCTCGACCACGAAAAAACACGCTTCTCGCAGGAGACGGCGCTGGCCATCTGCGACTTTGAGCGCATCGGCGATTACTGCGTGAACATCGCCGACGTGGCGCGCTACATGGACGAGCACGGCATCCGTTTTTCCGCGCAGGGCACGCGCGAGCTGTCCTATCTGTTTGAGGCGACAAGCGCCATTCTTGACCTCACCTTCACCGCCTATCGCGGAACCGATCGGCAGACGGCGCTGCGCGTGGAGCCGCTGGAGGAGACGATCGACTCCATGCTGGAAATTCTCAAGCAGCGCCACACCGACCGGCTCGAGCGCGGCGAATGCGACGTGCAGCGCGGCATCTCGTTCATGGATCTTTTCGGCAATGTCGAGCGCATCTCCGACCACTGCTCCAACGTGGCCGTTCACGTTTTGCAGCGGCTCTCCGAAACGGACGATTTCGACGCGCACTTTGAGCGCAGCGAGATGCACAAGGGCGTCTCCGAAGCCTATCGCACGTTGTTCGACTGCTACCGCAGCCTGTACGTTGATCCGCTCAACCACATCGAGCCATAAAAAGCCGGGCATACAAAAAGCCGGGCGCGCCATGCGTCCGGCTTGATTCATGCAAAAAAAGTTGCCCGTCTTCTTTCGGAAACGGACAACCTCATCCGAGCCGGAGGCCCCACTCCAACTCAGTGCTGTTCCGTCCCCTTCTCTGGAGCGGCAGAGCCGCTCGTCATGGAAGGCCGCTCCGTTTCCAACGCGACCCTATCCGGACAATCGCCCGGTGCGTCCCCTGCTCCGTGGCTTGCGCTTTAGGAAGGAGGGGCTCGAAGACACAATCATCATACCATTCCGGTTTTCGTTTGTCAAGCGACGCGCCGCCTGCTTTTTGGGTGCGGTGCGGCGTTTTTTTCGCCGCGAAAGCGGCTGAAAAACATCGTCCTCTTCCATGCGAAGAGGCGGAAGCCTCTCGCTTGCGCGAGCAGCCTCCGCCCCAGTCGTTAGCGTTTTTCAGCTGTACCGTGCCGTCAGTTGAAGTTGGTCAGCACGTAGTTGATGGCGTTCTGGTGATCCGTATCCACCTTGCCGGAGGTGTGCGTCTTGCTGCCGGTGAAGTGGACGCACATGACGCCGCTGAACCAGCTGCAATAGCTCGTCGTGCCGTGGCCCACCGCGTACATGGAGCCTGCGTATTTCGCGCCGTTGATGGTCACGATGACCGGGCGGCGGACGTAGCTGCCGGTGATGCTGTAAGCAGTCAGCAGCGCGGCGTCGGTGGCAGAGGCCGGGATCACGTCGGCGTGGTTCTTGCCGTTGATGTACTTGGCATTCCACGTCACGCCCGTGTTGCAGTCGTAGATGGACACGTTCGGATACGCGTTGATAAGCGTGTAGCCGTTGGCGAACCAGTCGAGGGAATTGACATTGCCCTTCATCAGGCCGGCGTCCGTGCCGGTGTAGGTTCCGTAGAGCTTGGCCTGCGTGGTTGCGTCGGCCGTGCCGTTGGCGGTGAGGCCGCTGGCGCTCTGGAAGGACTTGACGGCGTTCATCGTCTTGGAGCCGTAGATGCCGTCCGCTTCGCCGCTGGGCAGGTAGCCCTTGGAGATCAGCGCCTGCTGCAGCGTGGTGACGGTGCTTCCGCGGCTGCCGACCTTGAGCACCTTGTAGGTGTTCACTACGTCGTTAATCAGGCCGTTCGATTCGCTGGTGGTCAGCGAGCGAAGCAGGTCGTTGCGGACATAGCCGGTCTTGTCGCCGCTGGTGATGCGATACCAGACGGTGCCGTCGCTGTCGGTGCTGGTAGAGAGGATGGTCACAACGGTGTTCTTGCTCAGGCGACCCACCACCTGGAAGCTCAGGCCCGCGCCGGAACGCATGTTGGTGCTGTTGAGGCGGATGGCCGCGTTGCCGCTCAGGCTCGAGGTGTTGGACGTGCCGCCGGAAACGTAGTCATAGCGGATATACGCCGTGGTGCCGTTGTAGATCATCTTGTACCACGTCAGGCCGTCGCTGCCCTGAATCGCGTCGGTCGGGACCACGATGGAACCCTTGGCGAGCGTGTTCAGCGTCGGATATTCGGGGCCTGCGCCGGTGCGGATGTAGACGTTGTCGGTGTTGACCGTCAGCGCCAGACCGATGTTCTCCTTGAGGCTGCTGGCGGAGTTCCAGCTGGAAGAGCCGCTCAGCACGGGCGCGACATAGCTGCCGTGCACGTAGCCGGTGAGGTTGTTGTAGCCAACCTTGTACCAGATGGCGCCGTTGGCATCCGTGGTGTAGCCGAGGTTGGTCAGGTAAGCGCCGTTGCTCAGGTAGGCGATGATCGTGCCCGACGTGGTCGCCGTCTTGCGCATGTTCAGCGAGCTGCCGCTCTGGACATTGACCGCGAGGAGCTTGGTGATGTAACCGGTGCCGTCGCTGATGCGTTCGCTCGAAGCCACATCCTCCATGGTCAGTTCGCTGACAGGGATGTAGTAGATGGAACCATCCGTCTTCTTGATCTGATACCACTTCTCATCCGGACGCGTCACGCCGACGATGGAGCCGGCCGCAATGCTCGTCGCAGTGGCGAGGTTGGTATCCTTGGCGGCATAAACCACGATGGTGTTGGCGAGCGTGATGCGCAGCTCCGGATCGCCGACCGCCAGATCGAGCGGCTCGGAATCGGCCGATACGTCGTCGTCCTTGGTGGTTTCGCCGGCAGCTTCGGCCAGACGATCCTCTTCGTCGTCGCCCTTTTCAACCGCCGCAACGTCCGCCGCGCTGATATAGGCGGTGTAGCCGTTGTAGGTGATCTTGTAGACGGACTGGTAGGTGTAGTCGGCTGCGCCGGCTTCCTTATACGCTGCCGTCAGCTTCGTGCCGGACAGCTTCGTGCCGGCCGAGAGGATCGGGTTGAGCGCCGTGCTCGAATCGCGCTGGAGCTTTGCGTTGTTGAACACTTCCGCGCCGCCCGCGCCGATGATGATGGTGTAGGTCTTGCCGTCGCTGACGGTGGCGATTGCGCCGCCGATGGCGGAGTCTACGCCGCCCACGCCCGTGCCGTTCACGGCGGTAATGGTGCCGTTCTCCAGCTTCTCGGTCGATTCGCCGAGGAAGACGTAGAAGGTGGCGCCCGCGTTGGTCGTCGAGCCGACGGTCAGCTTGGCGTTATAGCTGTTGTAGCTGATGCTGTGGCCGTTGACCGGATCGCTTTCCGGAATGACGACGGAAGCCCAGTTGTCGTTGATGCGGACGGCCTTGTTGTAAAGGCCCTTCCAGTTGTTGAGCATCGTCTTGCTGCTGCCGCTCGTCGCCGTGGCCGCGCTCAGCAGAGCGTCCGCGCCCTTTTCGTTGAGCAGAGCGCCCCTGCGCGAAGACTTATACTTCGTCTGCGTGGTCTGCGCGGTGCTCACGGTGGAGGTGTGATAGAGGTTCGTGTCGGAGTTGGCGGTCACAAGGTTCTTTTCAATCGCGTGAGACGCGCTGGTGAAGAACTTGTTCGCGTCAATCTGCGTGTAGCGCGTTACGTCGGAGGACTTGATGTAGTAGAATTCGCCGCTGCCCTTTTCGAGCATAATCCACTCGCCGTACGTCTGATTCTCCACTACCTTGTAGGGAGAGGAAGTATCGTTGTACGTGCCGATCGGCAGACCCAGCGCGTTGCCGGCCGCGTCGTATTCGTCCGCGCCGTAAACCAGCTCGTGCGCCACATTGTACAGATCAAGCACAGCCTTGGTCGTGAAGGAGATGTCCTTATTCTTGACCTCGACCGGCATCACGTAGCACTTCACGCCGCTGAGCACAACTTCGTACACCTTCTTCGAACCGATGTACTTCGCTTCCAGCTCGTAGGTGCCGGCGGGCAGGTAAACCTGCTTGCCGTTGGAGTCCTTCTTGAGCGCCAGCGTCGCGTCATACACCGGCACAGTGTCCGCGCTGGTGGTGAAGCGATACTTCGAGCCAGCCAGATCGCTGATGTCAATGTTTGTCTGCTTGCCGGCGTCGTCGTAAGCCATGACATGCGTGTCGCTGATCTTCTTCGCCGCATAGATCGCGCCCTGCGTGAAGCTGCCGCCGCCAAGGTTTGTCGCCGTCGCGACGAAGGTGATCATCTTCTCCGCCTCGGCGGTCTTGAAGTAGTAGTTCAGTCCGTTGTACAGCACGCGGCTCCACGTCGGATCGGTGGAAACTTTGCGCACGTTGTAGGAACCGGAAGTGAGGTAAACATTGCTTTCAACCGGGTCGCCCGCCAGCTCGTTCGCGCTGGTGTAGAGGCGAATCCAGTTATACTTCTTGCCGGGGATGTTCAGCGTGTAGGAGTCCACGGTGGAATCGTCAACGCTGTTGGCAACGGCCGCGGCGCGGAAGTAGTAGGTGGTCTGGGTGCTGTCGGTGTAGCTGTACCAGTCGTTGCTGTACTTGACGGCCTTCACGGTCGTGCCGGCCGGCAGACTGCCCACAGCGTTCTGCTCATACGCCTGATAGCGCACAGCGCTGCTGCCGTAAGCGCCGCTCTCATAGACGATGGTGCTATTGGTTTCCGGCTTGCTGTACAGCTTCGCGCCGGAGGCGCCGATGGTCACCGTCATGGTGGAGGTGCTCAGCGAGCCGTTGGCGGCGTAGCTCCTCACAGGTTCCGTCACATCGCTCTTGCGGACGAACCAGCCCTCGTCGTTGTAGAGCACCTTGTACCAGTCTTCGTTGTGCTCGATGCCGGGCAGATACGCCACGGAGCCGACGCCCGAAGGATTGGTGCGGATGACGGGCGTTTCGCTAGTTCCGCTGCCGGGGGCGGCGTAGAGCTTTTCACCCGTGGTCGGGACAGGAATGCTCAGCGTGAAGCTGACGCTGCTGCCGCTGGTGACGGTCGCGTTGATCAGCGTGCCGCCGGTGATGCTGCCCTTCACAACCTGCGGCGTGGTGGTGTTGAAGTACACCGTGCGCTTGCCCGTGAAGGATTTGGTGGTCATGTTGTAGTTGTAATACAGCGTGCCGCTGTACCAGGTGACGAAGTAGCTCTTGCTTCCGTCCGCGTAGGTGACGACGGAATACATGTAGGGCTTGACGTCCTCAACCTTTTCGTTGGGCACCACGCGATCCCAAGCCGCGTTGTTGTAGCCCGTTGCGCCCCTGTAATCCTTGGTGTTGCTGGTGCGTCCGGCCGTCCATGCGCTGGCATAGGTGCTTTCCGCATCGTAGTTGTTGTCGTAGTTCAGGAAAGCGTAGCTGCTGTACGTATCCGTGGCGCGCAGGCCGCCGTAAACGATATACTGGCCGGTCGTGCCCTGCGAATACGTGCCGTTGCTCTTGGTGGTTTCGCGGGAAACGCCGTAGTAGAGCTTCGTGCCGCCGTTGCCCGTCTTGATCGCCGGAGCGGCGGGCGCAATCGACGCAAGATCGGGGTTCTGGAAATACACCGTGTTCCCCGCCGCGTTGACGAAGCTGTACCATGTCGGATAGGTCACGGTTTCAAACGTGCTGCCGTTATAGGCGTTGA
Organism: uncultured Oscillospiraceae bacterium; assembly: GCA_964553125.1. GTDB lineage: Bacteria > Bacillota > Clostridia > Christensenellales > Aristaeellaceae > Aphodomonas. The sequence continues at coordinate 15,971 of CAZKJW010000014.1, forward strand.
AGGTCAGCGTCTTGTAGGCTGTCACGTTGTAGATGCCCATAGGCAGCTTGCCGAGCTGATGCTTATCGTCGCCATACACGCCGGTGCCGTAGGGATCCTTGGCCGCGTCAGCGACGGTGGCATTGGTCAGCTTGGAATAGGTCGTAACATTCGTTTTGAGCTCAATCGTGTACTTGCCGCCGTTGGAGACCGTTTCGCTGGTCGCCAGATCGGCCTTGCGCACGAAATACTGCTTGCCGTTATACCACGTGGCGAGGTACTCCGACTTGCCGTAGGCTTCGCTGAGGTTCAGCGTCGTTCCGGCGGCCACGCAATACGCGCCCGAAGTCGCATCGGCGCTGGCGTACAGCCACAGACCGCCCGCAGGCACGGTGTAGGAAAGCACCGTGTCGGTGTAGTTCGCATCGGTCGAGCCCTTGAGCACGTCGTCCGCGGACACGCCCGAGCTGGGCTGCGTCTTGTCGAGATAGCCGTCGTCGTCATTGCCAAGAATCATGGAAATGTCTCTCAGGCTCAGATACAGGTTGCCGGCGCTGCTTTCGAGCATGTACAGGAAGCTGTACACCTGCGTCACAGTGATCTTCGTACCGGCGGCGAGCTGCTGCGCCGGGCTGCTCGCGGGGGTTGTCTTCCGACCCCACGCAATCGCGTCGTCCTTGGACTTGAACAGGTTGCCGCCTTCTGCGCCGATGACGGCGCTGTACGTCTTGCCCGTCGTGGTGATGGGCAGCGTCGAGACAATGTCCGTCACCGCTTCGGCGGGAATGTAATACTTTACGTTATCCTTCCAGCGGATGGCGTACCAGCTGTCGTTGTATTTCTGCACAGCGTACCAGCCGTAGGCAAGCGTGCCATGGGCATCGCCATCGGGCAGCGAATGCATCGTGCACGTATTCACCCACGCCTTCACGGCGGTGGTGCTGCCGTTGGCGGCGGCGTTGCTGATGCTCTGCGCGGAGATGTAATACAGCTTGCCGTCCTTCTCGATCGTGTACCAGCCGGTGCCGTATTTGGTCACAAGCACGGTTTCTCCGGGCTTGAGGCGCATCGGAACGGGCGCGTCATCCGGGCCTTCATAAGCCATGTAGCGCGCCGAGTTGTTGGCGGCGGTGTAAAGCTGCGCGCCGTCCGCGCCGATGGTGATATAATAGGAAGCGGAAGTGAGCGCGCCGTCGGAAACGGCGACCGCTTCGCCCGTCTCGGCAACTTTCGTAGCTTCGACAAAGTACGTCTTGCCGTTGTAAAGCACTTCGTACCAGTAGTCGTCCGCCTTCACGCCGTAGAGCGGCTTCGCATCGGAAACCGTGATGCCGCGATAGCAGCGGCTGGTCAGGCTCTTGGCTTCATACAGATCGACGGTCGTTCCAGTGCCGGCCGGCTTGAGCCGCTTGAGCAGGTTGGTTTCCGCGCCGGAGGCGTTCTGCGTGTCGAACGCCGAGCCGCCGATCGCTTCCGCGTCGGAGGTCAACGGATAGTAACCGTAGCCAACCGCAGGATCGCCAGCCGCGCTGTCATACACGGCGGGGTTCTCGTAGTAGCCGGTGGCGAGGTTGCCGTTATAGTCCACATACTGCACGCGATACCACGTAACGCGATAGTAGGTGACGCCGTCCACGGTCTTGGTCTGGGTCTTATAGTTAACCTTGTTGGTCAGCTCGCTCGCTTTATACAGCCCCTGCCACACGGACGCGGAGCCATTGAAACCAGTGGGGAATTTTTCCAGATCGGTGGTGCTGCCGATGCTGGAGAAAATGCTGACGCTGCCCTGCAGCTCGCCAAGCGTCGCGGAGGGCTTGAAATACGCCGTGCCCGTGGTGCCGTTGGCGTTGCGATACTCAACGGCGAACACGCCGGCAGACGGTTCCGTGATGCCCTTGACGTTCTTCTGATCGACCGCAAAGCTGCTGGAAATACGCTCAACGAGCTTTTCTTCCTTATACATGAGCGTGCGGCCGTTCGGCCAGTAGGACTTGTTGGTGGAATCCGCCAGAAGACCGCCGGACTGATAGCCGGGCAGAACCGTCTCGGAATCCTTGAGGTTGTCCTCGTGGAAGTATCCGGTCTTCCAGTTGTTGTCCGTGGAATCGAGATACTCGCACGTATACCAGCCCGGATTCGCCGGGTCTTCCTGCAGGTTGCGAACCTGACGGCAGTGCTCGTCCACCACGTTCGCCGTGCTGGATTTGTCCGCGCTGCTGCGGATCCACCAGCCATTTGCGTTTGTGGCCTTCATCGTGCACTCAACCACGTCCGTCGCCTGAATGTAGCCCGTCGTGCGGTAGCCGCTCTCGTTGTCATAGGAGCAGATATACCACGCATACGCGCCGGTCGCCTTATCGCGCGAGGACGTATCCAGCCGCAGATCATACACCACGTCGCGGGTGCTCGTGACGATGCTCGTGCCGGTCTTGGCGGACTGCACTTTGAAGCCGCCCGGCAGTTCCGGATCCATCACATTCGCGTTGGCCGCGTTGCCCGTGCCGAGCGCCTTTTCGGCGGCGGCCTTCGTGGCATAATACGCCACGCTGCTCTGCGCGGTCAGGCTGGTATAGGCGCTCATTGCGCCCTTGATCACTTCGTCGATGCCCGGGTTCTTGAAGTAGCCCTTCTGCCCCGCAACGGTCGTGAACTCGTACCAGGTCGCGTAGGTCTTTGTGGACGTGTTGCCCACTTCGTCCGCAACGCTCAGGCTGGTCGTCTTGTTGACCGTCACATACAGCGTCGTGCCCTTGGCCAGCGTGCCCGCGGCAATTCCGTTGCACACATAGCCGGTGGGGTTGGCCGCCTTGTCGGAGGAAGCAACTGGCGCGCTGGAGTAGTACAGCACGTCCTCCTCCATGCGCAGCTGGTAGGACTTGCCCGCGGAGATCGTCGAAGCGTTCAGCTTCAGGTCGGACTTCTTGACGTAGACCGCCTTGTCCTTGTAAAGCGTGGAGTACCACGTTTCGCCGGTGGTCTCGCCCACGTACGTCAGCTTCACGGTAGCGCCGGCAAGAATGCTGTCGGTCATCGCCGCAGTGCTGTCCGCAGCGGCGTATACGCGCAGACCGCCGTCCGGCACGGTGTAGCTGAGAATTTCTTTTTCATAGGTGGAGTCGTACGCGCCGGAAAGAGACGCAGAGGACGTGGAAGCCGTTCCGGTTTCCGTGCCGCCCGCTCCGCCGGTGCCGTCGCCGGAGCTGCTCGCGCCGACATACTGCACGTCGCTCACCTTGATGTAGATCGGTATTTCCTCGATGCCGAGGAAATTGGTGTAGAAGACATAAAACTCGCTGTTGTAGGGTTTCATGTCATACACACCGGCGCCGACCGTCATAATCGGATTCTGTCCCTGAGAATCCGAATAGGCCTGAACATAGCTTTGCACCTCGACCATGTCCGCCATCGCCGAAGCCGACGACAGCAGCATGATCAACGACAGCAACGCGCTGATCAGCCGTGTGATCTTTCTGTTCGTCATTGACATTGCACCTCCATGAGTCCCGCTGCTGGTATTGCATCCTGCCTGTATTCTATTACAATTCCATTACAACGTCAAGAGAGAATTTACAGTTTTGTGTAGTTTTTCCTTTGAAATGTTTTGCTTCCTTATTAGATTGTTGCGGAACTGTACCCGTTTTTGCGGCGTTGTTTTTCACGTTCCCGTAACAAACTTCGGTCGGTTTTTGATGGTTTTCGGGCGCTTTTCGCGCCTTTTTGTGCCAAAATGTCCGTTTTTCCAAAAGAGACCGATAGTTTGTTTCTGTTTCCCGCTTTCTTTGCATCCAAAATGTTACATTTCAGAAAAATATCCGCAATATTTTGAAAGAATTTCGTCGCACCTATTGCGGCATTTCCAGAAATATGCTATACTTTCGATGGATTCATATAGGTGAACGCTGCCCTGTGCGCGGCCATTGCTGCATCCTCCGCGCCCGGCGTGCCTTCCCTGTTATGATCGGTTTGTTCCATTCAAGCGATTCCTAAAAAGGAGGTCTTTTTCCATGCCGAAGCGCACAGGCAAAAAAATCCTTTCCATTATATTGTGCGTTGTGCTGATGGTTTCCTGCGTCTGCGCGGCCTTCGCCGAAGACGTACCGGCCGAACCGGCGGTTCAGCAGGCTCCAACCACAGAACAGCCTCAGGCGGAAACGTCCGCCCCCTCCCCCACCGCGACGGCGGAAGTCATTCTCATTGGCGAACCCACCGCCGAGCCCACCAAGGAAGCGGCTCCCACGCAGGAGACCGCGCCCACGACGGCGCCCAGCGCCGAAGCTCCCGTGACCCCGGAAGAACCGGCGCAGACCGAAGCCACGGCCGAACCGGAAGCCTCCGCCACGGCAGAAGCCTCCGCGACGCCGGAAGCATCGGCCACGCCTGAAGCCTCCGCTACGCCGGAAGCGTCCGCTTCCCCCGAAGCGACCGAAGCCCCTGAAGCAACCGCCGAACCTGAAGTGAAAGAGCTGACCGCTTCCGTCGCCGCCGATACCGGCGCGAAGCTGAGCGCTTTCGCCGGCGACGCGCTCA
>CAZKJW010000014.1:20576-24550 GCA_964553125.1 uncultured Oscillospiraceae bacterium
TCCGTCGCCGCCGATACCGGCGCGAAGCTGAGCGCTTTCGCCGGCGACGCGCTCACCTTCACCGCGCACTATGAGGGCGGCAAGGCCCCCGTCGTCGCGCAGCTGACGCTGAGCCAGGACGGCGCGCTGCTCTCCTCCGAATATAAAGAGACCACCACCGTCACCGCGACGGTCGGCACCTACGTAATGACCCTGACCGTAACCGACGCGGACGGCGTTTCCGTCACCGCCTCGCGCACGGTGACCGTCTCCTCCTACACGCGCGACGCCGAGTCCATCGAGCAGATCAACTCGACCGTCAAGCAGGTTAAGCTGACCGGCGACTACGCCGCCGATATCGTTGCCATCGCCGAAAGCCAGCTCGGCTATGAAGCCAGCCGCGCCAACTTCATCATCGACCTCGACGGTAAGCAGCGCGGCTACACCCGCTACGGCGCGTGGTACGACTGGAAGCACAACGGCGACAACAACGCCGAGTATCTCCTCTACGGCGATTGGTGCGCCTCCTTCGTCAGCTTCTGCGGCACGCAGGCCGGCATCCCCACCTCCGTGCTTCCGCACGACACGGGCGCGCAGCAGCTGCTCAAGAAGCTCGGCAGCCGTTTCGTCAAGGCGAAGGATCACACGCCGAAGCCCGGCGAGCTGGTGTTCTTCGAGCTTGAAGGCAAGGACAAGCTGGCCGATCACGTCGGCATTGTCATCGCCGTGAGCGAAACTGGCATCACCACCATTGAAGGCAACAAGGGTTCCGCCGTCGCGAAGGGCTCCTACGCCCTCGACGATAAGCGCATCCTTGGCTATGCGACCATCACCGCCACGCCTTGGGAAGACATGACCCCCACCGGCGAGGACATCGAAGTGACCGACGTTGCCGACGTGCTTCCGGACGACGCAGCTCCCGAAGCCGAGCCCGAGCAGAGCGCCGAGGATCCCAACGCGCCCATCACCGGCAAAACCAACATCAACGCCGTCAACCTCCGCAGCCAGACCAGCACCGACAGCATCGTTGTCGCGCAGGTCACGCAGGGCACGGAAGTGACCCTCCTCTCCGCGCAGACGGTCGGCGATAAGACCTGGTACCGCGTCGAATATGAAGGCAAGGGCGCGTACGTGCTCGCGAGCCTCATCGACGTCAACGGCGGCCGCGCCGTTCCTGTCGAGGGCGAAGAAGCCCCCGTGGAAGAACCGGTCGAAACGCCCGTTGAAGAACCCGTGACCGAGGAACCCGTCGTAACCGAAGAACCCGCAGCGGAAGATCCGGCCGTCGAAACGACGGACGCGCCCGTCGCCGAGGAACCGGTTGAAACCCCGGCCGCCGACACGACGCCCGCGGTGATCGATCCGGTGACGGACATCATCTCCGGCGCAATGGAAACGCCTGTCGTCGTTGAACCGACGCTTGAAACGCCCGCAGTCGAAGAAACGGAAGCGCCCGTCGGCGAAGAACCGCAGACGCCCGCCGTTGAAGAATCCACCGAGCCGACCGTCGCGCCCGAAGGCGAAGAACCCGTTTCCGATCCCGAAGCCGAGCCCACGGAGGAGCCTGTCCTCGATCTGACCGAGGAAGAGCAGGCAAAGGTGATTGAAGAGAACATGCATTATCTTCTCACCCTTTCCGCCGACACGACGCTCTACGGCGAATTCGGCAACGAAGAAACCGTGCTGGCCGTCCTGCCCGCCGGTGAAACCATTTCCGCGAACGCGTTTGAAACCCTGACCGGTTCCTTTGAAACCGAAACCGCCGTCGCCTCCTACGCCTACGTCTCCGTCTACTCGACCGTGACGGACGAGGGCGCGACCGCCTACTTCGCCAACCCCGATCTCGCCGTCATCGCCGAAGCCGCCGCGAACGCCACGGACGCCGCCGCGCTGCTTGACGCGCTCAACGGCTATGTGACCGACGCGAAGCTGGAAGAAAAGGCAGCCGTCGAGCCCGAGCAGCCCGCCGAACCCGAAGCGACCGTCTGGAGTGGCAAATACTCCGTGACCCTCGCCGGGGAAACCGCGCTGTATGCGGCGCTCTCCCCCATCGAGGATGCGCAGGCCGATCCCTATGGAACCGGCTTCGCCGGCGAAAGCCAGACCGGCGCGCTCGCCGCTGGCGAAACGCTGACGGCCGACGCGGCGCAGACGCGCAGCGCGACCTTCCTCAACGCGGACGGCAGCGAAGTTGTCTGCGAATATGCAACGTGGTTCTCCCGCCAGAACGAAGCCGGCGCGACGGAGTATTTCATCAGCGGCGATCTCGCCGCCATCAGCGCAATCCTCTCCTCCGACGCGGACAGCGCGGCAAAGGTTGAGGCGCTCCGCCCCTACTGCATCAACGTGACGGAAACCGCGCAGGCCGAAGCCGCCCAGCCGGAAGAAACGGGCGCCGCCATCGGCGCGCTCGTCACCAAGGATGAAGGCGTGAACCTGAAGGATATCTCCGTGACCGTCGCCATCTCCCCCGCCAAAGCGAAGCTCGGCGACACCGTGACCCTCTCGGCGAACATCACCAGCCCCGACGGTCTCGACGGCGTGAAGCTCCAGTGGCAGCACTGCATCCTGCAAATCGTCGATGGCAAAGCCACGGCCAACTGGCAGGACGCTGAAGGCGGCGCGGAAGCCTCCTACTCCTTCACGCTGACGGAAGAAACGCAGCGCTACACGTGGCGCCTGCACCTCTCCGCCGAAGAACCCGCCGAAGCGCCTGCGGAATAACGCCGCGCGCCACGCGATTCCCACACGCAAACGAATCCTCCACACAGTTCACGCTGTGCGGAGGATTTTCTTTTTCACCGTGCGACACGGCGGACTTTTTTTTCGGCGCTGCGCGCCTGAAACGGCCTTCCCGCCGCAAGCAGGGAGAGCGCCGCATAGGCGGAATGAATTTCCGCTCATGCGATGCGTGCGGGGGATTTTGTTCCCCGTCCCCTCGTGCTTTTCCGCTGCCGCGCGGCGCAGCAGCAATCCGTGCTGATTGTCCTTGCTCGCCGAACGCATCTTCGCGTGAGGAAGGTATGAAAGGGGGACAAAGCGTTTTTTGTTTTTTTGCTTTTTCTCGCTTAACTGTCGCCGCTCACTCTAACCGAAGCGCACGGCAAGCAAAAAGAACGAGACGTGACCTTTTTTCGCTTTCTCTCGTTTCGTCGTTGCCGTGTGCTGTAGCAGTGGCATAGTGGCGCGCGGCGTTTGGTATCGTATGCCTACTGCGCAAGTCGCCAACCCCGTCCGGGCTCTTCGCGTGTGACAGACATGAAGCTCACGGTCTGCTCGCGCAAGATTCCCTTCCAAGGCTTTCCCTCTCTCCTCCGGCAAGAAGTGAACGGTTACTTTGTTCCCGCCGTTTCGCTCTTCTTTTCCTTTCTTGCCACACGTCGCGAAAAAGCACTTAATCATCGTCTTACTTCACTCATGCCCATCATGCAAACCCGCGCGTTCACCGTCACCGCGCCCATTACAGCTCCCCTCGCCTCTCGCCAATGCGCACACCTACGTCAACAACACACTCATCCCTGCTTTTCCTCGCGCAGCAACACGAAGTTTGAAACACGCCGCTCTCACCCGCCCCGCCACTCAAACCTGCGCATTCACCGCCGTGCTTGTTATAAATCCCTCCTCGCCGCCCGCCAACGCCCCCCCCGAGCGCACTTTCCCCTGCTTCTTTCCGCGCAGCAAGCTGCACAGAATCCTCCCTTTCGCCACACAAAAAGCGCGGGACGGTCTCCCGTCCCGCGCCTGCATCCATTTACTTTACGGTTCAATCGCGTCCGTGCGCCAGATGAAGCGCACCGCGCCGCTCGTCCCGTCGGCGATTCCGGAATAGTTGGAATAGGCTCCGGCGGCCTGAATCATCGCGCGCATGCGCGCAATCAAAGCATCCATGTCCTCGTTCACAAGCGTGTCGAGCTTTTCAACGCCCTCCTCGCTGAACGTCTGCAAGCCGTCCTGCATGGACTGCGCGCCCTCAAGAAGCTGGGCGACGCCGTCCT
>CAZKJW010000014.1:24650-29240 GCA_964553125.1 uncultured Oscillospiraceae bacterium
ACGCCGTCCTTCAGCTGCGCCGCGCCGGTCGCCGCCGAAGCCGCGCCTTCGGTGTAGGCAAGCAGCCCCTCATAGAACGCGGCGTAGCCGCTAAGCTGCTCCCTGAGCGATACGAGCGTCGTGCGCGTCGCCTGATAAAGCTCGACGTTCTGCGCGATCTGGCTCTGCACGTCCTCGCTCTGCATGTTCTGGTCAATCAGCTGCTGCACCTGCGCCTCGGTGTTCTGCGCAATCAGCGTCTGCACGTCATCGGAAGCCGTCTGCGCTTCAACGTTCTGCGCGATCAGCGCCTTCACCTCGTCCGAAGCCATCTGCCGCGCGGTCACGCCTTCGATCTGCTCCACCTGTGCGTCGGAAATCTGCCCGCTCTGCCGGGCGCCGGCGTAGCTTTCGGGCGTCATGCCGGCTTCGGCCAGCACCTGCGCAAGCACGCCCTGCTGCACAGCCTGTTCCACCTGCGCCGTCACTTCTTCCCGGACAGCCGCTTCCACCGCGGCGCGCACCTGCTCCTCCTGCGCGCGGACGGCCTGCTCCACCTGAGCGCGCGCCTGCGCTGAAATGCTTTCCTCCGACATCGCCGCGATCAGCGCCGCAAGCGTTTCGTCGTAGTTTTCCACGGTCAGCGTCGGCGCAGCTTCGTCCGCGGCAGCCAGCTGCCGGTTGGCCGTCGCAAGTAACGCGTCAAAGATCTGCGCAGCGCCGGCCGTCAGGGTTTCGTTGTTGGCGGTAAGCGCCTCCAGCCCGTCGGAAAGCGCGTTCAGGCCGTCCGCCAGCTGATCCGCGCCCTCGCTCAGCTCGCCAAGCCCGTCGGAAAGCCGCGCGCTTCCGTCCAGCAGCTGCGCCATGCCGTCGGTCAGCTCCGCCAAGGCGTCCTTCAGGTCGTCCGCATCGTCCAGCCTGCTTGCATCCAGCTTGGCGAACGGCTCGCAGGAAGCCGCGGTCACAGTCACTGGCAGGGCGAAGCCCTTCACGTCCGCTTCAATCTCCACATATTCGGGAATGGTCAGCGTTTCGGGGTCAACGTCCAGATTTTTCTGCATTCCCGGCAGCGCCAGTCCAAGCACGATGGTGTGATCGCCGTCGTTGACGACGCGGCCGTTCACGGCCTTGACATTGGCGAACACGTCGTTTTCCAGCAGCACGCCCGTCATCACCGCGAAGGGCAGCGCGAGCTGCTCGCTCTGTCCGGCAATCTGCGCCGTGCAGGTCTCCTCCACCGCATACTCGAAGCGGATGACCGCATGGCCGTCCTTACCGGCCAGTTCCTCCTGCGCAATCTCCTGCCCGTCGAGCGTGTAGGTGATTTTGACCGAAACGGGCAGCGGTTCCGTGCTTTCGCCCTGATAATAAATGTCCTCGCCCTCTGCGGCCCAGAATCCGTCCTCAAAGGCCTGCTCGCCCTTGACATTCTCCACACCGACAAGCCATGTCACATCCGCAATTTCGGCCGCGCCTTCCGGGTTGGACAGCCAGTCGCTGACAAGAATCCTGCGGGCCGCGCCGTCGGGCGCAGCGAGCACATACACGGTTTCATCCTTCACGGCGTTTTCCGCCAGCGCAAACGGCGCCGCGCCGCACAGCAGCGTCAGTGACAACAACACAGCCAATAGCTTTTTCATACTCTTACTCCTTCACTTTCATTTGAAGCGTCGTGTGCCGCACAACCGCATCCAGCAGCATCAGCAGCGCGGGCAGGAACAGGGTCACGCAAGCCACGCTGACCAGCGCGCCGCGCGCCATGAGCATACACATGGAACGAATGATATCGATATCCGAATAGACGGCCACGCCGAAGGTGGCGGCGAACAGCCCCAGACTGCTGACAATGATGGACGGCAGGGACGCGCTCAGCGCGTCGGAAATCGCGTCGCGCTTGCTCTTTCCGCCGGTGCGCTCCGCCTTGTAGCGGGTGGTCATCAGAATGGCGTAGTCCACCGTCGCGCCCAGCTGAATGGTTGAAATGCAGATCGGCGCAATGAAGGGCAGCGACTGACCCAGATAATGCGGCAGCCCAAGGTTGATGAAGATTGCAAGCTCAATGACGGCGATAAGGATCACCGGCAGCGTCAGGCTCTTTTCCACCAGCAGAATGATGGCGAAAATTGCCAGAATCGAAACCGCGTTGACCACCTGGAAATCATGGTCGGTCGTCTCGATCATATCCTTGGTGCAGGGCGCTTCGCCGATGAGCAGCCCGGAAGGATCGTGCTTTTTGAGAATCGCGTTCAGCTCGTCGATCTGCTCGCCGACAGCGTCGCTTGCGACGCGATATTCCGAGTTGATCAGCATCAGCTCCCAGCGGTCGCTCTTGAGAATGCCCGTAACCGACTCCGGAAGGATTTCCTCCGGCACGCGGCTGCCGACGATGCTCTCCAGCGAAAGCACGTACTTCACGCCGTCCACGCGCTCCATCTCGCGGGTCATGCTGCGCAGATCCTTGTCGGGGAGATTTGCGTCCACGAGCACCATGTGCGTGGAGGCGATGTTGAACTCATCGGACAGCTTGCTGTTTGCAATCACGTATTCGATATCCTGCGGCAGACACTGCCCCATGTCGTAATACACCTCGTCGTTGGTGCGGCTGTAACCGTAATAGGCGGGCGCAACCAGCAGCGCGAAAACAACGAGCAGCGCGGGGAACGCCTTTGCCAGCCACTTGGCGAAGCCGTCCGTGCGGCCGATGAGCGCCTTGTGGCGGGTCTTTTGCAGCGGCTCGTCAAAGAGCAGAATCAGCGCGGGCAGCACGGTCACGCAGCCGATCACGCCCAGCAGGACACCCTTCGCCATGACGATGCCCAGATCGCGCCCCATGGTGTAGCTCATGAAGCACAGCGCAATGAAGCCTGCAATGGTAGTTGCGGAGCTTCCCACAACCGAGGTGAACGTTTCGCGGATGGCCTGCGCCATTGCCTCGCATTGATCGCCGGCGCGCTCGCGCTGCTCGTTGTAGCTGTGCCAGAGGAAGATGGAATAGTCCATTGTAACGGCCAGCTGCAAAACGGCGGAAAGCGCTTTGGTGATATAGGAGATTTCTCCCAAGAAATAATTGCTGCCCAGATTGACCACGATGCACATGCCGATGCTAATCAGGAAAATAATCGGCACCAGCCAGCTGTCTAGCAGCAGCATCATGACTGCGCACGCGCACACCACGGCCAGCCCCACATAGATGGGTTCTTCCTTCTCGCACAGGTCTTTCAGATCCGTCACCAACGCGGACATGCCCGTCACAAAGCACTGCTTGCCCGTGAGCGCGCGAATCTCGCGAATCGCGTCCATCGTCGCGTCGGCGGACGTCGTCGTGTCGAAGAACACGGCCATCATGGTGCTGTGTTCGGTGTTGAATTCGTTGTAGATCTTCTCCGGCAGAATCTCCATCGGAATGGAAAGATCCGCCAGATCGTCATACCAGATGACCGACCCGACATGATCGACCGTCTCGATTTTCGCCTTCAGCGCCGAAACGTCGCGCGCCGGCATATCCTCCATGAGTACCAGCGAGAACGCGCCCTTGCCGAATTCGCTCAGCAGCTCGTTCTGCCCGATCACGGTGTCCATGTCCTCCGGCAGATAGTCCAGCATGTCATAGTTGATGCGCGTGCCGGCCATGCCCCACACGGACGGAATCAGCAGCACAAGCGCGACAATCAGAATCGGAACGCGGTATTTCACAACCGCCTTGGAAAAACGCATGTTTCTTTCTTCCTGCCTTTCATTGGAATTGTTCCCGCTTCATCCGGTTATCTCCGGCGCACCTTCACGGCGCACAGCGCGCAGGAAAGGTTCAGAATCCCTTCAAACAGCGTGCCGGCTCCCAGCAGCGTCATCAGAACCCTCGCGCTTTTGCTCGGATGAAGCAGCAGCAGCGCGCCCAGCACGCCCGAGCACACCGCCAGCGCCAGCAAAAGGCTCCACGCCTTCAGCCCGAACCGGCGCGCATCCAGCGCCGATTGCAGCTTGAGCAGCCCGTCCGTCAGGACGGCAATTCCCATCATGATGCACAGGAACGACAGCGCGCGCTCCGGATTGGCCAGAATCGCCGCGCCCAGCACGGCCAGCAGCACGCCGAAGGCCAGATCAAACTGAAAGGCGAGCTGATACAGGTCCTTGGAAAAATAACCGATCAGCTTCACCACGCCAAAGGCGATCAGCATCACGCCGATGGTAATGCCCACAGCCGAAACCGAAACGCCGGGGAACAGCATCAGCAGAATTCCCAGCGCGCAGAACGCGGCGGACACGGCGATATAGCTCGCTTTCACGGACTTCATACAATCACCCCCATAACCCGAACTCTCCCTTGGAACGTGATTGATGGTAACCCAAAGCGTCCCGGCAAACAATGGACATTCCATCCGCCGTGACCGAAAAACGGACAGCCGCCGCAAAATGCCAAAAAACCAGACATTTCCCGCCAAGTGTCGCATTGCGCGCTTTTTCATCAGGCCGCAAGGCGGCCGATCAAGGAACCCGCCCCGGAAACACAAAAAACGGCGCGCCGCAAGCCACGAACGCGCCGAATCTGTTTTCCCCCTGTGTGATTTTATAGTGAAACGCGCCTGCACCGCGCAATGGAGCTTTCCACCGCGC
>CAZKJW010000014.1:29340-31567 GCA_964553125.1 uncultured Oscillospiraceae bacterium
ATGGAGCTTTCCACCGCGCCATCGCGCAGCTCGCATAGCCGCCGCAGCCCCGGCTTCACGTCCTCCTGCAAGCCGCTGTTGAGCCAGTCGATCATCAGCCCGAAGCACCAGCAGCGGTAGGAGCGCACGAGAATCGCGCGGTCCGCCTCGTCGCAGTTCAGCCCTTCAAACTGGCTTTCAAAATACGTCTCCACAACGTACTGGCACATGTCCATCAGCCCGCGCTCGTAGATGTCGCGGTTATTGGAGTTGAACAGGTGCAGCACAGCGCGCCGCTTTTGCAGGATGAAATCCACGGCGATCATCAGGCACTCCTCCATGGACTCCACGCGCGCGTGCTTCTCCATCAGCAGATCCATCTCCTGCTTGGAAATGGCTTCGATCAGCGCGGGAATGTCCTCGAAGTGATAATAAAACGTATTGCGGTTGATTCCGCACGCGTCCACAATGTCCTTCACCGTAATCTTCGACAGCGGACGCTCGTCGAGCAGCTGCAGAAAAGCGTCGATAATGGCGTTTCGCGTAAAAGCAGGCATGTCGGCTTCTCCTTTTTCAATGCTTGTTCGGGTGCGTTTAGAATTCAACGCCCCGGCGCGCGGGAACCCCTTCGTCGTATGGGTGCCGGATCTTGCGCATTTCCGTCACATAGGCGGCGAGCGCCAGCAAGTTTTCAGGCGCTGTGCGCCCGGTGATCACCACCTCGGCGCTTTGCAGCCAGCCGCGGATCAGCGTCTCGGCGCGCTTTGCGTCGATGAACCCGACCTCAATCGCCGCAAGCAGCTCGTCGCATACGATCAGCGTCGGGCGCTGCGCGCGGACGGCTTCGTCGATTTGCTCCATGCAGGCGGCCTGCGCGGCGGCTTCCGCGGCGCGCTCCTGCGCGTCCATGGTAAAAACGAATTTCCCCGTCGGGCACACAGGCAGCACGGTCACGCCGGGAATGGCCGCAAGCGGCGCAATCTCGCCCGATGCGCCATCCTTGAGGAACTGCGCAAATAGCACGCTGCCGCCGCACCCCGCATGGCGGACGCACAGCCCCACGGCGCATGTCGTCTTTCCTTTTCCTTCGCCGATATAGGCGTGAAGGCAGTGCAGGTTTTCCATTGTGCTTTTCCCCCGCGCTTCAGTTTGCAAAGCAGATATACGCCTGCCCGGTCGGCGCGGCCGTCAATTCGCCCTCCGCCGCGGAAAAATCGTCGCGCAGCGCCGTCTCGCCCGCGCCCTCGATCAGCGTGAACGCCGGGCCCGTGCCGAGCATCTTGTCGCTCTCCGTCATGTAGTGTTCCCACACGGCGTAGCCGCCGCCGCATTCCGCAACGGCGTCGCCGGTGTATTTCACCTTTTTGCCCGTCGGCAGCGTCAGCGTGATGGTGCGTCCCTTGATCTCCCAGCCGAAAGCGTATTCCTTCTCGCCAGTCAGATCCAGCGTGTATGCGCCCGTTTTCACGTCCTTCACTTCGCCGTCGCGGCAGAAGCCGAGGTAGTAGCCATGCGCGTCGAACACAATATGCACCGAGCAGCCGGTAATCGCCGCAACGCTGTCGGGAAAATTCGGCGTAGCGATCAGCGCGCACGCGCCGCCGCCGAAAAAGCGAGCCTTGGCGCTCATCTTCGTCACCTTGCCGCCCAGCTCCGCGCCGGTGTAGCAGGCGTAGTCCGCATCGGAAAACAGCAGCATCCCCTCCGCCGCCGTCGCATCCGCCATGCACAGCGCGGGCGCGAGCATCAGCCACAGCGCCGCCGCCACCAAGAGAAGTTTCTTCATCACCGTTCACCTCGCTTTTCCTCAATTATAACGGCTTCGCCGGGGGATTGCAAGGCGGCGCTTGCTTGGCTATAATGAACATATCACTTTGCGGAGGGGAACGCCCATGCTTACCATGCTTTGCGGACGCAGCCGCGCGCTCTGGCCGCGCGTTGCGCGGGAAATCGACGAGGCCATCCGGTCGGGAGAGAAGAACCTGCTGCTCGTTACGCCTGCACAGTACACCCTGCAGGCAGAGCTGGATCTGGTAGACGGGCTTCATCTGCCGGGCCTTTTCAGCGTGCAGGTGCTTTCGCCCGAAAGCCTGGCACGGCATGTTTTTGCGCGCGCAGGCGCGCCTTCCAAGGCGGAGACCGTGCGTGAAAACGCTGCGTCCGCTGGCGCCCCGGCAGGTGCGGACACGGCTTTGCCGTCCGCAGCGAACGCACCCGCGACGCCGCTTCATGCGGCGGGGCGGGCGAT
>CAZKJW010000014.1:31667-34896 GCA_964553125.1 uncultured Oscillospiraceae bacterium
TGCCGTCCGCAGCGAACGCACCCGCGACGCCGCTTCATGCGGCGGGGCGGGCGATGTCCATGGAGAGAGCCCTTCGCCGCGCGAAAGCCTCCTTCCGGTATTACCGTTCGGCGGCCGAGCGCAGCGGCTTCCGCGATCACGCGGCGACGGCCATTGCTTCGCTCAAGCAGGCGCGCCTCACGCCCGAAGCCGTTCTGGCTGCGGCCGACGGCGTGGCCGTCGACGATCCGTCGCTCGCGCTCAAGCTGAGCGACCTTTCGGCGCTGTTCGCCGCCTATGAGGCGCAGCTTTCCGAAAACTTCCTCGACGCCGAAGATTTGCGCGAGGCGCTGTGCGCACGCATTGTGGAGAGCGGCTTCGTGCGCGGCGCGCGCGTCTGGTTCTATGGCTTTGATCTGGTGACGCCGCAGCTGATGCGGCTGACGGCGCTCATGGCGCAGGAAGCGCAGAGCGTGCGCTTTGCGCTGGCATGGGCGGATTCGTCCGCGCCGGACGGTGCTGTGTTCCAGCCCGCGCGCGACACGCTCGCCCGCTTTGCGCGCCATCTTGACCGCATCGGGATGCAGTGGCAGCGCGAAATTATCGCCGAGCCTTCCGCGGCAAAGGCGCCGCTTGTACATCTGGAGCGCTTCCTCTTTGCGACGGAGTCGCAGCCCTTTTCCGGCGACGTCGACGGCGCACTGACGCTGACCGCCGCCTCCGACCCGAGCGACGAAGCCGCGCGCATTGCCGCCGCCCTGCGCCGCCTTGCGTTTTCCGGCGTTCCGCTCGATACGGTCGCCGTCGTGTTTGCCAGCGAGGACGGATGCGCCGGGCCGCTCGTCCGCGCGCTTGAGCGCGCCGAAATCCCCTATCATATCGACAGGAAGCGCCCTGCGCTGGCGCATCCGCTGCCGCGCACGCTGCTTGCCGCCGTGACCTGCGCGTGCGAGGGCTATCGCGCCGACGATATGTTTGACCTGATCAAGCTCGGCCTGATCGGCGTGACGCGCGACGAATCCGACGCACTGGAAAACTACGCGCGTGCGCGCGGACTGCGCGGCGCAGCGTGGGAGCGTCCGGCTGACGACGAGGCGGTGGAAGCCGTGCGGCAGAAGGTGGTTGGCCCGCTCTCGACGCTCCGCAGCGGACTGCGGCAGGCGCAGAGCGCCACTGATTCCGTCGCCGCGCTGTATCGTTGGCTGGAAGATGCGCGCGTCTACGAGACGCTTGAAGCGTGGGAAACGTCGTTTGGCGGGCGCGCGCTGCACGAGCAGGCGGCGGATTGCGCGCTGAGCTGGCGGCTCCTGATGGAAACGCTCGACCAGCTGCACACGCTGCTCGGCGGCGAGCGGCTTTCCATGAAGGACGCGCCGCACGTGCTGGAAGCGGGGCTTTCCGCCTCGGAGCTGGGCACGCTGCCCGCGCAGCCCGGCGCGGTACACTGCGGCGCATTGGGCCACGTCAAGCTCGGCGCGAATGTGCGCGCGCTGTTTCTCATGGGGATGCAGGACGGCGTTCTGCGCCCCGCGGACGGCGGGCTTTTCTCCGACGACGAAGCTGAACGCGCCGCAAAGGCGGCAGGTGCCGATGCATTCGGTCTGCGCGGCGACGCGCTGGCCTGCCTGAAGCAGATGAACCTGCTGGACATGCTGGCCGCGCCCACTGAAAAGCTGGCGATCAGCTACTCCCTCTCCGGCTCGGACGGCGCGCCGCAGCGCCCCGCGGCATGTCTGCGGCTGTTCAAGCGGCTTTTCCCCGGCGTGTCGGAGGGCGACGGGCGGCGCAGTGCCGACGCATGGTACGCCCCCGGCCCCGCGCTGGATGCTCTGGGCGCGGCGATTTCCTCAGCGCTTGCCGCCGGCGAAATGCCGGAGGATATAAAAAACGCGGCGCTCTGCCTGCTGGACGATCCGCGCACGGCATTGGAGTCTCGACGGCTTCTTGACGCGCTTGGCGCGCCCGCTGAAACCGCGCCCCTCTCGCAGGAGACGGTGCGCTCGCTGTATCGCTTCACGCGGCTGAGCGCAACACGGCTGGAGTCGTTCGCGCGCTGCCCGTTCCGGCACTTTGTGCAGTACGGCCTCGCGCCGAAGGAGCGCGAAGAATTCGCCGTGGACCGGCGCGACGTGGGCACGTTCTGCCATGCGGCGATGGAGCGTTATGCGCGGCTCGCGCTCAGCACGGCCAACTGGCCGAACGTCACGCGCGAGGAGAGCGACGCGATCATGGACGAAGCGCTTGCGCCGATCCGCGAGGAATGGGCGGAAGGCCCGCTCGGCGCGACGGCTGCTTCCCGCGCAGAGGGCGACGCGCTCTGCCGCGCCGCGAAGCGCACGGCGTGGACGTATTCCGCGCAGATGGCGCAGAGCAATTACCGCACCGTCGCGGTGGAAGCGAACTTCGGGCGCGGCGAAAACCTGCCGGCGCTGCCTCTGCCGCGCGCGGACGGGAGCTTCTCGCCGCTCAGCGGCAAAATCGACCGGCTGGATGTCTTCACCGCTGAGAACGGCACGAAATACGTGCGCGTGGTAGACTACAAAACTGGCGGAACGACCTTTGATTTTTCGCAGGCGGCAGGCGGTCTCCAGCTTCAGCTGCCGCTCTATCTTGCCGCGGCAACCGCCGCCGAAAAGGACGCAAAGCCCGCCGCCGCGTGCTACGAGCGCTTCATAGATCCGCTCATCGAGACGGAAAGCCGCGACGGCGAAACCGTCGAAAGAAAGATCAGCGCGGAGATGCGGCTCAAGGGCTTCCTGCTTGACGACCCGCAGGCCGTGCAGGCTTCCGAGGATCGCGCCTCCCTGCTGAACAAGGACGGCTCCATGCGCAAGGACGCCGGGCTTTCCGCCAAGGCCATCGACGGCCTGCTGCATCAGGCAAAGGCGCTTGCCGGCGCGATCGCAGACGCGATTGATTCCGGCGAGGCCGCGCCCCGCCCCGCGCGCCTGAACGGAAAGCTCGCCTGCGCGCAATGCGATTTCGCCGCAGTGTGCGGCTACGACGCGCGCAAGCGCGGCGCACGCGTGCGGGACGTTGAAAAGCTGTCGAAGAAGGAAGCCATCCAGCGGCTCGAAACGCAGAGTGCAGGAGAATGAAGGGATCTTAAGAATAACGATTTTGGGTGACGCTTCAGGGGGAACCCTTCCTTTAGAAACAGGAAGGGTTCCCCCTGACCCCCTCCGAAGGAAACCCTTTGGGGCGTATGTGTTGGGTTCGGGATGGGCGGGGGATGGGCATGGGGTTTGAG
>CAZKJW010000015.1:0-34170 GCA_964553125.1 uncultured Oscillospiraceae bacterium
GACTGTCTCTTTTCTTGCTTTCTTCCTGTATCGTTTTCAAGGACCGCCTTGCGTCCGTCCCTCAGGTTTAACCCCTCGTTCCGGGTGCTCAGTTATAATACACCCGGAACGAGTTTTTGTCAAGCCTTTTTTTGCAATTTTTCCTTGTTTTTTCAGTGTTTTTGGAAACCCGAACGTTATCTTTTAATTGTCACTTCTTGTTCGTACTTTTTGGCGTCATCGACCCATTTCATGCCAACCGGCACGCCCTGTCGTTCGCAGAATTCGTCCCAAACGGCGCCCATGGGCATCGTGAGAAGCTCCTGCTGGAGCGCAAGACGGGAGCTGTTGTCGCCCTCGGTCTCAAATTTTTTCAAAGTTTCGACAGGTTCGAGCAACGCCGCGAGGAGGGCTTTGCGCGCGTTCCGCGCGCCAACCGTCCACGCAATGACGCGGTTGATGGATGCATCGAAGTAATCCAGCGCGATGTACACGCGGTCAAGCGCGTCAGCGCGCACAACTTCGCGCATGATCTGGCGCGTTTCATCGTCGAGCAGCACGACATGGTCGCTGTCCCAGCGGACGGGGCGGCTGACGTGAAGCAGCAGCTTCTCGGCGAAGCACAGCACGGTGCTGATCTTGCTGGAAATCAGCTCGGTCGGGTGATAATGGCCGGCGTCCATCGTCAGCAGAAGCTCGGGGTGCTTGACGACGTACGCCCAGTAGAACTCGTTCGAGCCGGGCACGTAGGATTCGCTGCCGATGCCGAACAGCTTGGATTCGAGCGCGTCGCGCGTATATTCAAGGTTCTTCTTCTCCGCGAAGATCTGGTCAAGGCTGTCGATCAGCCGCATACGCGGCCCGACCGTATCGATCGGCACTTCCTTCTCGCCGTCGTGAATCCAGTGGTTCGTCACGCAGGTTTTGCCGGTGCTGCGGCCGAAGTATTCTGCGATGTTGCGCACGCACTTCGCGTGGCGGATCCAGAAAGCGCGCAGGCCCTCGTCCGGGTTGGTCAGCGAGCCCTTCTCGCCCAGCGGCGAGGAGAAGAACGTGGTGTTGAAATCGAGGCCGACGCCGTGCTCGTTCGCCCACTCGACCCACGTTTCAAAGTGCTTCGGCTCCAGCTCGTCGCGGGCGACGGGCTTGTCGCTGTCGAGATAGATGGTGTGCAGGTTGACCTTCTTTTCGCCCGGCACGTAGGACAGCACCTTTTCGATATCGCTGCGCAGTTCGGCGATATTGCGGGCGCGGCCCGGATAGTTGCCCGTCGTCTGGATGCCGCCGGTCAGCGAGCTGCCGCCCTCAAAGCCGAGCACGTCGTCGCCCTGCCAGCAGTGAATGGACAGCGGCGCCTTCGCCAGCTGTTCCATCGCCTTTTCGACGTCTACGCCGAGCGCTGCGTACTGTTCCTTTGCCATTTCGAACATCTTGGACATGGTTTCTTCCTCCTACATCTATTGTTTTTCAATTAAAGAAACGCGTTTTCAAGCTCCGGGTCAGACCAGCTCTTTCTTCCCGGACGTTTTCCCTGCCAGCCGCTGCTTGGCTTCTTTTTTGAGCCGCTTACGCGGTTTGTTTTTCGCATCCTCGATAAACTTTCTCGTTTTTTCGTAGCGCGCCGGGCCGAACTGATATCCCGCCGCATAGAACGCGGGCAGCAGCAGCGCCAGCACGGGCGAAATCCGGTCGAACAGCAGCGCCGCCGCGTCGGTCATATTGCCGATGAGACTCACATACGGGAACAGCAGGAACCGCACGCCCACGCGCAGATAATCCGTCCACACGACGGAGACGGCGATTTCCTGGAGATACGCCGTCGCCACGCCGATCTCCTCGCGCGCCATATAGGTTCCCAGCCATGAGGGCGTTCCCTGAAGCATATACGTGTAAGGCTCCGCCGTCACAGCCACGCACACCGCGGCGATTACAACGGGCGCGGCGGCGATCAGCGCCGCAAGAACGGCGCGGCTGCGCGAGAAGCGCTTGCTCTCCTCCGCCTTTGTGGCGTGATAGCCTTCGCTGTCCGTCAGCTTTTTCAGCTTCTGCGACATATCGAACTCACGCTCGCCGCGGCTCATGCCGGAAATTGCCGCAAACGCCCAGAAGGCCGCAATGAACAGGCCCACCACCGGAATGCGGATCGCCGCGGCGCTTTCCGCGAGCGCGGGCGTAATCACAAACCCGACGAACGCGAACGCAATCTCATACCCCAGCACGGTCAGCGCCGTGCGCGCAAGCCTGTTTTCTTTTTTCTGCATCCGTACTCAGACCCCTTGCGTTTTAATGTAGACCTTCGGCACGCGCGCGGACGGCGCGAGCATCGCCTCGTAATCGATGACGTCCATCCACTCGGCCATCTGGCGGACGGTGATTTTCTGCGCGCCCTGCGCGCCCATGAGCACAACCTCGTCGCCCGCCTGCGCGTCCGGAATGTCCGTCACATCGAGCATCGCCTGATCCATGCACACGCGGCCGATCACCGGCGCGCGTCTGCCGCGCACAAGCGCGTAGGCGCGATTGCCCAGCCTGCGCGGATAGCCGTCGGCATAGCCGACCTCGACGGTCATCACGCGCGTGGGGCGTTCCGCGGTGAAGGCGCGGCCATAGCCGACCGTCTCCCCCGGCGCGATGGACTTCACATGCGCCGCTTCCGTCACCCAGCGCATCGCCTCGCGAAGCTCCGCGCCGCTTCCGTCCGGAAAGCGCGGGTTTTCATACAGCGCGATGCCCGCGCGCACAAGGTCGTGCGCAAACTGCGGCGTGCGCAGCATGGCGGCGCTGTTGAGGCAATGCAGCGCAATGCCCGGATGCTCCGCTGCAATCGGCTCTGCAATGCGCAGGAACCGCTCGTGCTGCTCGAATTCAAAGTCGATGTTTTCTTCGTCGGCCGTCGCAAAATGCGTGAACGCGCCGGTCAGCTGCACGCGCGGCGACGCGGCGATGGCGTCGAGCACTTCGCGCGCCTCGCTTTGCGTGCGCACGCCGATGCGCCCCATGCCGGTGTCGATTTTTAGGTGAACGCACGCGGTTTTGTTCAGCCGCTCCGCGGCGGCCTCAAGCGCGCGAACCGTGCGCGTATCATACACCGCCTGTGTTAAGTCAAATTGAACGTCGCCCTCCGCGCCCGCGGCGTTCACGCCGCCGAGCACGAGAATCGGCGCCGTCACGCCCGCCTCGCGCAGCCGCGCGCCCTCCTCGGGAATGGCGACGGCCAGCGCTTCCGCGCCGTTTGCAAGCGCCGTGCGCGAAACCTCCACCGCGCCGTGCCCATAGGCGTCGGCCTTCACAACGGCGAGCAGCTTGGCCGTGCGCGGCGTTTTTTCGCGCAGCCAGCGGACGTTATGCGCAATCGCGTCCAGATCGATCTCCAGCCGCGTCTGCCGAAACTGCGTCATTTCTTCTCCCCCAGCGCCCAGCCGGCCAGAAACGCCCGGCGGTTGGCTTCGATGGTTTTCGGCGGCACGCACGCCTCGACGGCCGCGAGCCACGCCTCCTTCGGGAACGTCTCGCCCGCCGTGTAAGCGCCCAGCAGCACGATATTGACGGACTTGGGCGCGTCGCTTTCCTTTGCCGCGCTCCGCGCGTCGATTTCCAGCACGTCGCCGTGCGCGCGCAGCAAATCCTCCAGACCGTCGGGATATTCCGCCGCGCCAATTTTCACCGTGACCGGCTCAATCTTCTGGCTGTTGACGACGATTTTTCCGCCCTCGCGCAGGAACGGGAGCGCCCGCGCGGCCTCCATCAGCTCGAAGGAGACGATCGCGTCGGCCTCGCCCTCGGTCACAAGCGGCGAAAGCACGCGCTCGCCGATGCGCACATGCGTGATGACGTCGCCGCCGCGCTGCGACATGCCGTGTACCTCGCTGACCTTGATGTCCAGCCCGGCATCCATGGCGAGCTTTCCCAGAACGCGGCTGGCCAGCAGGATGCCCTGCCCGCCCACGCCGACGATGATGATATCCTTTTTCATTTTATTTCCGCTCCCCCTTCAAAAGCACGCACGGCCGCTTGACGATCAGCACGGAAACCGCTTCGCGCGCAAGCTCCTCCTCAAGCGCCGCGTCGAACGCTTTCACGTCGAACGGATCGACGGTGCGCACGCTGGCTGCGCCGCACGCGCGGCAGAGCGCTTCCAGATCGAGCGCGGGCGCGGGGTTGCCGTGAATGTCGAAGCCGCTGGCGGGGTTTTCCTGATGCCCCGTCATGCCCGTGATGCGGTTATCGAGAATCAGCACGGTGATCGTGCCGCCGTTATAGCAGGCGTTGATGAGCGGCGTCACGCCGGAATGCAGGAACGTGCTGTCGCCGATGACGGCGACGGCGCTGCGGCTGAACTCCTTGCCGCGCGCTTTCTCCATGCCGAACGCCATGCCCACCGACGCGCCCATGCAAAGCGCCGTATCGACGCTCGACAGCGGCGGCAGCGCGCCGAGCGTATAGCAGCCGATATCGCCGAAAACTGTCAGGTTGCGCTTTTTCAGCTGCTGGAACGTCACGCGGTGCGGGCAGCCGGGGCACAGTGCCGGCGGACGGCCGGGCATAACCGGCAGCTGCGGCGCATCCGCTTTTTCGCCGGTGAGAATTTCGCGGATCTTCCGCACGGACAGTTCGCCCTGCAGGCCGGTCTTATCTTTTCCGGAGCAGGCCACGCCATGCGCCTTGAGCTGGTTCTCCATGAACGGCTCCAGCTCCTCGATAACGATCAGCCGATCGACCTTCGCGGCAAATTCCGCAATCGCCGCGATGGGCAGCGGATAGCTCATGCCCACCTTGAAGGTTGAAACCTCCGGCGCGGCCTCGCGCACGTATTGGTAGCATACGCCAGCGCACACCACGCCAATGCTTGAATCGCGGTATTCTGCGCGGTTAATCTCCATTTTATTGCAGTTTTCCGCGAGTTTCTTTTCTCTTTCCTCCACCACAAGATGACGGCCGCGCGCCGGGCCCGGCATCATGACATACTTGCGCATGTCCTTTTCATAGGGGCGCACGGGGCGTTCCTCGCGCGCCTGAAGCGTCACGAGGGAGCGCGCATGCGCGATGCGCGTCGTCAGCCTGAGCAGAACGGGCGTGTCGTATTCCTCGGAAAGCTCGAAGGCGAGCTTCATGAAATCCTTGCATTCCTGCGCGTCGGAGGGTTCGAGCACCGGCACGTGCGCGCTGCGCGCGTACAGGCGCGTATCCTGCTCGTTCTGCGAGGAAAACATGAACGGGTCGTCCGCCACGACGACGACAAGCCCGGCGTTGATGCCGGTATAGGCCGCCGTGAAGAAAGGATCGGCCGCCACGTTCAGCCCGACGTGCTTCATGCACGTCATTGCGCGCGCGCCGCCCACAGCCGCGCCATAGGCCGTTTCCATGGCCACCTTTTCGTTCGTCGCCCATTCGCTGTTGATTTCCGGATATTTTGACACCGTTTCGGTGATTTCCGTGGACGGCGTTCCGGGATAGCTTGAGCAGACCTTCACGCCCGCTTCCCACGCGCCGCGCGCCACGGCTTCATTGCCAAGAAAAAGCGTTTTTTCCATTTCTATTGCCCTCGCGTCGAAATAAATACAGAAAACCATTTTTTATTATAGCGCAGCGGAAAAGAAAAGAAAAGCCAAAACTGCGCGGCGCGGATGTTTTTGGCAGAAATGCGGATTTCTCTGCGCCCTCCCGGAAATTTTTACCGATTTTTCGCGCGCGTTTGTCGAACGTCCTCCTTTTTTTGCGGCGAAATTCAACGGTGTACGCGCCGCGAATCCGGTAGACTGAACGCAATCCGAAAGGGGGCGATCGCTTGCCGGCGGCGGAGGTTTTCCTTTTGAAAAACGTTTGCGCCGACGCGGCGCTTCTTTTTCTTGCGGCGCGGTTTCAGGGCGTGCGCGCCCGTGCCGTCCGCATTGCGGCGGGCGCTGTTTTCGGCGCGTTCAGCGCGCTGGGAGCAGCCGCGGCCGGCGGCGTTTTCACAGCGTTTCCGGTTCGTGCGGCCGTATGCCTCGGCATGGCGTTCATTGCCGCAGGGCGCGGGAAAGCCCTGCGCGTGAGCCTGTCGATGTGGACGGGCGCGATGCTTCTGGGCGGCGCAAGCCTGCTCGGGCTTCCATGGCTGGCGGCGGGCGCGGTTTCCGCAATGGCGCTGTGCGCCCTATGGATGCGAAAAAACGCACCTCCCCCGGAAGAAGCGCAGCTTCGCATCGTCTGCGGCGGAAGGGAAACGCGTCTGCGCGCAATCGTGGACACGGGCTGCCGCGCCGTCGATCCGGAAACGCTTCTGCCCGTGATCGTGCTTCCCGCACAGGCGCTACGTCCGCCGCGGGAATGCCGGCCGCTCCGGGTGAAAACGGCGGCGGGCGCGGCGACGCTCGGCTGCTTCACGCCGGAAGCGATTTTTGTCAACGGCGTACCCGTCGGCGCGTGCGTGGCCGTCTCTGCGGAAGGCGCGCTCCCCCACGCGCTGATTCCCGTGGCGCTCTGCGCCGGAAGGAGAATCGGATGAAATGGCTTTCGCAGCTTCGCATTTATTTGCTCTCCCGCCTGACAAAGCGGTTTCCGGGGCGGGTGGATTACATCGGCGGCGCGGACGTTCTGCCTGCGCCGCTTTCACGGGAGGAGGAAGAAAAGCTGGTGCAGCAACTCAGACAGGACGACGGCGCCGTCCGCGCCACGCTGATCGAACACAATCTCCGGCTGGTCGCGTTCATTGCGCGCAAGTTTGAAAACACGAACGTGGGCATTGAAGACCTGATTTCCATCGGAACGATCGGGCTGATCAAGGCCGTCAACACATTCGATCCGACAAAAAAGATCAAGCTGGCCACCTACGCCTCGCGGTGCATCGAGAACGAAATCCTGATGTATCTGCGGCGCAACAGCAAAAGCCGGCAGGACGTTTCGCTCGACGAACCGCTCAGCACCGACTGGGACGGAAACGAGCTGCTGCTCTCGGACGTGCTCGGCTCGGACGACGACGACGTTTACCGCGCGATTGAGGAGGACGTGGACCGCGAGCTGCTGCGCGACGCGCTGAAAAAGCTGACCGGGCGCGAGCAGCGCATCATGTGCCTGCGCTTTGGGCTTTCCGGCGGCGAATGCCGCACGCAGAAGGAGGTTGCGGACGCGCTCGGCATTTCGCAGAGCTACATCTCGCGGCTGGAAAAGAAAATCCTGCACCGTCTCCGCCGCGAAATGGCGCGCATGGCGTAAGCGTCGCGGCGGACGGCGCGGGGGTGAATTCCGGCGCCGCAGGGCGGCGTCAGGCTGCCGGGGACGGAGCAAGGCGTTTCACGGACGGCGGTTCCGTGGGCGAACGTGGCGAAAGGGGGCGGGGCGTGTTCCTACATGCAAAGCATTTCAAGGTGCGCAGCCGCTTCTCCGCACAAACCGCTGCGCAGGGCGTAAGCAGAAACGAGCAAGCCCCAGCGCGACGCAAACCGCCGCTAACGATGCACGACGTTTCGCGGAAGGCGTTTCCGTGGGCGATCGTGGCGAGGGGTGCGCAATGTGGAATTTTCGCGCGTGAACATTACAAGGAACGCGGGGGCTTCTCCACACAAAGCGCTGCGCAGGGCGTAAGCGGAAACGAGCAAGCCCCAGCGCGACGCGAACCGCCAGTAACGCCGCAAGGCACTTTTCGCACAGCGTTTCCGCGTGCAAACATTGTAAGGTGCGCAGCCGCTTCTCCGCGCAAAACGCCGCACATGGCGTAAGCATAAATGTGCAAGCCCCAGCGCGACGCAAACCACCGCTAACGCCGCAATACACTTTTCGCACAGCGTTTCCGCGTGCAAAGCATCGCGCGTCGCGCATTCGCAAACCGCCGCGGATACCGCACGGCGCTGCGCAAACGGCTTTCCCGCGCAGGGCGCGGGAGAATAAACCGAATAGAATCCCGCTCCGGCGGCCATACTGCATGTGGGCAAGTCCCGTGATTACACCGCACGGAGGGAAGAAATGCCGATTAACAAGGTGGAAATCTGTGGCGTGGATACCTCGTCCCTGCCGGTACTCACGAACGAGCGTATGCGCGAGCTTTTCCCGCTGGTTCACGGCGGCAACCGCGCTGCGCGCGAAGAATTCATTCGCGGAAACCTGCGTCTTGTGCTGAGCGTCATTCAGCGGTTTTCCAACCGCGGCGAAAACGCCGACGATCTCTTTCAGGTGGGCTGCATTGGGCTGATGAAGGCGCTGGATAATTTCGACGTCTCCCAGAACGTCCGCTTTTCCACGTACGCCGTGCCGATGATCATCGGCGAGATCCGCCGCTATCTGCGCGACAACAACGCCATTCGCGTCAGCCGTTCGCTGCGGGATACGGCCTATAAGGCGCTGCGCGCCCGTGAAAACCTCACCACCCGCACCGGACGCGAACCGACGATGACCGAGCTGGCCGCGTCGATGGAAATGCCTCGCGAGGAAGTCGTGTTCGCGCTCGAGGCCATTCAGGATCCGGTCTCGCTGTTCGAGCCCGTCATGGGCGAGGGCGGCGACGCCGTGTGCGTCATGGATCAGGTGAAGGACGAGAAGGAATCCGACGCCGCGTGGCTTGAGGGCATCGCCCTGCGCGAGGCGATGAACCGCCTCACCGAGCGCGAGCGAAAAATCCTCCGGATGCGCTTCTATGAGGGGCGCACGCAGATGGAGGTCGCCGGCGAAATCGGTATCTCGCAGGCGCAGGTATCCCGGCTGGAGAAAAACGCGCTGGGGCATCTGAGGAAGTATGTGTGAGGGGAAATCCCCCGCCCTTTTCTGACGCTTCGGAAAGGGCGGCTCATCCGGCGGACTGATTCTTTTTTCCCGGCAGAAAACGGCACTGCGCATCAATGCGTTGGCATTTTTGCGCAGTGCCGTTCTTGCTTTCTTCTAAATAACGCCGGAGCCGATCTTGGTACACTGCGCGTTCTTTGGCAGGTGTCCATACGAAATACGCTTTCTGTCCCCCAAGCGAATCGAGGCTTTATTGTTCTTGTGCGAATGCACTGTTGGAAAACGTGGTAACAAAGGACAGGGAAGCATCCTCATGGAGAATGAAAGCAGCCTTGTCCATGAATTCGCCATTCGCGCTCAATACTGTGATGGAGAATTCGTCTCCATTTGAAGTAGAAAGCTCTGTTGCAACGCCGTGTGCAGAATCAAACATTGTTGTCAGGGACTGAGTTCTGCTGAATTATGATCACATCAGAAGACCCCTGTTCCTTCGGGGCGCTGCGCATATGGGTGTCAATTTCCAGCCACGCGTTGATTGCCAGTCCGGGGTAGGAATTGGTATTTCCCGCCCAATACGTATCAATCGCATCATCATAGCTGAAATCAGAGCCTTCAACCGTGTCCCATGGAGTTTGCACTGCCGATAGATCAAGGCCTCCCCTGTCGGAATTGCTTTCAAAAATCAGTCTCCACGGAGCGGCTTCATATCCGATCAAGTAGAGGTGTTCATGCTCTTGATAATAGGACATCGAGAATAGATTGAGCGCCACCGTCGTCTTGGTACTATCTTGATCGATTGATACCACTTCATAGGACATAGCCGTACAGCCGTTATTTACATCCATTGAGGATGACGGTAAGCGTACGACAGCATTTGAAATTGCTTCCCTCAGTTTGGTTGAGAGGAAATCATTCGTCAAATCAATTTCTTTTGTCCGCCCTGTTCTCTCCAGACGTTCAAGCCGTTCATAACGCTTTGCTGAAACGGCGGCCATATCGCCTGTTTCTGCACAGGCAAACACTGGCGCAAGCGCGAGAACCAGCAAAATCATCAAAGCTCTTGATGCGTAAACAGAGAGATGCTTCATAGCGTTATTTGTTTCCTGTCCGTTGATTTTGTTCGTAAAAGGTTTTGTGTTTCCTCTCTTTCACCTATATAACGTGATAACGCAGGGATTTTATCCGCAATCATTTCCATTCGACTCTGTTTCGTCGGAAATGCTCCGCCCGGCATGGCCGGCCGATACGAATTCAGTCGGAGTTTTTCCTGATTTCCGACTGATTGCGAAGCGGTTTCAGCGCGCCGTGGAAGTAATCTCTTCCGCGCTGACTTCGCGCCCCAGCGCATCGGAAAGATAAATTCCCTGCTGAATCAGCAGACAGCGCAGCGCAATTTCCGCCGAATTGAGCAGCGGAACCTCTCCGCGCAGCGCAGCAATCCAATGATTCTGCGGATGGTCATATGCCCACGCCAAAGGATCAATGGCATGAATCCGCTGCTCCGCTTCTTCCATATCCGGATAGGAGGTCATCTCCATATCGCCCATGGTTGTCATCAGCTTGAACTGCGGCCTGATGCGAAGCCCGCCCTTTGATCCAGCCAGAAAATCGCCACCCAGATCGTCCATGTTGATCGCCCACGATTCCACAAGGTCGAGCACGGCGCCGTTATCAAACCGGATGAATCCGAGCCCCAGCTCCTCTACGTCAAAGCCGCTCTCCTTGCGCCGCGTTTCATCCATTGCTTTTTCCTGAAACAGTTTTCCGCTGATGCGCACCGGCTCAGGAAGCCCCATGAGATAAATCATCTGCGCCATCCGGTAAATCGACATATCCTGAATCGCGCCGCCGCCAGAGCGCTGCTTCTGAACGAAATTCGCCGAGTAAGGCCCGTCCACGTAAGGCCGGCCGCGCCGACGATATCCCGCAGAGCGGGCATAATAAATATGACCCAGATACCCCTCGTCGATCAGTTTTCTGGCGTAGCGCGTTTCCGGTGAGAACACGAACATCAGCTGCACATGCAGCATACGACGATATTTCTTCGCCGCCTCCAGCATGGCGACGCCCTCCCGATACGTGGAAGCCAGCGGTTTCTCGCAGTAGACGTGTTTTCCGGCCGCCATGGCGGCAATGGCGGCTTCCGCATGCAGCGCGTTGTGCAGGCAAACGTCAACCGCATCCAGATCATCGCGCTTGAGCATTTCATGGTAATCCGTATACCGGTTCTGAATCTGATACGCGTCGCACAGCGTTTCAAGCGCGGTTGGATTGATATCGGCGGCGGCCACAATTTCAACGCCGGGAATTTTTCGATAGTTCTCCAGATGAACCTTCGCAATCATTCCCATGCCGATCATTCCGATACGAATCGTTTTCATTTTTCCTCACTTTCCTTGCTGAACACATAATACGGGTCGGGGTTCGTGTTTTCCATGTCTCCGTTCAGCAGTGTGAACGGAAGCGCAAGGCTCATCGGCCCGCATGACGACGAAAGCAGAATCACGCCGCGCATCGGCGACGCGCATGCCTGCTCGCACTGCAGCCGTATCTCAACCTTCTGCGAAACGCCCCTCCGCGTTGCGCCGTGCATATAGGGCGTTTTCAGTGTGACGGCGCCCTGCGCGCCGGAAAGCACGGCAAGCGGAGCATCGCACCAGACGCGCAGCTCGACAATCTGCGGCGCACGGGAATGGTTCTCAATGTTCACCGTCAGGCGCTTGCTTTCGCCGCTGCGGATGAAGGGGCCGTTCTCAAGCAGCAGCTGCGCATCAAATGCGCCGCCATGGTAAACGGGGCCGTCAGCCAGCCGCGTATAGCATGTGGAATCCTGTCCGTGCAGAAGCTCTGCCGGCGGCAGCAGTTCCATTGCCTGCGGCGCAATATCCAGCGCCTGCTGATATGCCAGCCCGACCTGCGTTCCCAGCCGGACCAGTCGCTCAACCAGCTGCGGCACGGTCTGCGGCAAATCGCGCCCGCCCTCGCCGAGATCGCCGACGTTCAGGCACATGGTCTTTATTTTCTCGCCAATCGGTTCCGTCCATTTTTCCGCAAAGCAGGAAGGCCCTCCGATGATTCCGCATATTGCGCAGCCGGTAGCCGCCGTGCAGTCCGTATCGTCTCCGTAATAGATCACGATTTTCAGCAGCTTGTCCGTGTCTCCGCCGGAATACAGAAGACCGGCCGTCAGGAAAGCCATCGCAGAAGGCGCATCCATGCCGATTTCGCCGTCCATCCAGCCGTCGCGGCGCTGCTGGGGATCGCCCATTTCCGGGTTTGCGTTATTCGCGCTTCCGCGGAAACGCTTCAGAATTTGCTCGCGCAAGCCTCTCCAGTCCGCGTTTTCTTTCCATGCCGCCCATGTAAAACGAACCGCCTGCGCAACGCGGCAATCCTCCGGAATGAAAGAAAGCCCGATTTCAAGCAGCTTCTCCCAATCATGCTCCACAAACGCGGCGCTTTCCATCGCCGCAACGAACAGCATTGCATAGAGCCCTTCGCCGTTTCCATGATCCAGAATCGCATCCTGATACGCATATCGCACAGCGATTTCCGGAGCGCCGGGGCAGATCGTCGCCCAGATTTCACTGCGCACGAAAGCGCCATTGCTGTTTTTATGCTCGTTCAGCCATGAGCCGCTGTAAGGCGGCGTCATGCCGCGGCGCATATTCGCCTTCGCGTTGCCGTACTCGGCCCAGTTCGGCGTCAGAAAATTCAGCCAATACTCGCACAACGCCTCTGAAGTGAGAGAAAGCCCCTTCTCCTCCAGAGCAATCAGGCTGAGCAGCTGCAAATCCAAATCGTCGTTCGGATACGGCTCGCCGTGAAGTTCCTGCTGATAGCCGGAAAATTCGTTCGTTCTGCGCTGCCACTCCATCGGCGCGCCGGCCGTTCCGCCGATGTTTTTTCCCAGAAAACAGCCGTAGAGGCTGTCCTCATAGTGTTCTCTCCCGATTCTGTATTTGACCGGATCGGGTTTTCCCATCGTTCGGCGCATGGGAATCATGGGGCAGGGTTCCAGTTTCATGTTGCAGCCTCCTTTGAAAAGAAATAAAACGCAATGCTTTTGCGCCGGATGCGGCTATTGCTTCATGCTGTCGCCCGCGCTGATCGCCTTTTCCACCTGCTCGGAAAAGAAAACATAAATCAGAATCGGCACAATGGACGTAATGGCCATGGCGGCGAAAAGGCCGCCGTAATCCGTGCGGGTGCTCAGCGTGTAGCCGAGAAGCGCCAGCGGCAGAGTTTTCAGCGCGTCCGTGTTGATGATGACAAGAGAATAAATCATTTCATTCCAGCTTTGCAGGAAAATAAAAACGGACATACATGCAAGCGGAGAATGCATGATCGGGAGCATAATCCGGAAGAAAATTCCCCACACGCCGCAGCCGTCAATCACCGCAGCTTCCTCCATTTCGCTCGGAATCGACCGCATGAAGGACGTGGCGATCAGCGTGGAAATGCCCAGGCTGAAAGCCGAAATGACAAGAATGACCGCCAGCGGCGAATCGACCAGCCGCAGCCTCCGAAGCAGCATGAACACCGGCGTGACCACAATCTGCGACGGAAAAATGATGCCGAGAATGACCAGCGGCATCGCTTTCTCACGCCCGCGCCACTGCATGCGCGTCAGCGCAAAGGAAAGCATACAGGAAACCATCAGCGTCAGCGCCACGGTTCCAAGTGTGTAAAGGACGCTGTTTGCAAAATATTTCAGAATGCCGCGATTGACAACGGCATCGTAGTAGTTTCCAAAATACCATTCCTTTGGAAACCAGAAAACATCGCCCGTCTGCAGCTGCACCGTCGTCTTGAAAGAATTTACGAAAAGAAAGAATAACGGATAAACCGTAGTGAAGGCCAGAACGCCCAGCACGCACGACCAGAAAATCCGCACGGCTTTATTGCGCATCAGATTTGGATTCTGCTGAACGGCGCCACGTGATTTTTTCAAACAGACACCCCCTTTTTCAGAATTGCAGGGACTCTTTTCCCTGCCCGCGGTCTTTCATGATGAACGCGATGCAGGCAATCATCAGGCAGCACTCGATCATTGTCAGAACCGACATAGCGCTTGAAAGGCCGTATCGCAGGTTTGTGAACGTTTCTCGATAAATGAGCATCATTACGGTCGTCGTGATCTCTCCCGGCCCGCCGCCCGTCATAACATAAACCTGCGGGAACGTATAAAACGCAGCGATCGTTTGCGTGATCATGCAGATTTTGATCGTGTTCTTGCAGAGCGGAAAGGAAATATACCAGGTGTTCTGCCAGAAATTGGCGCCGTCAATCTGCGCCGCCTCAAAATACGAAGCGGGAATGGACTGAATGGACGTATAGACAAGCAGCACCGTCATACCGAACACCCACCACATGCCGACAATCATCAGACAAGGCAATGCAGTTTTGCTGCTGCCGAGCCAGAGCTGAACGGAATCGCCCAGCCCAAGAACGGTCAGAAGCCGGTTCAGAAGCCCCCACTCATAATTATAGATGGTCAGCCAGAGCTGAGAAATGACTGTAACAGAGAGAAGAAAAGGAATCAGAAACGCGGTTTTGTAAATCCTGCGGATTTGGCAGCGCAGGCCGGATGTGATGAACGCCGTAATGCTGCCGAGGCAGGCAATCCCTAAAAAGCCGAACGCCGCGCAGTACAGCGAGCGCTTATTGGCGCGTAAAAAAATCTTTTCACGGAAAATCTGCGCATAATTCCCCAAGCCGACATAATCGCTGTAGGAAATACCGTCTGTTTTCATCAGAGACAGCCGCGCCAGACTGAAAATCGGATAAACAACAAACGCTGCGAAAAGAATGATGGCAGGCAGACAAAACAACAGAATATTTCTTTTGCTTCCCAGCACCTTTTTCATTGATGGACTCGCCTCCATAAACGAAACGTCTTCATAAAATTGGGCTCCGAATTTCGGAATTCAGAGCCCAACAGAAATGAAACGTTCTCTCTTTTTCAGTCGGTGGTGACAGCCGTATCCAGATCCGCCAGATAGCTGTCCGTCGTGTAGCCGCTGTCAGAGAAGAGGCGGGTGGAGTAATCAAACACATAGGACAGACCCGCAGAAGAGGGCATACTGTCTACCAGATAGTTCTTGCACCACTTCGCATTGGCAATGGCGTCCTGCACATCAAGCGCCGCCTTGCAAAGCTCGGTTTCGGCCTTCCAGCCCAGCTTCTCCGCATCCCACGGGAGCGCGAAAGCGCCCTGATACGTATACTCATACTCGTTCTTGAGCATGGCCAGCGTGACGGCCAGCTTTACGGCGGCTTCCTTGTCCTTGGAGTTGGCGTTCACCATGAAGCCGCAATTCGCTTTCAGGCCGCCCATCAGGCTCGCGGCGTAGTTTTCAACATCGCCGTTGAGCATGGGGTAGAACATCACCGCAAGATCGTCGCCGATCGCTTCGTTCATCATGGAGATGAAGTTGGTGCCGTCTGCAAAGAAGGCGGCTTCGCCGGCCTGGAACTTGGAGTTCGCTTCCGTGCGGTCGATGAGCGCAATGTTCTTGGGGAAGTATCCCAGATCGATCAGCTCTTTCGTCGCATCAACGGCGGCCTTGTACGCTTCGCTCTCGGAGAACGTCTTGCCGTTGAAGTTGACGATATCATAGGTATCGCTTGCGGTCACAGTGTAAGCAAGGCTTTCCACCCAGCAGGCGCCCATCCAGCCGTCCGCCGCGCCGGTGACGACCGGGATATAGCCGCCGTCGAGCACCTTCTGGCAGACTTCCTTGAAGGAAGCGTAATCCTTCGGAATCTCCGTAACGCCCACTTTGTTAAGGATGCCCATATTCACATACATGCACCACACCGTGCTGGTTTCAAACGGAATGGCGTACACCTGCTCCTGCGCGTCGAGGAACGCTTTGGTGCCGTCGGTCATGTATTCCCGGTAGGCGTCCAGATACTCGTTCAGGGGCAGAACATAGCCGCCGTTGATCAGCGGATCGGCATACGTGCCACCATGGCACCACCATACGTCCACATCGCATCCGCCTGCGGCCATCTGCGTACGGATTTTCGTTTCGGCGGTCTCTGCGTCGCCCTCGGTGATGCGGAACTCCACGTCATACTCCGGAAGCCGCTCTGCGAGCACGCTCTTGATGAATTCGGAAACCTGGCGATGGTTGTCCTCGGTGACAAAGAAGTCGACAACCAGCTTTTCCTTTGCGAAGGCGATGCTTCCCGTCAACGTCAGGAGCATGGAAACGACCACCAGCATTGAGAAGAGTCTTGTCATCCTTTTCATGTGTATTCCTCCTTGTTTTTGAGTTGAGAATAGTATAACATGTCTCATAAAATGAAAACATTCGGTTTTTTTACTTCTTCATCTTCAATTTTTACTTTCCGCTTTGCGTACCCGGAAAAATCCTGACAAAATCTGCTTTTTATGTTATATTGTTCCATATTGAAGCGGAGGGGGGAACTGTCATCACTCGAAAGCTAACGTTTCTTCTGCGACGATGCAGCATCCGCAAGCGGCTGCAGATCAGCTATTTTTTTGTTTCGCTGCTGCCCATTCTGCTGGTTTGCATTTTTTTATATCTGCTGTTTTCCCGCTCCATGATCCGCAAAACGGACGCCTATCAGCAGCAGCTCGTCAGTCAGACTGCGCACATGCTTTATCAGGATCTCACCGCCATAACGGACGCAAGCGCGCAGATTGCTTATTCCACCAGCCTCCAGACCATGCTGACGGATCTGAAGAATCAGGGGGACTGGTCGTTTTACAGCAATTACCGCGAAGCGGTGAAAGATTGCGGCCGCCGTCTTTCCTCCAACGAGGCGATTCATTCCGCTTATTTTTATCAGGACGCAGAAAACAGCCATGAACTATACAGCAATTTCATTTACAGCACCGTCTACTCCCGCGATTTCATGCAGACTGTGATCGATGAAGCCGAACAGGCGGCCGGTCAATGCGTATGGACCTACATTTTCTCCGGAAACGGCGCGAATGAACAGGACATGCCCGTCTCCTTCCTGCTCAGCCGGAGAGTTACAAACCTTTCCTCCGGCTATGTCAGCGGAACGCTTTGCTTGCAGATAGATGCCGCATTTCTTCACAAAGCCTGTCAGACCACCGCAGCCGGGCAGGGCAAAGAAACGCTCGTGATGATTTTTGACAGCGGCAAAAATCTGCTTGCAAGCAACGGAATCGACGAAGCGTCGTGGGACAGTCTTCGCGAAGCCGTCTTTCTTCCGCAGCAAAGCGCGCAGGAGATCGGCACGGCCACCGTTGACATCAACGAAGAACGCTATCAGGCGGCATGGACAAGCATTGGCGTGGAAGGTTGGTATGTGCTTTCGCTTTCGCCCTACGGATACATTCTCTCCGACGTATACGCCATGGGATACTGGGCTGCGGGAATCTCCGTTCTCTGCCTGCTGCTGGCTTTTCTCGTCTCCTCCTGCATCGCCAACAGCATCTCCATCCCTCTGGAACAGATCGTCGAATACACGCACTATATCCGCAAAGGCGATTTTTCGCATGATTTTTCCGACAACGGAGACGATGAAGTCCACAGTCTGTCCGTCAGCTTTTCTCTGATGACGCGGGAGCTGAACCGGCTGATCCGTCAGATTAAGGAAAGCGAAAAAGAAAAGTTCCAGCTGGAATTCAAAGCGCTTCAGGCGCAGATCAACCCGCATTTCTTCGCCAACACACTGAACACCATTTCCTACTACGCAGATTTGTGCCAGAACAGAAACATACAGGAGATCACCGCCGCGCTCTCCCATATTCTGCTTGTCACCATGGGCAAGGGACGAACCATCGTCACCATCGCGCAGGAAATCAAATATGTTCAGGATTATCTTCTGATTCAGTCCTATCGTTATGTCAACGGCTACGACATCACTTACCAGATCGATGAAGAAATTCAGGATTATCTGATTCCCAAGTTCATTCTGCAGCCGATCGTTGAAAACGCACTGATTCACGGCGTTGCGCCTCTGCGCGACCGCCGCGGCGAAATCATCCTCCGCGGTTTTCTCGTCGGGAAGGATGTTCATCTTCAGGTCAGCGATAACGGAACGGGAATGACGCCCGAAAAGCTCAAGGAAATCTTCCAGAGCAACGAAGAAAGCGAAGATCGTGTCAATCATATCGGCGTAGCCAACGTTACAAGAAGGCTCCGCCTGATGTACGGAGATGAATACGGCGTATACGCTCAGAGCGTTCCGGGAGTTTTTACAAAATTCACCATCGTTCTGCCGGCCATGAAGGGAGGTTCACAGGATGAAAACAGTTTACCTCATTGACGACGATTTCATCTCCCGCAGCAAAATCCGCGGCCTGATCGATTGGGAAAAAGAAGGCTACCGCATCGTCGGCGAAGCTGAAAACGGTCGGGAAGCGCTGCGTTTTTTAAGGGAATCCGCGCCAGATATTCTTCTGCTGGATATGGATATGCCGGAAACAGATGGTCTGGAGCTGCTGACGCAGCTGAAACAGGAAGGAACCGCTTCTGCCGTTATCGTTCTCAGCGCCTATGACGACTACAAATACGTGCGCTCCAGCATGAAAATGGGCGCAATGGAATATCTTCTCAAAAACACGCTCACCGCCTCGCAGCTGCTGGAAACGCTGCGTCACGCGGACAGCCGCCTTTCTCAGAGCCAGGAAGCGGAGCGACAGGCGGCCTATTATTTTCTGCCGGACAAGCTGCATCAGATTCTGCTCGGAATCGACCGGGACACCCCGGACGTTTACGATTTTTTTGAAAAACACGGCATGAAAGCGCCGTTCTGCCTCGCCATAGCAGAGCTGGACAACTATCGCCTGATCTGCGCCAACCTGCCCAACTGTGAAGGCGCAAGGCTCAGCACTGCTTTTTTTGAATTGATCCGGAACGGCATTCAGGGAAAGCCGGGGCTGATCGCCTCTAAAATGGGCGACAACGTCGTCGCAATTCTGGCCGGTCTGTCCGTCATGGATCGCGCCTGCTTCGTTGCGCAGATTCAAAACCTCAGCCGCAGCATCCGGCAGATGCTCAGCCTGACGGCCAGCTTCTGCATCGGCAAGCCCGTCAAGGCTTCCGAATCGCTCGCTACGCAATACGAAATTCTTCTCCGTTCCCTGCAAAGCAAGCTCTATCAGGGAAACTGCCTGATCATCGACGTAATGCCGCCTGCAAAGGACGAAAAAAAGCCGCCCTTTCAGTTTTCACTGGAAACCGAAAAATCCTTTACCCGCGCGCTGAACAACGGCGATTACCCGGACGCGCACCGCATCCTGGACGCTGTGTGCGATTCTCTGCTTTCGGGAAAAGAGCCGCTGGAATCCATCCGGCGCATTGGCTGTCAGATTATCAGCGTGCTCTGCACGCTCTGCAAACAGCATCAAATCCGCTCCGAACAGGTGTTTGACGGCGACGACCCCTATGCTCATTTCTGCCTCCTTGAAACGGTTGAGGACATGCGTCGCTATCTCCAATCCGCTTCCGAAACCTATATCCGGATTCTCTCCGATGTCGAAGCCGTTGAAGGCTATAACCCCATTACATTGCTTGCAATCCAGTATCTGCGAAAGAATTATGCGCAGCCCGTTTCTCTCGGCCTTGTGGCCAGAAATATCAGCACAAACAGCAGCTATCTCAGCCGCGTATTCAAAAAAGATACGGGCGTGAATTTTATTGAATACCTGAACCGCCTGCGCATCCGGAAAGCAACGGAAAGAATCAGGGAATCTCCTGAAATCTCCATCAAGCAGGTCGCTTTGGAAACGGGCTATATCAACTACAATCACTTCTTTTCGGAGTTCAAAAAAGAAACGGGAATCTCCCCGATTCTCTATCAGAAGAACATGAAATCGACCGCAGTGCAATAAGGCTCTACAAAAAATCACCGCCCGGACGCTCCTTTTTTCAGGAATGTCCGGGCGGTGTTTTGTTTACCTTCGCCTTTTATTTTTCGGTATGTTGCCCATCTGAATGCCTTCGTCCACCACGCTCATGCGCTTCTGCGGTTTTCGCAGGGTGATGTTGAGCACGAGTCCAAGCCCGCACATATTCGCAATCAGGTTTGAGCCTCCGTAGCTCAGGAACGGCAGCGGAATGCCCATCACGGGCGTAACGCCGATGGTCATGCCGATGTTGTAAGCCGCGTGGAAGAAAACCATCATCATGAAGCCGACGATCACCAGCCGCGCGAATTTGTCGTAGGTGTTGATCGCAAGCGACAGCAGCCGGAAAATCATCAGCAGATAGAGAATCATCACGATGGAGCAGCCGATGAAGCCCATCGTCTCGCCGATGGAGGAAAAGATAAAGTCCGTGTGATCCTGCGGCACGTAGTCCAGCGCGGAGTAGGTGCCGTCCTTGAAAAGCCCTACGCCGTGAAGGCCGCCGTTGCCGATGGCCGTCTTGGAGTTTGTGGCCTGATAAACCGAGTCGGAACTCGCCATCTCCGGGTCGAAATAGCCGAGCAGCCGGTCGTAGCGGTAAGAGCCCGACGCTTTCCAATACAGGATGATCGGAAACAGCGCCGAACAGCCGGCGCCAATGATGCCGAGGATCAGCCGCATCCTCACGCCGCTCATGATCATCATTCCGCCATAAATGGCGATGAACACCATGACCGTGCCCATCTCGCCCTGCGCAAAAATCAGCAGGAGCGGCAGACCCATGATGATCATCATCGCCAGAAAATCGCGCACGTTCTGCACCGGGTTTTCCTTGCGCGAAAAGAAATTCGCCACATGCAGAATCGCGGCCAGCTTTGCGAACTCGCTCGGCTGCAGCATGTAGCCGGAAAAGAGCGAGAACCAGCCCGTCACGCCGGACGTCGTCGCGCCCATGACCAGCACCATGACCAGAATGACCAGCGAAAACAGATACGCAAGCCATGAGAACTTCTGCAGCGCCTGATACGGCACCGCAACCATGACCGCCACGACGATCGGGCTGATCAGAAGGAACATGCCCTGCCGCTTTCCGTAATAGGAGCTTGTGATGCGCGCAAGAATCGTATCGACCGCCAGCGTTTCGCCGGTGTATTTGTAGGTTGCCACAGTGATGGCGAAAACGCCGAAAATCGCCAGCAGATAGGTGATGATGACGAGCGGCAGATCAAAATGCTGCCGTGCGCGGCGATTGATTACAATCGGACTGACCGTCATGCTTTCCTCCTTCTCCAGAAAGGCTGCTTTTTCTCAGGCTGAGGGTTCCAGTTCCAGAGCTTCTCCTTCGGGTTCTCCAGCCGGCAAAGCAGGTTTTCAATCCCCCGCGCGGCGGGAAAATCGCCGCAGACGGGCTGCTTTTTCAGTCCGGCGCGAAGCGCCTGTTCATCCTCCGGCACCACGCCCAGCAGATACATATCCAGCACCTGCGCGCACGTTTCCGGGGCGTATTGCAGCCCCTCCTGTACAAGCGCCGCGTCGATCCGGTTGACGCAGAGCATGGGCGTCTGCCCGCCCGCGCGCGTCCACACGCCCGCCGCGCGCTCTGCGCAGCGAATCGCCGCGTCGTCCGGCGTCGTCACGGCGATGGCCTCGCCGCCCAGCCGCGCCGCGGCGGTGAGCCCGCGCCCGATGCCGCCCGCGGCGTCGAGCAGAACCCAGTCGAACTCCGTCCGCAGATGCGCGATGATTTTTTCAAGCCGTCTTTCGTCGAGCGCTTCGGTGTCGCACACCTGCCTTCCGGCGAGAAGGCACAGACCGTCCTCACCGCGGCAAAGCGCCTGCTTCACGCCGCACACGCCGTCGAGCACGTCGCCCAGATCGAACGCGGCGCGGCTTTCCAGCCCGAGCGCCATATCCAGCCCGCGCATTCCCGTGTTCAGATCCACAAGCGCCGTGCGCTTTCCTCCGCGCGCGAGCAGCGTTCCCAGCGAAGAGGCGAGCATGGTTCTTCCGACGCCGCCCTTGCCCGAAAGCAGCGTCGTCAGTCGCCCGCTCATTGCGCCAGCGCGTTCGGCGCAGGCAGCACAACCGCCTCGTCATTCACGCTGGAAGTGAAGTAGTATTCCATGACCGTGCGCGCCGCAGCGGCCGAGCGCGAGCCGGAATAGCCGTAAGGCACATACACGACGACCGCAATCTCCGGCTCGTCCTTGGGGTAGAAGCAGACGAACCACGAGTTGTTTTCCACGTCCAGCTCGCTCGTTTCAGCCGTTCCCGTTTTGCCGCACAGCTGCGATTTGTCCAGTTTTCCGTCCACGCCCGTCCAGCTGGTGAAGTAGTCTCCGGCGGTACCGCCTTCGTCAACCACGCCCGCCATGCCTTCCTTGATCGCATTGATGTACGGCGCGACTTCTTCGGAAAGGTCGTTGACGATGACCGGCTCGTCAAATTTGTTGACCACGTTGCCTTCAGGGTCGATGATGCTGTCGATCAGCTGCACGTCGCAGACATAGCCGCCGTTGGCAATGGCGACGATGTAGCGCGCCATTGCGATGGGCGTCGTGGTGGTGATCGACTGACCGATGGCCGTCATGATGGTGTAGCTTCCGCCCCATTTGATTTCGTTCAGGTAGGTGAACAAATCGCCTACGACTTCCTGCTTGTACACCATTTCCATGGACATGCCCAGCTCCTCCATCAGGATCGGGCGGATGGCCTGAACCCACGTAGTACCCTGTTCGCCCTGCTCGGTGTTGACGGCCATATCCATCAGCGCCTTGCAGCACTTGTCCAGACGTTCATCGGAGTATTCATAGCCGTATTTCTCGCCGATTTTCAGCAGGTGCTTCTTCAGCGCCGCCTTGATCTGCACCGGATACCACGTATCCTGATCCGCGCCGGTGATCGGCCGGTTCGGGTCATACAAAGAAGTCTGGCTGCCCACGACGCTCGTGATTTCGCCTGGCAGGTCGATGTTCGTCTTGCTGGTCAGGCCCAGCTTTTCAGCGAACTGATACAGCCGCTCGCCGTCCGAGCCGAGCCGGCTTCCGAGCGTGTAGAAGAAATAGTTGCAGCTGTTTTGCAGGCCCTCCACAATCGTCTGGTTGGAGTGGCGCGAACGGAGATTGATGTTGATCCAGCACTTCGGCGGGTTCGTCGAATCATACAGATCGAAGTAGCCGCCGTCGTCGATGGTTTCCGTGAGCGTCAGCTCGCCCTCCGTCAGCGCGGCCAGCGCCGTACACATCTTGAAAACCGAGCCGGGCGTATCCGCGGCGGCGATGGCGTTGTTGTAGAGCGGGTGGCGCGGGTCGTTCAGCTGGCGCTCGCGCTGCGCCGCCGTCATGCCGGTGATGAACAGGTTCGGGTCGTAGTTGGGATAGCTCGCCATTGCCTTGACCCGGCAGTTCATATCCAGCACCACGATTGCGCCGTTCTGCGCGAGGTTGATGCTTTTTTCCTTTGCCTGATAGTTCATCAGGTCTTCCTTATTGTCCTCCAGCCACTTATCGTCCTGCAGCCTTTTTTCTTCGTAGTCGCGGATGCTGTTCACCAGATCTGCGAGCGCCTGCTCCGTCACCGATTGCAGGCCCGCGTCGATGGTCAGCTTGACGGTGTTGCCGTCGCGCGCATCCTGATGCGAAAGCGTGCGGATCTGGTTGCCCGAGCGGTCCACCTCAACGACGGAATGCCCCTGCCTGTCCGAGGAGTTCGGCGTCAGCTGCTCCTCCATGGAGGCTTCCACGCCGTCCAGCCCGATCACGTCGGAGCGCTTATAGCCCCGCGCGACGTATTTCTGTATCTGCGTTTCCGTCTGCATTTTTCCGGTATAGCCCAGAATATGGCACGCAAGCGTGCCTTTGGGGTATACGCGCTGGTTTTCCACCGCGACGGAAATGCCGTCGAGTGTAATCAGGCGCGTTTCGATTTTGATGACCGTTCCCCAGCTGACGTCCTGCGCGAGCACGATCGGCACGGAGTTGAACGCGTTCATCTGCATTTCCTGCCAGACGGAGAGAACCTGCATTTTGTCCTCCAGCGTCAGCTTTTCATTCTCCGGAAAATCCATGTCGATTTCATGAATCATGTAGTTGTAGCAGAGCGTTTCAAAGATATCGTTGACGTCCGTGCTTTTCACATAGAAATTGGAGCGGAACATCGATTCGCGCGCAGCCGCGACGCTCTCGCTTTTCGTGTTCGTGTCAAAATACCATGTTCCATCCTCGGCGGGCTTGAGATAGAAATCAAACTTCACCTCAACGCCATCCTCCTTGAGAATCTGGATCACTTCCCAGATCGCCTTGGAGTATTGCCCGTTCTGCGCGCGCTTGCTGGAAGGCTCGCGGTAGAACTGGATGTTGTATATTTTCTTGTCGTAGCCCAGCAGCGTGCCGTTCGCATCGAGAATCTGGCCGCGCGAGCCGCGCTCATAAATGGTTTTCGTCATCATGGAAGATGCAACTTCGCCGTAATCGTCCGCACCGCGAATCTGCAGGTTTGCAAGCGACAGGAACAGCACCGCGAAGACGCAGCTGATCACAAAACCGAAAACAATCAGTTTCGCTTTTTCCGTTCTTTCTTTGTCTTTTGTTTTGATTCTTTTTCTTTCTTCAGGCACCGTTCCTTCCCTCCTCCCGTTCAGCCTGCGCGGCTTCATTTACGGGGTCGTTTGTTTTCTGCGGCTCCGCCGCCTCTTTTTCTTCCGTCTCCTGCGGCTCGTCCGCTTCCTCCGGCTCGTCGTCGCGCGTAAGCCGCCACCCCTCGGGAATGTCGTCGCTTTCCTGCGGCGCTTCCTTGCCGGGCTCGGCGGTTTCCGCCTCAGGGCGCGCCATCAGCTCGTTGAGGAACGAGTCCGTTTTCTTTTCGCGCGCTTTCTTTTTCTTCGGCTTTTCAGCCTCATATGCGAGCCGCTCGGCCTTTTTTTCTTCGCGCGTTTTCGGTTCGTGCAGAATCCACCAGCGGACGAGCGGCTGCAAAACAAACATCAGCAGCGCCGCCTCCACGGCGGTAAAAACCGCGCGGAAAAAATGAATGTATCCCAGCGAAACGCCGTTGAGAAAGAAATAAATCAGATACAGCGATTCCTTGAGCAGCACCAGCAGCAGCACGGCCGCCTTCGGCGCGAAGCGGCGAATCATCCGCTCCCTGCCGCGGTTGCCGGGCAGGGAAAGCGCGTCCGTTTTCTGAACGATCAGCGCGCCGGCCAGCCCCGCGCCGGTGCAGAACACCGTGGAAAAAATCGGAATGCTGCCGCTCATGGCTTCCATGATGAACGAAGCCGTCAGCCCGGAGCAGAGCCCGCCGTAAATTCCGAAAACGCTGCCCAGACAAAACAGCGTCACGGTCATCACGTCCATCTGCGCTCCGCGCACCTTCAGATACGTCAGCACCGTCGATTGCAGCAGATACGCCAGCAGAATCGCGGCGCCGGCGCGCAGCACCTTGCGCATCAGTCGTCTCTCCCTTCAAGATCCTCCTGCAGCCACTGCGCAACCTCCGGATCCGCCGTTTCCGTCGCTTCCGGCGGCACAGTGTAGAACATATCGCCGTAATCGCCCTCGTACATCTGCGTCGTGGTGATTCCCTCCGGCGGCGCGGTGTTCTCCGGCGCTGCCTCGTCGTAGCTGCGCGTGGCGCGCGGCGGCGGCGTAATCGCGCCGAGGTTCGGATCGTTGACCTGCTTGCCCACTACGGGCGAAGGCCGCGGCGTATCCAGCTCCACGGGCACGTAGCTCAGCTGCCCGTCGTCCGCCTCGGGCATATCCTCCTCGGCGGCCTCGTAGATGAGCACGAGCACTTCCTCGATGTGCATGAAATCGACGTAGGGCTCAATGACCACGTAATGCTTGTTTTCATCCATATAGCGCGTGCTTTCGCGGATGACGCCGATTTTCAGCCCCTTCGGGAAGGACAGGCCCACGCCGCTGGTGACGACCGTGTCGCCGGGGCGCGGCACCAGATCGACCGGCAGGTAATACATGCGGCAGGCCGCTTCTTCCTCAATGCCCAGCGTGCCCTTGACAATGCCCTGATCGCGCGAGCTTTCAATCAGCGCGGCGACCGAGGCGCGGCTGTCCACGACGGAAATAACCTCGCTCGTCGTGTCGTACACCTTGTAGATGTAGCCGATCAGGCCGTCCGCGTTGATGACGGCCATATTCTGCTTGATGCCGTTGCGCGAGCCCTTATCGATGGTGAACATCTGAAACCAGCTGCTCGTCTCTTTTCCGGTCACCTGCGCCATGATGGGGTTCATGCTGCGGTATTCGTCGTAAACGTTCAGCAGGTTGCGCAGGCGCTGGTTTTCTTCCTCCAGCTCATCGTTGAGCAGCGATTTATAAACCAGCTCGTCGTTCTCCGCGCGCAGCTTGTTGTATTCGATTTCGATGGTTTTGCGCAGCTTAAACGACGCCAGCTGATCGCTGACATAGTTCGTCGCCCACGAAAACGCGCTCTGGAAGGGCTTGATCACCGCGGTAATCACGCGCGAGGGCATTCCCACAATATTGGAAGGGATGAACTCTTGGGTGGGAAACATATTCTCCACCAGCACCAGCCCGACACAGCCGATGATCAGCGCCATGCCAACCGCCATGGCCGTTATTTTCAGAGCGTTGCCCCTGTTTTTTCTTTTTTTGTTTTTGCGCATCTTTTTCCTCCGGCGTGTCACTCCGTCAGCGGGTGATTCTTGCCGATTCGTCCGAGCAGCTCAAGGTTGGAGGCCAGATAGCCCGCGCCCAGCGCGGCGCAGTCCAGCGGGTTTCGCGCCACCTGCACCG
Source organism: uncultured Oscillospiraceae bacterium (assembly GCA_964553125.1). Lineage (GTDB taxonomy): Bacteria > Bacillota > Clostridia > Christensenellales > Aristaeellaceae > Aphodomonas. The sequence goes on from CAZKJW010000015.1 coordinate 26,305, forward strand.
GGATGCCGGTCTCGGCGGCGATGAACTGATCCATGCCCGTCAGCTGCGACATGCCGCCCGTGAGATAGATGCCGCTGCGCATGATATCCGCGCCCAGCTCGGGCGGCGTGCGCTCCAGCACCCACAGCACTGCCGACATGATCTCGCGCAGCGGCTCCTGCAAAACCTCGTAGACCTCGTCCGTGTCGAGCGTGGCGGTGCGCGGAAGCCCGGTCACCACGTCGCGCCCGCGCATCATCGCCTTCTGCGTTTCAGAGGGCGCGACGGCGCTGCCGAGGTCGATTTTGATATCCTCCGCCGTCCTGTCGCCGATGAGCAGGTTCTTTTCTTTTTTTACATAGGCGGCTATCGCCGCGTCCATGGCGTTTCCGCCGATGCGCAGCGACTTGCCCACCACGGCCGCGCCCAGCGAAATGACGGCGATTTCCGTCGTGCCGCCGCCGATGTTGACGATCATGTTGCCCTGCGGTTCATAGCAGGGCAGGCCGCAGCCAAGCGCCGAGGCGATGGCGCCTTCCACAATATACGACAGCCTGCCGCCGGCGCGCATGAGCGCTTCTTCGTGCGCGCGGCGCTCCATGCTGGTCACGCCCGCGGGAATGGTCAGCACGGTGCGCGGCTTGCCGATGTAGTTCACGCCAAGCGCGCGCTTGATGAAATAGCGCAGCATGGAAGCCGCCAGATCAAAATCGGCGATGACGCCTTCATGAATCGGCCACACCGCGCGGAACCCCTGCGGCATACGTCCGAGCATCTGGCGCGCTTCCTCGCCGACGGCCTGCACAATCCGCCGCTCGCCGCCCGATACGATGACCAGACTCGGCTCGCGCAGGACAATGCCCTTATCCGCCACATAAAACAGAACGTTGTTCGTTCCCAGATCGATGCCGATTTCCGGCGAAAAAAATCCCATACGTTTCTCCTCACAGTCCAAGCATCGCGCAGGCAAGCTCCATCGGCAGCCCGATGACGTTCGTGGGGCTGCCCTCAATCCGGTCGATGAACCGCGCCGCGCCGCCCTGAATGGCGTAAGCGCCGGCCTTGTCCATCGGTTCGCCCGTCGCGACGTACGCGTCGATCTGCTCATCCGTAATTAAAACGAAATGAACGCGCGTTTTGTCGCATCGGCTTTCAATTTTTCCGTCCCTTGCCACGCTCACGCCGGTATAAACCTCGTGCCAGCCGTCGGAAAGGCCGCGCAGCATTTCCTTTGCCTCGTCCGCGTCCGCGGGCTTTCCGAGCACCCGCCCCGCGCAATATACAATCGTATCGGCGGCGAGCACGGTTTCCTGCGGATGTTTTTTCGCGGCTGCCGCCGCTTTCCGGCGCGAAAGCTCGAGCACCGTTGCCTCCGGCGCCCCGTGAAAGCGCTCGTCCACGTCCGCCGCATCCACAACAAAACGCACGCCCGCCTGCTCCAGCAGCTCCCGCCGCCGGGGCGAGCCCGATGCAAGAATGATTCTCTCTTCCAAGACGGTACACGCCTCCATGATAGATTACCCTTTAGTATAGCATGTATGGAAGAAAAACGCCAGTGGCAACACGCGCGGCGCGCGGCGGGAAAACGTCGGCTTTTCCGGGGCGCTGTCCGCGCGCTTTTTTGGGTCGCTGTGGATAGTGTGCATTTCCCTCCGTGGATATTTTGGCCAGCCAAAAAGCGTGAACGTATAAAGAAAAACGGCGCGTTTGCGCACCGTTATCCGCTATGTTATCCACAGTTATCCACAGATTTTTCCACAAATCAGGCCGTTTTGTGGAAAAAGCGTTTGTTTTTCTTACTTTCGTAATATTTTATCCACCGTTTCACTCAGGTTTCCGTCACGGATCGAAATTGCTTTTTCATATTCCGCGCCGCCAAGGTCGTCCAGATGCGTGCAGGTAATGATGGTCTGCACGCCGCCGATGCGCGTGAGAAGCATCCGGCGGCGCGAAACGTCCAGCTCGCTCATTACATCGTCCAGAAGCAGCACAGGCGCTTCGTTTATTTCCTCGCGCATGACGTCGATCTCGGCGAGCTTGAGAGAAAGCGCGGCCGTGCGCTGTTGCCCCTGCGAGGCGAACGCGCGCGCGTCCTTGCCGTTGATGATGATTTTGTAGTCGTCGCGGTGCGGGCCGACGCTGGTGAACCCGCGGCGGCAATCCTCCTCGCGCGAAGCGCGCAAAAGACGAACCAGCCCTGTTTCATCCGCGTCGCAGCCGACATAGCGCAGCTTCAGCTTTTCGCGGCCGCCGGACAGCGTTTCATGGATCTCCTCCGCCTTTTCTTCGAGCTGCAAAAGATACTGCGCGCGCTTTTTCAGAATCACCGCGCCGCACTGAGCGAGCATGGCATCCCACTCCTCAAGCGTAGAAAAAAGCGCGTCGTTGCGATTGACCTGCAGCTCCCGCAGGAGGCCGTTGCGCTGGCTGAGCGCGCGCGTATAGCGCTGAAGCGCGTAAAAATACGCCGGCTGCAGCTGCGAAATTTCCATGTCGAGGAAGCGTCGGCGGCCTTCGGGGCCGTCCTTGACCAGCCGCAGGTCTTCGGGCGAAAAAAGAACGGCGTTCACCTGGCCCATCAGTTCGCCGATGCGCCGGACAGGTTCGCCGTTGAGCGTGATTTTCTTTTTTTTCTGTTCGTTCGGATACAGCGCGACGCCGATCTGATGCGCGCCGTCGCTCCGGCGGACGTCCGCCTGAACGTATGCTTCGCTTTCGCCCCAGCGGACCAGCTCGCGGTCGCGGCTGGTGCGATGCGAACGGCCGACGCAGCACAGATGCACGGCCTCCATAAGGTTTGTTTTGCCCTGCGCGTTTTCGCCGTAGAGCACGGTGACGCCGGGCGCGGGACGGACGTCGGCCTGTTCGTAGTTGCGGAAGGAACGCAGCCGCAGCCTTTCAATGCGCATTTTGCCTTCTTACGCCGAGAACACGCGCACCGGCAGCGCCAGATAGAGGTAAGCGTCGCCCTCGACCGGGCAGAACAGGCAGGGGCTGACGTTGGAGTTGAAGCGGATGAGCACTTCGTCGTCCTCAATGGCGCGAAGCGTATCAGCGATATAGCGCACGTTGAACGCGATATCGAGATCATGCCCTTCGCTGACGACGGACACTTCCTCGCGCACGTCGCCAAGCTCGGCATTGGAGGTGATGAGCATCTCAGAATCGCCGACATGAATCTTGATGAGGTTGTTTTTGTTTTCGCGCGCCATCAGCGCGGCGCGATCGACGGCCGCGTCAAGCTCTTTTCTGGAAACGCGCACGCGCGTTTTCCATTCCTGCGGCAGGATCTGGCGATAGCGGATGAACTCGCCTTCCAGCAGGCGCGCCACCACGCGCGTTTTGCCCACGTCCGCCAGCAGATGCGACTTGCCGAAGCGCAGCTCCACCGCCTCGTCGCTGTCGTCGAGAATCTTCGCCAGCTCGCCCAGCACCTTGCCGGGAACGACCGCCGACAGCTTCGGCAGCTCGTTTTCGCAGGCGTGCTTGCGCAGCGCCAGCTGGAAGCCGTCGAGCGCGACGAGATACAGATCGCTGCCCTCGGTTTCAAGCAGGCAGCCGGTGAGGATGATGCGCGTTTCGTCGGTTGCAATGGCAAAGGACGTGCGCTGCACCATATCGCGGAAGATTTTCTGCGATATGCTGATCACGGACGGATTTTCAACCTCGGGCAGCGACGGGAATTCGTCGGTGTCCATGCCGGTGAGCGTCATGCGGGAGCCGGCGCAGCGGATCGTGGCGACGTTGCGGTCGTCGACGGTGATGTCCATCATGGCGTCGGGCATTTTGCGCACGATTTCAGAGAACAGCTTGCCGGGCAGCACGATGCCGCCTTCCTCCTGAACCTGCGCGTCGATATGCGTTTCAATGCTCAAAGCCAAATCCGTGCAGGTGAGCCGGAGCCCTTCGGAACAGGTCGCCAAAAGAACGCCTTCATAGATGACGTTCGTTGTGCGCGAAGGAAGCGCGCGGGTTACGACGGCAAGCGCCGAGGACATTTCGCTGCTCGAACATTGGAAATGCATGGTCATCCTCCTTACTGGGTGAGCAATATATATTGTAGTAGCCGTAGTAGTGCTGTGGAAAACGTGGATAACTCGGTTTTTCCATGTTTTGGCTTGACTTTTCCCTGTGGAAAAAGGGTGGAAGCGGTTTGGAAAAACTGTGGAAAGAATTGTCTTATCCAAAAAAGACTGATTCGATGGAAATCAGAAAAATCCTTCTGCCGGAATGATTTTCCCCCCGGCAAAATCAGCTCCGGAGGTTTGACACGCAATGCATTTCGCGATATAATACAATTTCGTGAATTAGCCCCTGAGGAGGAACCTACATGGCGCAAAACGTTGATCTCTCCGCCCTGCGGCACGAAATCGAAACCCGCAGGACGTTCGCCATTATTTCTCACCCGGACGCCGGTAAAACAACGCTCACGGAAAAGCTGCTGCTCTACGGCGGAGCCATCCGCCAGGCGGGTTCCGTCAAGGCGCGCAAGGCCGAGCGCTACGCCACCAGCGACTGGATGGAAATTGAAAAGCAGCGCGGCATTTCCGTCACCAGTTCCGCCATGCAGTTCTCCTACGGCGGCTGCCATATCAACATCCTCGACACGCCCGGTCACCAGGACTTCTCCGAGGATACCTACCGCGTGCTTGTGGCCGCCGACAGCGCGGTCATGCTCATCGACGCCGCCCGCGGCGTTGAAGCGCAGACCATCAAGCTTTTCAAGGTTTGCCGGATGCGCGGCATTCCGATCTTTACCTTTGTAAACAAAATGGACCGCGCGGCGAAGGATCCCTTCGCGCTGATGCAGGAAATCGAGGACGTGCTGGGCATTCGCTCCTGCCCGATGAACTGGCCCATCGGCGTGGACGGCGATTTTCAGGGCGTGTGCCACCGCGATACGCGCATGATCGACCTGTATTCCGCGGGCGATCACGGCAAGAACCGCGTGGACAAATATCAGATCAGCATGGACGATCCGCATCTTTCGGACGTGCTGGAGAAGCATTACATCGACCGCCTGCGCGATGAAATGGAGCTGCTGGACATGGCGGGCGACGCGTTTGATCTCGGCGCTGTGCGCCGGGGAGAGTTGACCCCGATGTTCTTCGGAAGCGCCGTGTCCAACTTCGGCGTGGAGCCGTTCCTTGAAAGATTCCTGCGCCTTGCGCCGTGCCCCGGCCCGCGCGAATATGAAGACGGAATCATGGAGCCGGACAGCGGCGATTTCTCAGGTTTCATCTTCAAGATTCAGGCGAATATGAACCCCGCACACCGCGACAGGCTCGCCTTCATGCGCATCGTTTCCGGCGTGTTTGAAAAGAACATGTTCGTCTGGCATTCCGGCACGAAAAAGACCATGCAGGTCAAGCAGCCGCAGCAGTTCATGGCCGACGAGCGCGAAGCCGTCGAGAAGGCGTATCCGGGCGATATCATCGGCCTGTTCGATACGGGCGTTTACCGCCTGGGCGACACCCTCTGCGGCGGAAAGAAAATCCGCTACGAGGGCATTCCCGTGTTTGCGCCGGAGCATTTTGAGCGCGTCAGCGCTTTTGACTCCATGAAGCGCAAGCAGTTCGTCAAGGGCATTACGCAGCTGGCCGTCGAGGGCGCCATTCAGACGTTCAAGCGCCCCGAGATCGGCCGCGAGGAGCTGATCGTCGGCGTGGTGGGCGTGCTGCAGTTCGACGTGCTGGAGCATCGGATGCGCGCCGAGTACGGCGTGGAGATCCGGCGCGAGCCGCTCGATTACCGCTTCGTCCGCTGGATCGAGGAATGTCCCTGCGAACCGCCCGACCTCAAGCTATCTTCCTCCACGACGGTGGCGGCCGACCGGTTTGACCGGCCCGTGCTGCTGTTCCAGAACGAATGGTCCATCCGCTGGGCCGAAGAGAACAACAAAGGCTTGAAGCTCGCAGAGACGGTGAGCAGGAAGGAAGATATAGAATGATTCGTGAAGATATCCGCAACATCGCCATTATCGCCCACGTCGATCACGGCAAGACCACGCTCGTGGACGGCCTGCTCCGTCAGAGCGGCATTTTCCGCGACAACCAGCAGGTTGCCGAGCGCGTCATGGACTCCGGCGACATCGAGCGCGAGCGCGGAATTACCATCCTTGCAAAGAACACGGCCATCCACTGGAAGGGCGTGAAGATCAATATCGTCGACACCCCCGGCCACGCCGACTTCTCCGGCGAGGTGGAGCGCGTGCTGAAAATGGTGGACGGCGTCATGCTGCTCGTGGACGCCTTTGAAGGACCCATGCCGCAGACCCGCTTCGTTCTGCGCAAGGCGCTGGAGCTGAAGCTGCCGGTGCTGGTGTGCATCAACAAGATCGACCGCCCCGACGCGCGCTGCGACGAGGTGGTGGACGAGGTGCTCGATCTGCTCATCGAAATGCACGCGCCCGACGATCTGCTCGACTGGCCGATCCTCTTCGCGTCCGCGCGGCGCGGCTTTGCCACGCTCGACTGGCGCAAGCCCGGCGAGGATCTGACCCCGCTGTTCGACGCGATTCTCAAATATATCCCCGCGCCTGAGGGCGATCTGGAAGGCCCCGCGCAGGTGCTCATTTCCACCATCGACTACTCCGAGTATCTCGGCCGCATCGGCATCGGCCGCGTGGAGCGCGGTACGCTCCGCGAGGGCATGATGGCCGTTCGCTGTACGCACGGCGAGGATGCCGTTTCCCCGCAGCAGCGCCTGTCCGGCCTGCACACCTTCGACGGCCTCAAGCGCGTGAAGGCGACAGAAGTGGGCATGGGCGATATCGTCGCCGTTTCCGGCTTTGAAAACCTCAACATCGGCGACACCATCTGCGACCCGGTCAAAATCGATCCGCTGCCCTTCGTCAAGATTTCCGAGCCGACCGTCCGCATGACGTTCTCGGTCAACAACAGCCCCTTCGCCGGCCGCGAAGGCAAATTCGTCACCAGCCGCCATCTGCGCGCGCGCCTGATGAAAGAGCTTCAGACGGACGTTTCCCTCCGCGTGGAGGAAACCGACTCGCCCGATTCCTTCCTTGTCAAAGGCCGCGGCGAGCTGCATCTGTCCATCCTCATTGAAACGATGCGCCGTCAGGGCTACGAGCTTCAGGTGAGCAAGCCCGAGGTGCTCATGCGCGAAATTGACGGCGTGAAGTGCGAGCCGATGGAGCGCATGGTCGCCGACGTGCCGACGGCGTATGTCGGCGCGGTCATCGACAAGATCGGCCGCCGCAAGGGCACGCTGGTCTCCATGACGGGCGAGGAGCGCGTGCGCCTTGAGTTTGTGGTGCCTGCGCGCGGCCTGTTCGGCTATCGCAGCGAGTTCATGACGGATACGCGCGGCGAGGGCATCATGAGCGCCGTGTTCGACGGCTACGAGCCGTTCAAGGGCGAGCTGCCCAGCCGCGACACCGGTTCTCTCGTCGCTTTTGAAAGCGGAGAGACCACCAGCTATGGTCTTTTCAACGCGCAGGATCGCGGCGCGCTGTTCGTCGGCCCCGGTCTTCCGGTTTACAGCGGCATGATTGTGGGCGAATCGTCCCGGCCGGGCGATATCGACGTCAACGTCTGCAAGAAAAAGCACGTCACCAACATGCGCAACTCCTCCTCCTCCGAGGACAGCCTGAAGCTGACCACGCCGAAGCCCTTCTCGCTGGAAGAGTGCCTTGAGTTCATCACCGAGGACGAGCTGCTGGAAGTGACGCCGCAAAGCCTGCGGATGCGCAAGCGCATCCTTTCGCACGAGCAGCGCATGAAGGCCGCCTCGCGCCTGAAGGGCTGAGGAAAAGCGTGTATCAGTTTTATAATTAAAGGGCGCGTAAGCGCCCTTTTTTCTTATCCCTCATTTCAATGCCTTATTAGGAAAACCTGTGGAAAACATTTCTTAAAAAACAGGGCG
>CAZKJW010000016.1:0-24150 GCA_964553125.1 uncultured Oscillospiraceae bacterium
CCCTCCTAATTTTGTTTGAGTTCATGTGTATAATACCTTATCCGCGGGCAAAGCCCAAAAGCCTTATGGCATAAGGCTTTTGGGGGCGCGCGTGTTACTAACGCGTTGCTAATAGAATTTTTCACACACGAAATTCCGTTATGTTTTATGAACGAACGCCGCGCAAAAAAAGGGCGGCCCTCGCCGCCCTGAAAAAATCATCCGTCATTCTTTTACGATGAAGCTCATCATCACGTAGCCTTCCATTTCGGCCGTTTTCATCTTCGCCCAGCCGTCCGCCGTTTCTTCGACAATGATCAGCCGCTGGCCGTTGCGCAGCACGCCAAGGATGTCCGCCTGCGTGCTCGGTTCGCGGCGCACGTTGAGCGTTGAATCGACCCCCGCGACGCTGACTGCCGCATAGCACTCGCCCGACGAAAGCGCCGGCAGCGGCGCGGGAGTGGGCGCGGCGGTGGGACGCGGGGCGGCGTAGCCGAGGCTTTCGGGGAGCGCGTCGATGGTCGTCAGCGGTTCGGCGGCCCATTCGAGCGTCACCCAGTCGAGGCCGGGGTAGTAGAAGGAGAGGATTTCCTCGCACGTCATGCCGTACACGCCCGCCATGCGCTGCGCGCCGCGCTGGCTCATGCCTACGCCGTGGCCGTAGCGGCGGCTGGAAAGCGTGAAGCCGTTCTCGCCCTTTTCCACCGTGACAAGCTCGCTGCGCGCCGAATTGAGCGCCAGCCCCAGCGCGCCGCGCACCTGATCGTAAAAGCTCAGCTCCAGCACGAGCGGCTCGGCGAGCATTTCCACTTCGCCCAGCTGCTGCACGCCCGCCGTGGACGGGCCGTCGTAGCGGCGCACGCCCGCGCGCACGGTGAAGCGGATGACGCCATATTGGCGGCTCGCGCCGCCGTACACGGGGCTGATCGCTTCGATGTTCTCAATTTCAAACAGCCCGACCGCTTCGCCGGGCAGCAGCTCGCCGCTCTGATAGAGCGCTTCGCCCGCCTGCTGCGTGAGCAGGGTGTAGAGTTCGCTGTTCATCTGGCGCGCGTCGAACGGAATGACCGCCGTGCGCACAAGACTTTCGGGGTTTTCCAGATCGTAGGGGTCGTCGCGCATGTCGAGATAGCCGTAATCGCCCGCGCCCCAGACGTCGGTGGCGAGCGCGGTCTGCCCGCCGTTGGAGGCGGAATAGAAGCACTCGGCGTAAGCGCCGTTATACATGCCGACCATGCCGCGCGTTTCGTCCACCGCCTGAATGGGCAGCTCAAAGCGCGCGTCAAGCCCCTTGAAAACCTGATCGTCGGTGGTGTCGCAGACGTCGTAATCCTGCGCGGCGCGGCGCTGGGCGCGCTGCATGGCATACGTGCGCGCGGTGACGGCCTGCGCTTTGAGCGCTTCGAGCGGAAAGGTGTCGCTCATCTCGTAGGGCACGACGCCGTAGAGGTAATCCTCAATGTTCATGGTGACAATGACGCGGATGCAGCCGTCCGTGCGGATGCTGAAGGAGAGGTCGCCGCAATAGAGCGTGTCCTTTTCGGACTCGTGAATGTACGCGCCGCCGGCGTTGCCGTCCGCGTCAAGATGGCGCGTGAGGGTGAACCCGCCGCCCATGTCGATCGCCGCGCCGCCCACTTCCAGTACGATGCTGCCTTCATTTGCGCCGAGCCTGATCTCAGCGCCCTTTTCAAAGATGAAGCCGCGATCGCCTTCAACGGCGTAAGCGCCGTCAAGCGTCAGCCCGAGCGCCTTCACTGCGCCGAGCGATTGCAGCCAGACGCGCAGCGTGCCGTCGGCAGTCTGAACGGATTCGGCTTTTATGGCCGCGCAGGGCGCGGCGAGATATATCGACAGCGCCACGAGCGCCGCAATGAGTTTTCGCATGAACACACCTCCCGCTGAGAGTATACAGGATTTTCGCGCCTTTGTACAGAAGGGAAAAAGTTACAGCGTATCCGCCGCAACGACGGCGATTTCGGCTTCCGGCTGCGCGCGGCGATAGGCCGACGCCCACGCGCTGCCGTCCCACGCGGAAAGCGAGGCGACGCCGCGCACGGCGAACCCCTCGAAGCCGACCGGATCCGCGCCCATTGCGCAAAGAAGCGCAAGCACTTCGCGCACGGAGGCGGTGAGCTTTTCCTGCACGGCCTGCGCGTTGACCGGCGCGCCGCCCTGCGGGAATGCGTCGGCGGAGGCGCAAAGGCGAATGGAGCACACGCCGTCCCGGAGGGAAACGCTCACGGCGGGCTTTCCGCGCTGACGGAGACGGCAGTATTCTCCGCCGACGGAGAAGGGGATTTCCTTCATTTCGCCCATGAGGAAAGAGACGAGCTGCATCTGCGCGCCGGTGAGCGCGCCGCGCATACGCCCGTCGGCGACGACGGCCGCGCCGAGATATTCCGTGGTGATGCCGCCGCGATGCGGCAGCTGCCCGGCGAGAGCGGCGAGCGGCTCGCCCGAGGGAACGGAAGCGTCGTCCTGCCCGGCGTTTACGGAAACGAGCGGAAGCAGCGGCGTGCGCCAGCCGCCCGCCATTTCGCGGCGCGCCGGGCCGAGCATGGCGGAGGGAATGTTGCCAAGCTCGCCGTAGGTGGTCAAGCTCGTTTCAATTCCGGCGGACAGGCGCACGCCGAGAAACGGAAGCTGCTGCCGCAGGAAGGTTTCCGCGGCGCTGCGCGATACGGCGAGCGTGGCCGACTGGTTCAGACGCGGCGTGGAAAGGATTGCGTCCAGCAGCGCGCCGAAGGTTTCCCCGCGCGCCAGCGGCTCGGCGACGACGATCTGCAGAAGCTGCGAGAAGTTCAGCTCGCGCGGAATGGTTGCGCGCAGGACGAGCAGCGCGTCGTCGAAAGCCGCGCCGGAGGCGCTGACGATTTCGTATGCGCCGCCGCCCTTTTCTTCCGATTGGTTGCCCGCGTTGGCGGAGGGCAGCACGAGCGTGACGGTGACGCCGCCCGGCGCGCTGTCAACGCCCATGGAAACGATGAACGTCTGATGCTCCACCTCTACGCCGCCGCGAAGGGACACAAGCAGGCAAAGCCCGAAGAAGATTGCCGCAATGCTACCGCGCCGCATGATTTTGCTTCTCCCTGTTTTTCAGAATCGGCCATGCCGCCCATGCGGGCAGCGCCAGCGCCGCCGCGCGAAACAGCTGCGTGTTTTCCAGCGCCTGATAAAACGGCGCGTCCGGGCAGGCGGAGATGACGGCGGCGAGCAGACAGGCGCAGGCAAGCCCACCGCGCATTCGCCGCGCGCGCCACACGCCGACAAGCAGCGCGCCGCAGCCCGTCAGCGACGCGCCGGTGGAAATGAGCAGCAGAAGCAGCAGCGCAAACTGATACAGCACGCGGAAAATCTGCGCCGAGGACAGATACTCGATGGCGAGCATCAGCCCGATGCCGCCGGAGGCCGCCGCATCCGCGCTGCGCGGTGGAACGGACAGACACGCAAGCAGCACGAAGCCGCCGCCTGCGAGCGCGCCGAGCAGCCCCGCCGCCAGACCGAGCCGGAAGCGCGGCGGCTTTGCGCTGCCCGTCAGGCGCGGCAGCACGGCGAGCGACGCGACGCCCATGCCGTTTGAAAGCGCGGCGGGCAGCGATGCGAGCGTCGCGCGGGGCGATTCGCCCAGCAGGGGAAAGAGATTGAACGCGTCGGCGTTGCGCGTCATCATGAGCGCGGAGACGGCCATCAGCCCGCACAGCACGAACCGGAGCCCCCACGCGCCGCGCGAGAAGCCGCGCGCGTGCCTGCGGCAGAGCATCAGCGCCAGCGCGCTAAGCGCGGCAAGCGAAACGACAAGCCCGCGCGCGCCGTCGATCATGTAGAGCCGCACGAATGCGGCGAGAATGCGAAGCGTCTGCGCGGCGTTGAGAAGAAACGCGGCGGCGGCCAGCAGCGAAAGGAACCCGCCAACCGACCCGCCGAAGGCGCAGGCATACGCCTCGTCCAGCGTGAGCGCCTCGCCCCTGGCGCGCATCACGCCCCACAGCGGCAGCCATGTCAGCAGCGCGCCCAGCGCCGTGCCGAGCAGGCTGATCCACCAGGACGCGCTGCGCGCGCTCTGGAGAAGCGGCCCCGTGCCCGTCAGCAGGCAGAGGCAGAAAACCGTTACCAGCGCCGGCCAGCTCCAGCTGTTGTTTTCGGCATTCACCCAGCCGGGATGACCGTCCACGCTGGGCGGCGCGCCGGGCCCCGGACGCACGCGGATGCGGGAAGGGATCGGACGGTTATTCGTCGTCATGGGAGGGCTCCTTTCTCCACGCGCGGGCGCGGCCGGATGCGCGCTGGAGTCTTCCGGGGTTGGAGAGATATTGCCGCACGCGCTGCTGCCAGACGGGGTAGCGCGTGAACAGATCGGGATTGTGCATCCGCGATGGCGCAAAGGGATAGAAAAACGGAACGCCCATGGAGCTGAGCGAGCACAGCTCTCCGAAGGAGACCAGCAGCGCCAGCGCCAGCCCGTACAGGCCGCCCAGCGCGGCCGAAAGCGAATAGAAAAGCTGAATCATCCGGAAGGAAAGCGAAAGGTTGTAGTCGGTGATCATCAGCTGGCCAAGGCCGGACACGGCGACGATAATAATGAGCATCGGCGAAACCAGATCCGCCGTGACGGCCGCCTGCCCGATAATCAGCGCGCTGACCACGCCCAGCGCCTGCCCGAACACGCCCGGCACGCGCGCGCCCGCGGTGTTGATGAGATCAAAGGCAAAGCCCATGAGCAGCAGCTCAAAGAAAACCGGAATCGGCACGCGCGACTGCGTTTCGTAAATGCTCGTCATCAGCGCGAGCGGCAGCACTTCATTATGATAGGAAAGCAGCGACAGATACACGCCGGGCAGAAACGCCGTCAGCAGAACGCCCATGGCGGAAACCAGCCGCAGAAACGTTCCGGCGGGATAGCGCAGGAACGAAACGTCCGGCGCGTGAACGAGGTGCAGGAGCGACGAGGGAACGCCCAGCGCGTGCGGCGAACCATCGAGCAGAAGCAGCGCCATGCCTTCCAGAAGGAACGACGCGGCTCTGTCGGGGCGCTCGGTGTGCGCAAACTGCGGGAAAAGCGAGTGCGGCGCGTCCTCCAGAAGCTGCTCGAGCATTTCGACGCCGGAAATATAATCCATATCCACATGAAGGATGCGCCGCCGGCATTCGGCGAGAATCTGCTCGTTGCACACGCCGTCGAGATAGACCAGCGAAACCGCGCGCGGCGCGCCCGTCCCTACCTGAAGCGATTCGGCGACGAAGCGCGGCGTCCGCACGGCGCGGCGCAGAAGCGTGAGGTTGGTCTTGAGATTTTCCACAAACGCCTCCTGCGCGCCGATCACCGTCGTTTCGTTGACCGGCTGCTCCACGCCGCGCGTGGGGAAACCCTTCGTATCGACAAGAAGCGCTTCGGCGCAGCCGTCAAAGAAAAGCGCCGTGTCGCCGGAAAGCGCCGCGTTCATCGCCGCATCGAGCCGGTTGCACGGCTTCACCCCGCAGGACGAAAGCCGCTCCGAAGCGACGCGTGCGGCGATGGAGCCGCCGTCCGCTTCCGCGCAGGGCGCGCCCTCCATCAGTGGGCGGAGAATATGCAGGCTGATCGTTTCCGCGTTCGCCATGCCGTCCACATAGACCGCGGCGGCGGGAAAATCGCCGCAGTCGAAGCGGCGAATCATCACGTCGCTGTTGCGGGCGGCGCGCATCGTGCGGCGCAGGTGCGCGAGATTCTCATCAAGCGCGGCGGAAACGGGCAGGGAAATGGAGTCCTGCAGGGGATTTTTCTGCATAAAAACGCCTCCTCAGGAAAGAGCATTTCCAGAGGAGGCAGAAATTATAAGCGCAGGAGAAGACCGGAAACGGCTCGCTCAGGCTTCGCGCTTTCCGATCAGCCGCTGCATCAGCATCGGGCCTTCTGCAAGGAAGAGACCGGTTGCGGCGGCGTCGGCTTCGGCGTAGTGCGCGGCGTGCGGCGCTTCCTCACGCGTGCTGTCATAGAGAACGAATGGCACGGGCTCGCCCACATGCGTTTTGAGCGCGCAGGGCGTGGGGTGGTCGGGCGTGAGCAGAATGCGGAACGGCTCGCCCTCCGCGCGCAGCGCGTCCATGAGAAAGCCGAGCACGTCGCGGTCGATGGTTTCAATGGCGCGGACTTTTTCCAGCGGCGCGCCGTGGTGGCCGCATTCGTCGGGCGCTTCGACGTGAACGTAAACCATGTCGCATCCGTCGTGCAGCAGCTCCAGCGCCTTGCGCCCCTTCGCGGCGAAATCCGTCCACATGGCGCCCGTTGCGCCGGGAACATCCGGCGCGCGCATCCCCGCGCAAAGGCCGATGCCCTTGAGCAGATCGACCGCGCAGACCACGCCGCCGCGCACGCCGTACAGCTTTTCAAACGGCTCCAGCTTCGGGCGCGTGCCCTCGCCCCAGAGCCAGCAGCTGTTGGCGGGGTTGAGCCCCTTCGCAATGCGCGCAAGGTTGACGGGATGCTCGCGCAAAAGCGCGTGCGAACGCTCCATCAGCGCGAGCAGCCGCTCGCCGTAGCGGCCTGCGGGGAGATGATCGCGCACGGGCCGGCCGGTGATGTCGTGCGGCGGGGTCAGCGCCGTGCCGGTGTGCGCATGGCGCAGCACAAGGCAGTGGCGATAGCTGATGCCGGGATAAATCTGCAAATCGTCGCAGTCGAGGTTTTCGGCAAGGAATCGCACCAGCTCGTTCGCTTCCTCCGTGGTAATTTCGCCCGCGCCGTAGTCCAGCATCGTTTTGTCCGCATAGCACGGCTCGTCCGAAACGGTGACAAGGTTCATGCGGAACGTCACGTCGTCGTCGTTTACGGGCACGCCCATGCTCACCGCTTCCAGCGGCGAACGGCCGGAGTAGTAGATTTCCGGCGCGTAGCCCATGACCGAAAGGTTCGCCGTGTCGCTTCCGGGGGGCATTCCGTGCGGAATCGTCTGCGCCATGCCCGCCGCGCCGTGCTGCGCGAGGTAATCCATGTGCGGCTTATCGGCCGCTTCCAGCGGCGTTTTGCCGCCCAGCTCCGGGAGGGGACGATCGGCCATGCCGTCGCCGAGCACTACGATATATTTCATTGCATAGCCTCGCTTTCTTTCAGCGTTTTGTCCACTGCGCCGCGCATCTCGTCCGGAGAAACAATGCACGTGAAGCGCTCGCACAGCCCCTCCAGTTCGGCAAGGCGCGGCGGAACGGGCAGCCCCGTCTCGCGCGAAAGCGCGGTAAGCCTTTCAAAATCGCCCTCCGGGACGGGCTTGCCCAGCGCGCCGAGAATGGCGGGGCAGAACTTGAACGGGCTGGCCGTGGCGGCGAGCAGCGTCGGCGTGGCGTCGCCGGTTTTCTGTTTGTATTCGCGCCAAATGCGCAGGCCGACGGCGGTGTGCGTGTCGGGCAGGTAGCCGTCCGCGACGTAGGTTTCGGCGATGGTCTGCGCGACGGCGTCGTCGTCCGCCCAGCCGCAGGAGAATTCTGCCTGCAGCTTTTCGCGCGCGTCGGCGCTGATTTCGTAGCGCCCCTCGGCTTTGAGCGCGGCCATAAGCGCCCTGAGCTGCGCTTCGTCGCCGAGCGTCAGGGAGAGCAGGCGCTCGAGGTTGGAGGAGATGAGAATGTCCATCGACGGCGACGAGGTGACGTGGAACGCGCGATTGCGGTCGTACACGCCCGTGGTGAGGAAATCCGAAAGCACGTTGTTGCGGTTGGACGCGCAGATGAGCCGCGCGATGGGCAGCCCACTGTGCTTGGCGTACCACGCGGCGAGGATGTTGCCGAAGTTGCCGGTCGGCACGCAGACGTTGATTTTTTCGCCCATGCGGATTTTTCCGGCGTTGACCATGTCGCAGTAGGCGGAGTAGTAGTAGGCGATCTGCGGCGCGAGCCGCCCCCAGTTGATGCTGTTGGCGGAGGAAAGCAGGAAGCCGCGCGCGGCGAGCTCTGCTTTGTAGGCTTCGTCGGTGAAGATGGCCTTCACGCCGTTTTGTGCGTCGTCGAAGTTGCCGCGCACGGCGTATACGCCCACGTTGCCGCCGCGCTGCGTGGTCATTTGCAGGCGCTGCATGCTGCTGGTTCCGCCGTGCGGATAAAAGACGCAGATTTTTGTGCCGGGCACGTCGGCGAAGCCTTCCAGCGCGGCCTTGCCCGTGTCGCCGGAGGTGGCGACGAGAATCATCACGGTGCGCGTTTCCCCGTTTTTGCGGAGCGACGCGGTGAGCAGATACGGCAGCATTTGCAGCGCAAAATCCTTGAACGCGCTCGTCGGCCCGTGGAACAGCTCCAGCACATGGCCATTTCCACCGATGGAAACGACCGGCGCAACGGCGGCGGGCGGGAATTTATCGCGCGCGTATGCTTTTTCGGCGAAGGATAGCAGCTCGTCCTCGGTGAAATCGGTCAGGAAGCGGGAAAGCACGCGCGCCGCGCGATGCGGATAATCGGCCGCGCATAGCGCGGAAAGTTCCGCCGGCGCGAACTGCGGGATGGTTTCCGGCAGAAAAAGGCCGCCGTCGGGCGAGATTCCCGCGACGATGGCTTGAGAAGCGCTCACGCGCTTCGATGCATCTCTCGTGCTGATATATTGCATAAAAACAGCCCTCCGTCCCTGTAATGCGCTCATTTTAGCACAGGCGGGGGCGAAGGGCAAGCAAAATGTTTGCGTTTTGCGGACAAATGTCCGCGAAAATTTTGAACGGGCAGAGAAACGCGCCTCACAGCAGCTCGATTTTCCATTCGCCGTTTTCTTTGTAATAGAAAAACTCGCTCAGCGCGTCGTCCTCGAAAACGCGGAGCATCTCGGCGAAATCCGGCGCAAGATTGCGGTTTTCCAGTTCGGCGCGGGGCAGCCAGAAAACGTCGCCCTCGCTGGAGGGCGCAAGGCGCCCCGAAAAGCTGTCCGCTTTGAAAAACAGCACGATGTAGCGCGCGCTGCCGTCGGACGCCGGAAACTGCTTGATGCCGCACAGAACGGGATGCTCGATGGTCAGCCCAGTTTCCTCGCGCACCTCGCGCACGACGGACGCGCAGAACGACTCGCCCGGCTCAACGTGGCCGCCGGGGAATGTCAGCCCCGGCCAGTTGGGGTTGCGCCTGTCCTCGACGAGCACGTTGCCCGCGCCGTCGGAAATCATGCACATATTGGTAAAGATGGCAGGCTCTGTACGATCCATGCTCAGTCCTCCCTGTATTGCTCGACCGTCACGCCGGCCTCGTCAAACAGCTCCAGCGCGAACGGGTCGGGGTAGCCCTGCTCATACACCACGCGCGAAACGCCCGCGTTGATGAGAATTTTCGCGCACTGGCCGCACGGCTGATGCGTGCAGAAAAGCGTCGCGCCTTCCAGACACACGCCCAGCTTCGCCGCCTGCACGATGGCGTTCTGCTCGGCGTGTACGGCGTAGCAGACCTCGTGCCGCGTGCCGGAGGGAATTTCCAGCTTGCGGCGCAGACACTCTCCGCGCTGCATACAGCTGGTAACGCCCGCGGGCGCGCCGTTATAGCCGGTGGTCAGGATTCGCTTTTCGCGTACGACGACCGCGCCGATTTTCCGGTTTTCCTGATAGCAGCTCGACCACGTGGCCACAAGCCGCGCCATTTCCATAAACCGCCTGTCCCATTTGTCCATTGCCGCGCCCTCCCTTTTTGATTTTCACATCATACCACGCGCAGCCGGGCATGTCACCAGTTTTTTTGCATAGCTTGGAAATATGAAAGACAAGAAGAAAAGCCTGCTTCGTCAGGCGGCGGTGCTGTCCGTGTCCAACGGCGCGACGCGCGCGCTGGGGTTTGCGATGCGCGTGGTGCTGTCGCGCCGGCTGGGCGCGGAGGGCACGGGCGTGCTGGAGCTTGCCTCAAGCGCGCACATGCTGTGGATTGCGCCGGTCACGGCGGGGCTTCCCATGGCCGTTTCAACCGAGACGGCGGCGGGACGGGGCGATGAGGCGCTTTGCGCCGGAAGAAGGCTGGCGCTGCGCGTTTCGCTGTGGATGCTGCCGGCGCTGTTCGCGCTTTCGCCGCTGATTGCCCGGCTGCTGGGCGACGTGCGCACGCTGCCGGCGCTGTGGTGCTATCTGCCGTGCCTGCCGGTGCTCGGGCTGTCGGCCGTGTATAACGGCTGGTGCTACGGTGCGGGCGACACGCTGCCCCCGGCCGCCTCGGAACTGCTGGAACAGACGCTGCGGTTCGCGCTTTGCATGGGGCTGCTCGCGGCGTTTCCGCGGATGCAGGCGGCGTATATGGCGGCTGTGCCGCCGCTTGCGACGCTGGCGGGCGAAAGCGCGGGGCTACTGCTCGTCTGCGCGATGCTGCGCAAAAAAGGCGCGCCGCGTGCCGGACGGGCGTGCGCGGAAACGGAGAAGAAACTCTGGCGGCTCTCCGCGCCGATGACGTGGATGCGGCTTTCCAACACGCTCACTCGCACGGCGGGGTCGATTGTGATCCCGCTGCGCCTGCGCGCTTCGGGACTTTCCGCGCAGGAGGCGACCGCGCGGCTGGGCATGTTCAGCGGCATGGCAATGCCGTGGGTGATGCTGCCGGGCGTGTTCACCGGCGCGCTGGCGGTTGTGGCGGGACCGGCGGTTGCGGCTCGTCGCGGCGATGGCGCGGCTCTGCGCGCGCTGGCCGTGCGGCTGGTCGCGGCGGCGCTGCTGATCTCCGCGCCGCTCTCGCTGCTTCTGTCGTTTGGCGCGCCGTTTCTTGCGAATGTCATCTACCGGCAGGCCGACGTGGGGCCGCTTCTGCGCAGGCTTGCGCCGCTCGCGCCGCTGTGCGGCGTGCAGCAGGTGCTCAGCGGCATTCTTACAGGGCTGGAGATGCAGCGGAGTCTGCTCGTCTCCTCGCTCTCCGGCTCGCTGCTGACGCTCGCGCTTGATTTTTTCCTCATTCAAAAATACAGGCTCGCGGGCTGCGCTTTTGCGCGGCTGGCGGGCCATGGGCTTACGCTGTATATGAATCTGCGGGCGTTTTCTGGAGCGCTCAGGAGCGAGGGCGCGCCGTTGCCGCGGTGAGCAGGGCGACGTGCGCCGCGCCGGAGGCGAGCAGGGTTTCGGCGCAGCTCTTTGCCGTCGCGCCCGTGGTGCGCACATCGTCAACGAGCAGAAGGCGCTTGCCGCGCACGTCCGCATTGCAGATGAACACGCGGCGCACGTTTTCTTCGCGTTCCTTCGCGGAGAGATGTGTCTGCGTTTTTGTGTAGCGCGTGCGGATGAGCGCGTCCAGAACGGGCAGCCCTGCTTTTTCGCCGACGGCTTCGCACAGCACGCGCGCCTGATTGAACCCGCGCTCCCGCTCGCGCTTTTTGTTGAGCGGAATGGGGACGAGCGCGTCGAACGGCTCGGCGGGAAGCGCGGCGGCCATCGCTTCGGCCAGCGGCTTGCCGGCTTCCGGCACGCGATCGTATTTGAGGCGGCGCACCAGATGCTTCGCCGCGCCGGAGTAGTCCAGCGGCGTATAGAAAGGAAGATAATCTGCGGGCAGGCTTGCCGCGCAGGAGGAGCAGAGCATCGTCCAGCCGGGACGCCCGCAGCCGGGGCACCGGGGCGCGACGGGCTTTTTCATTTCAGCCGCACAGCGGCTGCAAAGCGCCTCGCCGCCCGTGTTCAGCGCGCCGCAGGCAAGGCAGCACGCGCCGCGGGGATAGAGCAGCGCGAGAAGCGCCGAAAGAACGCGGCGGATCACGGCGCCTGCCGAAGCCATTGCTTCAGCGCGGAGTAGCGTCTGGCGATGTTGACGTTGCGCACCATCTGCGCAATGCATGCGTCGCGCCCGACGAGCACGACCATGCGCTTGGCGCGCGTGACGGCGGTGTAGAACAGATTGCGTGTGAGCAGCATGGGCGGGCCGCCCACGGCGGGCATGACGACCACCGGGAACTCGCTGCCCTGGCTTTTGTGAACCGACACGCAGTAGGCCAGCTCCAGATCTTCGAGGGAGCCGGCGTCGTAGCGCGCTTCGCGGTCGTCGTCAAAGTGGACGAGCACCTCGCGGTCGTCGCTGTTCACTTCCTCGACGAAGCCCATATCGCCGTTAAAAACGCCCTGCCCTTCTTCCCAGCCGCCGCCGGGACGGGGCTTGCGCCATTCCATGTCGTAATCGTTGCGGGTCTGCATTACTTTGTCGCCGGGGCGGAAAACGGTGTCGCCGAAAGAAACCTCATCCGCGCCCCTGCGCGCGGGATTAAAGCAATTCTGCAGCGCGGCGTTCAGCGCGAAAACGCCGCACTCGCCCTTTTTTGTGGGTGCGAGCACCTGAATATCCCGCAGCGGATCGACGCCCAGATACGCCGGAAGGCGGCGCTTTGCCAGATCGACGATGCGCTGCGCCGCCTGCGAGCCGGTTTCGCAGCGCTCAAGGAAAAAGTCGGTGCCCTTGCTGTTGGTGACAGGCGTTTCCCCGGCGTTGATGCGATGCGCATTGAGGACGATCATGCTTTCGCCGTCCTGCCGGTAGATTTCCTTCAGCCACACGACGGGCATTGCGTCGCTTTCGAGAATGTCGCGCAGAACGTTGCCCGCGCCGACGGACGGCAGCTGGTCGGCGTCGCCGACGAGAATCAGCCGCGTGCCGGGCAGCAGCGCGCGCAGAAGCGAACGCATGAGAAAGATATCAACCATGGACATCTCGTCAACGATCACCACGTCGGCTTCGATGGGGTTATCTTCATCGCGTGCAAACGTGCCCTCCGCGCCGCCGTATTCCAGCAGGCGGTGAATGGTTTTCGCCTCCGCGCCGGTGGCTTCGCTCATGCGCTTGGCGGCGCGTCCCGTCGGCGCGGCGAGAATGACCTCGTCGCCCCGGTCGAGCAGGGAAAGCACGCAGCGCAGGATGGTCGTTTTTCCCGTGCCTGGGCCGCCCGTGATGACCGACACGCCCTCGCAGACGGCGGCGCGCACGGCCTTTTTCTGATCGGCGTTGAGGGTTTTGCCGTTTTCGCGCTCCCACTTGGCGATGCGCCCGTTCAGCTCGGGGTCGGGCCGGTAGGGCAGCGCTTCAAGCAGCTCCAGCAGGCGGCGCGCAGTTTCTGATTCGGCCTGAAACGCGCGCGGCGTGTAAACGGCGACGTGATCGTCTACCTCGTGCGCGACAAGGCTGCGGGAGAGAATCGCGCTTTCAAGCGCCGTTTCAACGGCCTCTGCCGGCACGGAAAGCAGCCGCGCCGACTGCGCGACGAGAATTTCCCGCGGCAGATAGGTGTGCCCGCCGGAAGCGGCGGCGTCGGAGAGCACATAGTGCATTGCGGCGCGAAGGCGCGCGGGGTCGTTGGGCGGCATTCCCTGCGCGGCGGCGATGCGGTCGGCCGTGCGGAAGCCAAGCCCCTCGATATCCTCCACGAGGCGATAGGGCGTGCGGCGCAGAACCTCCTGCGTGCTTTCTTTATAGTAGTTGAAGATTTTCATTGCCATAGCGGGCGAAAGCTCGAACGACTGCAAAAGCACCATTGCCTCGCGCATCTGCGACTGGCTGGCGAAGCTCTCGGCCATCATGGCGGCGCGCTTTTTTCCAATGCCCGGAATTTCCGTCAGCCGCTCGGGCGCGTATTGCAGAATGTCCAGCGCGTCCGCGCCGAAATATTCGACGATGGTTTTCGCCGTTGAAGGGCCGATGCCCTTGATCAGCCCTGAGCCGAGATACCGCTCCACGCCGGAAACGGTGGTCGGCTTGACCGGCTCGCACATGAGCGTGCGGATCTGCTTGCCGTACTGCGCGTGCTCCGACCATTCGCCGGTCAGCACGGCGCGCTCGCCGGCGGCAATGGCGGGCATCACGCCGACGGCCGACGTGCGCACGCCGTTGTCAAGGCGAACCTGAAGGACAGTAAAACCATTTTCTTCGTTGCGGAACGAAACGTCCGTAACGAGCACTTCAAACTTATCCATGCCGCTATTATCCCTTTTTGCGGCGCATTTGGCAAGAGAAAACCGGACGAAAAACGGACTTTTCGCGGCGACGCGCGCAAAAAAGCGGCAGCGGGCTTTTTTTGGCGCATATGCGCCGGAAAAACGGCGTCCGCGGCGTTTTCCTGAGCGCGGCAATGGGCGCGGGAGGCGCGCAGGGGTTTGCGGCATGAAAAAACCGTGCTTTTTTTGCAAAATAAGCGGAATTCTGTTGACAGAATGCGAAAGATGTGGTTTACTGTTCGACGACAAATAGTTTAGCGTTTCTAAACCACAGAAATGCTAAACTCCGGGTTTAGCATTTGAGTCGGCGCAGACGCCGCCAAAAGAGGTGTTTCCATGGAGATCGGCCCGAAAATCAAGCGGCTGCGCACGCAGCTGGGACTGACACAGGAGGAGCTCGCCAATCGCTGCGAGCTTTCCAAGGGCTTCATTTCGCAGCTGGAGCGCGACCTCACGTCCCCGTCGATCACGACGCTGATCGATATTCTCGAATGTCTCGGCACAAGCCCGCGCGCTTTCTTTTCCGACGACCGCGAGAGAAAATGCGTGTACGCGCGCGACGACATGTTCGAGCTGGACGACGAGGAGCACGGTCACATCACGTGGCTGGTTCCCAACGCCCAGAAAAACGAAATGGAACCGATTCTTGTCGCGCTGGCCGTGGGCCAGAGCACGCAGAAGCAGGATCCGCACGAGGGCGAGGAGTTCGGCTACGTGCTTTGCGGGAGCGTGAGCCTGCACATGGGCGGAGTCAAATACCGCGTGAAGGCGGGGGAGAGCTTCTGTATTCATCCTTCGTCCGTTCACTGGCTGGAAAACGCCGGGAAGACCAACGCGAAAATTCTCTGGATTGCAACGCCGCCAAGCTTTTAACCAATATATACGCAAAAGGAGCGCAACGCCATGGTTGAGGATCTGCGCCTGATTGAACTGGTTGGGGTGACCAAGGAGTTCGACGACTGCGAAGCAGTGTCGGACATGAACCTCTATATCCGCAAGAAAGAGTTTGTGACCCTGCTGGGCCCGTCGGGATGCGGAAAAACGACCACGCTGCGGATGATCGGCGGCTTTGAAACGCCCACCCGCGGCAAGATCCTCTTTGGCGGCGAGGACATCACCAACGTGCCGCCCTATCGCCGCCGCGTGAACACGGTGTTTCAGAAGTATGCGCTGTTCCCGCATCTGAACGTGTTCGACAACGTGGCCTTCGGGCTGACCATCGCGAAGGTGCCCAAGGCCGAGGTGCAGCGCCGCGTCACGGCCATGCTGGAAATGGTCGGCCTCAAGGGCTTTGAAAAGCGCGGCATCGACGCGCTTTCGGGCGGGCAGCAGCAGCGCGTGGCCATCGCGCGCGCGCTGGTGAACGAGCCGGAGGTGCTTTTGCTGGACGAGCCGCTCGGCGCGCTCGATCAGCGGCTGCGCAAGGACATGCAGCTGGAGCTGAAAAAGATGCAGCAGCGGCTTGGCATCACGTTCATTTACGTCACGCACGATCAGGAAGAAGCGCTGACGATGAGCGATACCATCGTCATCATGAAGGGCGGCCACATTCAGCAGATCGGCAAGCCCAAGGCGATTTACGACGAGCCGGCCAACGCGTTCGTCGCGGACTTTATCGGCGAGAGCAACATCATCTCCGGCGTCATGGAGCAGGATTGTCTCGTGCGCTTTGCCGGGCATGAGTTCCGCTGCGTGGACAGCGGCTTCGGCGCGAACGCGCCCGTGGACGTGGTCGTCCGCCCCGAGGACGTGCTTTTGAACGCGAACGGCGAAGGGATGCTGCGCGGCGTGATCCGTTCGGTGCTTTTCAAGGGCGTTCACTGGCGCATGATGGTGCAGACGGGCGATACCCTCTGGAAGGTGGACTCCACGCAGATGCTGCCCGAGGGCAGCGAGGTGGGCATGTCCATCCTGCCGGACGGCATCCATATCATGCACAAAATGGAGGAGGCGCCGGCGAAATGAAGCGGTCTTCCTTTGCCTTCCCTTACGGCGTGTGGATGCTGTTGTTCACGGTCGTGCCGATTTTCCTGATTATCTATTACGCCTTTACGTTCATGGGCGAGTTCACGCTGGAGAATTTCCGGATGTTCCTTGAGCCGGAATTTCTGGGCATTCTCGGGCATTCGCTGTATCTGGCGGCGCTGTGTACGGTGCTGTGCCTGCTGATCGGCTATCCGGCGGCGCTGTTTCTTGCCAGCCGGGATTTCAAGCGCGCGCACATTATCGTCGTGCTGTTCGTTATCCCGATGTGGATGAACTTCCTGCTGCGCACCTATGCGTGGATGACGCTGCTGGAGGATACGGGCATCATCAACCGCTTTCTGGAATGGATCGGTGTCGGCCGCAAAAAGCTGATGTACACCGAGAGCGCCGTGCTCATGGGCATGGTCTACAACTTCCTGCCGTTCATGGTGTTCCCCGTGTATTCGGTTCTGTCCAAGTCGGACTACCGGCTCATTGAGGCGGCGAACGATCTGGGCGCGAACGGAACGGTGACGTTCCTGCGCGTGACGCTGCCCCTGAGCGTTCCGGGCATCGTCAGCGGCGTGACGATGGTGTTCATGCCGGCGGTGACGACGTTCGTCATTCCGCGCCTGCTCGGCGGCGGTACGTTCATGATGTTCGGCGACCTGATTGAAAACCAGTTCCTCACCGTGGGCGACTGGAACTTCGGCTCGGCGCTTTCGCTGATCATGATGGCGCTCATCCTCATCTCCATCGGCATTCTCAACAGGTTTGACCCGGATGGGCAGGCGGAAGGGAGCGGCGTGCTGTGAAAACGTTCAAGAAGCTGTATCTGGCGGCCGTGCTGATTTTCCTCTATGCGCCGATCGTGGTGCTGATTGTCTACTCGTTCAACGCCAGCGAGACGCGCGCCGTGTGGGGCGGGTTTTCGCTGAAATGGTATGCGGAGCTTCTGCGCGACGAGTCGATTCTTCAGGCGCTCTACGTGACGGTTTCCGTGGCCGCGCTGGCGACGCTTGCGGCGACGGTGCTCGGCACGCTCGCCGCCGTCGGCATTCACTCGATGAAATCCGGCTGGCGCGCGGTGTTCATGAACATCACGAACCTGCCGATGCTCATGCCCGATATCGTCACCGGTATTTCGCTGATGATCCTCTTTCTTTTCGCGCGCGTGCCGCGCGGCTATGGCACCATGCTCATGGCGCATATCACATTCGACACGCCCTACGTGATTTTCTCTGTGCTTCCGCGGCTCAAGCGCATGGACAAAAACCTCTATGAAGCCGCGCTGGATTTGGGATGCCCGCCCACGCGGGCGATCAGCAAGGTGATCCTGCCGCAGATTCTGCCCGGCGTGATCACCGGCGCGCTGCTCTCGTTCACGATGTCGCTGGATGATTTCGTCATCAGCTACTTTACGTCCGTGCGCACGCAGAACCTGTCGATGCTCATTTATTCCATGACGCGCCGCAAGGTTCCGCCGACGATCAACGCGCTGTCCACTATCATGTTCCTGACCGTGCTGGCGCTGCTGCTGCTCATCACGGGTCGGAGCAATAAGGCCAACAAGGCCGCCACAAAATAAAGGGGGATTCTCTGCCGATGAAAAAGATTCTTGCCTTCGCGCTTGCCCTGACGATGCTGCTGGCCGCTCTTCCGGCGCTTGCCGCCGAAGAGGTGAACGTCTTCAACTGGGAAGACTATATCTGCGAGGAAGCGCTCGAACTGTTTGAAGAAGAAACCGGCATCAAGGTCAACTACATGCGCTTCACCACCAACGAGGATATGCTCGTGCAGGTGGAAAACGACCCGAAGAACTATGACGTGATCTTTCCCTCGGATTACATCATTGAGCGGCTGATTTCCAAGGATCTGCTGGAAACGCTGGACTACTCCAAAATGCCCAACGCGTCCGCCTATACGCTGGACTGGCTCAAGGCGCCCGACTACGATCCCACGGGCGAGTATTCCGTGCCGTACATGTGGGGCACCGTCGGCATTCTCTACAACAAGAACATGGTCTCCGCGCCCATCACCAGCTGGACGGCAATGTGGGACGAGCAGTATGCGGACAACGTGTTCATGATGGACTCCATTCGCGACACGCTGGGCGTGACGCTGAAAATGCTCGGCTATTCGATGAACACGCGCGACAAGGACGCCCTGAACGAAGCGAAGGAAAAGCTGATCGAACAGAAAAAGGCCGGCATCGTCAAGGCGTATCAGGTGGACGAAACCAAGGACAAGATGATCGCGGGCGAAGCGGCGATGGGACTGATGTGGTCGGGCGACGCGGCTTACGCGATGACCTACTCCGACGATCTGGCTTACGTTGTGCCGGACGAAGGCTCCAACGTGTGGGTGGACGGCATGTGCGTGCCCAAGGGCGCGAAGAACTACGAAAACGCGCTCAAGCTCATCGACTTCCTCTGCCGCCCTGAAATCGCCAAGATGAACTTTGAAGAAATCTGGTACTGCACGCCGAACACCGGCGCGATTGAGCTGATCGGCGAGGAATCCCCCGAGCTGCTCGAGGACGAGACCCTTTTCCCGACGGACGAAATCGTTGCGCGCTGCGAGTTCTTCCACGACATCACCAAGGATATCCAGATGTACAACCGCATCTGGCTCGCGGTGAAGAGCGCGCGGTAAGGCTTTGATTTTCGGCGCATATGCGCCGGAAAAAAAGTTCGTAAATTTTCCACAGAAGCGGACGGCGGCAGCGCCGTTCGCTTTTTTGGTGAAATCGCATTAAAAATTTCTGGATAAATTGCGGGAAGGGCATTCGGCAGGTTGATTTTTTTTCGGCGAAAGATTATAATTGAAGCAACAACATTGAGGAGGTTTTTCAATATGAAGAAACTCGTTTCTCTGCTTCTGGCCGTGCTCATGGCGGCATCCCTGCTGTCCGTTGCGGTTGCTGAGGAAAAGGTTTACAACGTGGTCAACCTTGTCAACGGCAATTTGGGCGACAAATCGTTCTTCGACTCCGCCGAAGAGGGCCTCAAGCGCCTCGCCGATGCGGGCCGCATCACCTACAAGACCATCGAAATGGGCGGCGCTGACAGCGACCAGCCGACGTGGCTTTCCACCCTGTACGACGTGTCCGACGCCGGCGAATACGATCTGGTCATCTGCGGCACCTACCAGATGCCCGACTACCTCAAGGAAGTCGCCGAGCAGTATCCGGATCAGAAATACCTCATCTACGACGACACCACCTATGTCGGCGACTGCGAGAACGTTGTCAACGTTTCCTTCAAGCAGAACGATGTCGGTTACCTCTGCGGCGTGCTCGCGGGCGCGCTGACCGGCGACACCTCCTTTGAAAAGATCAACGCCGAAAAGGTCATCGGTTTTGTCGGCGGCGTGGACAGCCCCGTCATCAACGACTTCCTCTACGGCTTCATCGAAGGCGCGCAGAGCGCGGATCCGGAAGTCAAGGTGTGCACTCGCTACACCAACGACTACGTTGACACCGCCATCGCCAAGGAATACGCTTACAGCATGATCAACGACTATGCCTGCGACATCGTCTGGGGCGTGGCCGGCAACTCCGGCAACGGCGCGGCCGAAGCGGGTCTGGAAACCGGCAAGGCGTGGTTCATCGGCGTTGACTCCGACCAGGAGCTGACCTTCTCCACGGAGCTGGCCGCCAACACGCTGACCTCCGGCCTGAAGAACATCGGCGACGCGATCGTCTGGCTGTTCGATCAGTGGGACGCCGGCAACACCTATTGGGGCACTGAAGTCAACCTCGGCATCGCCGAAGGCGGCGTCGGCATCGTGACCGACAAGAACTTCACCAAGCTGCCGCAGGGCGTGCAGGACGCCGTGCTGGCCGCGCAGGAAAAGATCGTCGCCGGCGAGATCGTCGTGGACAGCGCGATCACCGACAACGAGGGCGCCATGGCGCTGCGCGACTCCGTGCAGCCCTGAGGCATACGATAACCATGCGGGGGAGCCTTTCCAGAGCGTAAAAAACGGAAGGGTTCCCCCTTCACCCCTTCCAGAGGAAACCACTGTAACCGGGGAACAGGCAGACTGATCCGTGCCCCAAGCGGCTTTCTTGGGGGAGAGCGCGAGAGGGGGTCTTCTTTCTCCTGAAAGAAGACCCCTTTTTGCAAAAGAAGGAGGAGGACGCATCCATGGAGCAGGCAAACGCCGTGGAGATGCGGAAGATCACGAAGATCTATCCCAACGGCATTGCGGCGAACAAAGACGTGGATTTTTCCGTGCGGCGGGGCGAGATTCACGCGCTGATGGGCGAAAACGGCGCGGGAAAATCGACGCTGATGAAGATGCTTTTCGGGCTGGAGCAGCCCACAAGCGGAGAGATTCTCGTGAACGGCGAAAAGGCGGCGATCACCTCGCCGAACGTGGCGATTGCGCGCGGGATCGGCATGGTGCATCAGCACTTCATGCTTGTGCCCTCGCTGACGGTCGCGGAGAACATCGTGCTGGGCATCGCGCCGAAGAAAAATGGCGTCTTTTTTGACCGCCAGCAGGCGGTGGCGCTGACAAAGAAATATGCCGAGGAGTTCAACCTGGACGTCGATCCGGACGCGAAGGTGATGGACATTCCGGTCGGCATGAAGCAGAAGGTTGAAATCCTCAAGGCGCTGGTGCGCGGCGCGAAGATTCTCATCCTTGACGAGCCGACGGCCGTGCTGACCACGCAGGAGACGGCGGAGCTGTTCCGCGAGCTGGTGCAGCTCAAGGAGCAGGGCTATACGATCATCTTCATTTCGCACAAGCTGCGCGAGATCATGCAGATCACAGACCGACTGACGATTCTGCGCGGCGGCCGCTCGATGGGCGTGTACAACACGCGCGACGTGACCGAGCAGGATATCAGCCGCCTCATGGTCGGGCGCGACGTGGTGCTGACGGTGCGAAAGGACGCGGCGAAGCCGCAGGAAACCGTGCTGAAGGTTCGCGGCGTGTCCTACACGAACGACTGGAACAAGCGGATGCTCGACAACGTTTCGTTCTCCGTGCGCAAGGGCGAGATTCTCGGCATTGCGGGCGTGGAGGGCAACGGCCAGCGCGAGCTGGTGGATATCCTTTTCGGGCTGGGCAGAAGGCCGGACGAGGGAGAGGTTTCCGTCAACGGAAAGAGCGTGCTCGGCCGGGGGCAGGATGCGCTGCGCGAAATGGGCGTGTCGCTCGTGCCGGAGGATCGGATGCTCTACGGCATCGCTTCCAATGCGTCCATTGAGGAGAACGTCATCAGCGACCGCGTGGGCAAGAAGAAATTCAACAACGGCCCGCTTTTCAACATGAAGGCGCTGCATGAGGAAACCGACCGGCTCATCCGCGAGTTTCAGGTGCTCTGCTCCTCGCGCGAGCAGAAGGTGGGAATGCTCTCGGGCGGCAACATTCAGAAGGTTGTCGTGGCGCGCGAGTTCTCAAGCGATCCGGTGCTGATCATCGCCGACCAGCCGACGCGCGGCATCGACGTGGGCGCGACGGAGTTCATCCGCAACGAGCTGGTGCGCCTCTCGCGCGCAGGCGCGGCGGTGCTGCTGGTTTCCGCCGACCTCAACGAGGTGATGGAGCTGTCCGATTCGCTGATCGTCTTCCATAACGGCAGAATTTCCGCCTACTTCGAGGACACCGGCGTGCTCACGGACGAGATCATGGGCGAATACATGCTGGGTCTGAAAAAGCAGGACGACGCGCAGATCGGGAGGGTATGCCATGAATAAGCGGCGCATGACGGCGTTCAATCTGGTGCGCGGCTGCGCATCCATTCTGGTGGCGCTGCTGGTGGCGGCGGTGCTGATTTTCATCAGCTGCGACGAGCCGTGGCTGGCGCTGCGGTATCTGATTCTCGGGCCGGTGATCGATTTCAAGGGCGGCGCGAGCTTCAACCTGATGAGCCTGTACACCATTTTCGGCAGCATGATTCCGATCATGTTCACCGGTCTGGGCGTGTGCGTGATGTTCTCGGCCAATGAGTTCAACCTCGGCGGAGAGGGCTGCGTGATGGTGGGCGGATTTGTCGGCGCGCTCTGCGCGATTTATGTGCCCATGCCCGCGTGGATTCATCCGGCGTTCTGCGTGGCCGTGGCGATGCTCGTCTGCGGGCTGATCATGCTGATTCCGGCGTTCATGAAGGTGAAGCTGGGCGCGAGCGAAATGGTCTGTACGCTGATGCTCAACTATGTCATGCTCTATCTGGTCAAGCACTTCCTCACCAACGTGTTTGCAGACCGCTCCAAGGGTCAGACGCAGACGGCGCAGTTCCTCAAAACGGCGCGCATCCCCGCGCTGGTCATGCGCGCGAAGTTCACATGGGGCTTCTTCGTGGCGCTTGCAATGGTGCTGCTGGTGTGGCTGTTCATGTATCGCACGCGCTGGGGCTACACCATCCGGATGCTGGGCGTGAACAAGGAATTCTCACGCTACTCCGGGCTGCATGTGGGCGGCACGGTTGTCATGGCGCAGGTGATCGGCGGAATGCTCTCCGGCATGGGCGGCTCCATTGAAATGCTGGGGCGCTATACGTCCTTTAAGTGGAACAGCCTGCCGGGCTATGGCTGGGACGGCATGACGGTTGCAATTCTTGCCAAGAACAACCCGATTTTCGTGCCGCTGGCGGCGTTCTTTATCGCCTACCTTGATCGCGGCTGCCAGTTGATGGCCACCTACTGCAACATTTCCGCAAACATGATCGACATCATTCAGGCCGTCATCTTCCTGTTCTTCACGGCAGAGCAGTTCCTGTCGGGCTATCGGCAGAAGCTGGTCGTCAAGAGCGCCAGAGAAGAATTGCTGGCCGCGGAAGGAGGCGCCAAAGCATGAGCCGGTTCTTTTCCATGCTGTGGCAGACAGCGTTTTTCTTCTCCATCCTGCGAATCACCGCGCCGATCCTTTTCGCCGCGCTGGGCGCGGTCGTGTCCGAAAAGGCGGGCTGCTCGAACATCGGTCTGGAAGGCATCATGATGATTTCCGCGCTGTTCGGCGCGCTGTTCAGCTATTGGACGCAGAGCTGGCTGGTGGGCGTGCTGGCGGCCGTCGTCATCGGCGCGCTGGTCGCGTTCATGATCGGCTTCTTCGCGCTCAAGCTCAAGACGGACATCATCCTTGCCGGTATCGCCGTGAACATGATCGGCGACGGCGGCACGCAGTTCTTCCTCTATCTGTTCACCGGCATGAGCGGCAGCACTTCGGGTCTGACGAGCGCGAACATGCTCATCCCGACGGTGCGCATCCCGCTGATTGCGGATATTCCGGTTGTGGGCGAAATCCTCTCCGGCCATTCGGTGCTGACATATGTGGCGTTCCTGATGGTGCTGGTGATGTGGGCGATTCTGCAAAAGACGCCGCTGGGGCTGAATATCCGCGCCGTGGGCGAAAACCCGAACGCCGCCTCGTCCGTGGGCGTGAGCGTGCTTCGATATAAGTACATCGCGCTGATGATGGGCGGCGCGCTGGCCGGTTTGGGCGGCGCGTTCATGAGCATGTATTACAGCCAGAGCTGGAACGTGAACATGGTGGCCGGGCGCGGCTTCATCGCGCTGGCGGCGGAAGCGATGGGCAACCATACGCCGCTGGGCGCAATGCTCTCGTCCATGCTGTTTGGTCTGGCGCAGGCCGTCAGCATCAAGGTTGCCGGACTGCCCGGCATTTCCAGCGATATCGTTTCGGCGATTCCCTATGCGATTACGATCGTCGGTCTGGCGATCTATGCGGTGCTGCAGATGAACCGCGCCAAGAACGCGCGCCGTATCCGCGTGCCGAAAGCTGCGAGGTAAAGAAAAAGAATGAAAAGAATTCCGATTATCATGGATTGTGATCCCGGCCACGACGACGCCATTGCGCTGGTGCTCGCCGCGGCCTGCCCGGAGCTGGATATCCGCTGCGTGACCACGACGGCGGGCAACCAGACGCTTGAAAAAACCACCTACAACGCGCGCCGCATCCTCACGCTGATCGGCCGCACCGACATTCCCGTGGCAAAGGGGCGTGAAACGCCGCTGCTGGCAAAGCCCATGCAGGCCGCCAGCGTTCACGGCGACTCCGGGCTGGACGGCCCGCCGCTCCCCGAGCCGGGGCAGGCGCTTTCGCCGCTGTCGTCGGTCGACCTCATGGCGGAGACGATTCGCGCGTGCGAGGAGCCGATCACGCTTGTGGCGACCGGCCCGCTGACGAACGTGGCGGCGCTTTTGACGGCGCATCCGGAGCTGAAGGCGCGCATCGCGCGGATTTCGCTCATGGGCGGCGGGCTTGCGCACGGCAACTGGACGCCGGCGGCGGAGTTCAACATCCTCGTTGATCCGGAGGCGGCGGAGATCGTCTATACGTCCGGGATTCCCATCGT
>CAZKJW010000016.1:24250-31600 GCA_964553125.1 uncultured Oscillospiraceae bacterium
GATTACTGCCGCGGCGCGACGGTGGCCGACTGGTTCCACACCACGGGGCAGCCGGAAAATGTGACCGCGATTACGGATATCGACCGCGAAGCGTTCGTGGAGCTGATTGTGGAGGCTGTGAGCCGCTACGGAGAGGAGGCGCAGGCATGACGAAGTTTCCCGTATGGATCGACTGCGATCCCGGCGTGGATGATTCCTGCGCGCTGGTGATGGCTTCCCGTGTGGACTGCTTTGATATCCGCGGCATTTCCGCCGTGGCGGGCAATGTGCCGCTTGCCAGAACGTTTGCCAATGCGCGCGCCGTGGCGAAGCTCGCCGGCATTACCGCGCCCATTTATCCCGGCGCGGAGAAGCCGCTGCGCGTCGCGCAGCACACCGCCGAATATTTCCACGGCGAGAACGGGCTGGGAGACTGCGAGCTTCCCGCATCCGACGCGCCGCTGGAGACCATGCCCGCGTGGGATGCGCTCTACGCCGAGGCCGTGCGGCAGGGCGGCGAAATGACGCTGCTCGCCCTCGGGCCGATGACGAACGTTGCCGTCGCTCTGGCGGCGCACCCCGATCTGCCGAAATACCTCAAGCGGATGATTCTCATTCTAGGCGGCTCCGAGCATGGAAACATCACGCCCGCCGCGGAATTCAACGCCTACGCCGACCCTGACGCGGCGGCCATGACGCTCAAGTGCGGCGCGGAGATTGTAATCCTCGGGCTGGACGTGCTGATGCAGGCGTACGCCTATCCGGACGACCTTGCACGCGTTTTCGGCGCGGACAACGCGTGTGCGCGCTTCCTCAGGCAGGCGCACCAGTTCAGCCTCAAGGCCAGCGCGCGCTACGGGCGCGACAGCCTTGCGCTGTGCGACAGCTGCGCGGTGATGTATGCGGCGTATCCGGAGATGTTCGAGGGCGTGCGCTGCGGCGTGGCCGTGGAGACGCGCGGAAAATACACGCTGGGCAAAACCGTTGTCGATGCGGTGACGGATCACAAGCTGGGCTTTGAAAACGCGCTGTTCATCACGAAGATTGACAGGGACGCCTATCTCAACCGGCTGCAGGAGCTGATGGAAAAATAAGGCGGCGCAGCCGCAAATGAAAAACGCTTTTCTTGGAAGGAGATCCAAAGATGCAGTATGTCCTTGGCGTTGACTTTGGAACGCTGTCGGCGCGGGCGGTGCTTTTGCAGGCGGACGACGGCGCGCAGATCGCCACCGCTTCCTGCGGCTACGGCGCGTATGACACGGAATTGCCCAACGGGCTCAAGCTCCGTCCGCGCTCCTGCTGCGCTGTTCCGGCGGAATACCGCGCCGCATTTGAAACGGCCGTGCGCGAGACGATGCGCATTTCCGGCGTGTCGCCCGACGACGTGAAGGGAATCGCCGTCGATTCCACGAGCATGACGCTGGTTGCGCTGGACGCGCAGGGCGCGCCGCTTTGCGAGCGCGAGGAATTCCGCCATGTGCAGGATGCGTATATCAAGGTGTGGAAGAGCCACAGCGCGGAGGAGGAAGCGCACCGCATCGAGGCGGCGGCAAAGGAGACGGACGAGCCGTTCCTGCGCATCTGCGGGCATAAGGTCAACAGCGAATGGCTCTACCCCAAGGCGCTGGAGACGCTGCATCATGCGCCGGAAGTCTATGCGCAGACGGCGAACCTGCTCGACTGTCAGGACTGGATCAACTATCTCCTGACGGGCGAGGTGAAGCACAGCGTCAACTCGCTGATGATTAAAACATTCTCCCGCTACGACGAAGGGCTGCCGAAGAAGGAATTCTGGCAGCGCGTGGAGCCGGCCTTTGCGGACATTAACGAGAAGCTCGCGGGCCCGACGACGCTCTGGGGCGAGAAGGTGGGCGAGCTGACGGAAGAAGCCGCGTGCTGGCTCGGGCTGCGTCCGGGCATCGCGGTGGGCGGCGGAAGCCTCGACGGGCATAGCCCGATCGCCGCGCTGGGGCTTTGCCGCGACGGCGACCTGCTGCTGTCCATCGGCACGAGCAACGTGCAGGCGCTTTTGAGCGATACGTATTCCGAAATGCCCGGCATTTGCAGCATGGGGCGCGACGCAATGGTGCCCGGCTTCAGCTGCTACGACGCGGGGCAGGCGGCCTGCGGCGACATGCTGGCGTGGTATATGGACAACATGCTGCCGGAGAGAATCGCGCGCGAAGCGCGTGAGAAAAACACCTCGCCGCATACGATTCTCAGCGAGCGCGGCCTGACGACGCCGCCCGATCCGGAAGGGCTTGTGGTGCTCGACTGGTTCAACGGCAACCGCTGCCCCTATGCGCGCGCCGATCTGCGTGCGCGCATGGACGGCCTGAGCATGTGGACGCGGCCGGAGCATATCTACCGCGCCATGGTGGAAGCGACTGCGTTCGGCAGCCGCAGCATTCTGGAGAACATGGAGCGCAGCGGCTGCGCCATTCGCCGCATTGTGGCGTGCGGAGGCATCGCCGTGAAGAACCCGCTGCTGGTGCAGTGCTATGCGGACGTGCTTGGCCGGGAGATTCTGGTTTCCGACATGCAGAACGCCGCCGCCAACGGCGCGGGCGTGACGGCCGCGGCCGCCGCGGGGCTGTACCCGACGCTGGCGGAAGCCATGGAGCAGATGAGCACAAAGACGTTCCGCCGCTACACGCCGAACGCAGCCAACAAGCCCGGCTACGACGCGCTGTACGCGCGCTACATGAAGCTGGCGCGTCAGACGATGGAGGACGCGCAGTAAAAGTGAAAAACTTGCCCCGCCGTGCGCGTGCCGCGGCGGGGCTTTTTGTATTCGGGGCGGCAGGGGCCGCCTTTTTTGCGTTTGCTGTACATGCGCTGCATGGGAGGAAAGCGGGGCGGAGGGGACGGGGTGAAGGGTGCTGCAAGAGTATTTGCGAAACCAACGCGAGGGACTGCGAGCAGTGAGGCGGGATTTTTGCATTCAGGGGCGGAAGGGGCTGTGGAGTTGTTGCGTGTGCGTGATGTCAGAGAGGGGAACAGCATGGGAGATAGATGTTTTTCATGGGGAGCGTGGAGAACATCCGCGGCACTGGCTGTCTGTAAACGGTTGGGCGGCGTGAATTTTGCTATGAACGAGATGTGGTGAGCGCGGGATTTTCGGGGGAATGCTGTGTATGCGTTGCATGGGCGGGAGGTTGCTCTGTAAGTTTTATGGCTTGGCTGAGAACGGGAGCATAGAAGACATCCGCCGCGCTGAACGTTTGCAAACGGTTGGACGCGTGAATTTTGCTATGCACGAGATGCGGCGAGCGATGGTTTTTTCGGGGGCTGGCGTGTATGCGCTGCATGGGTGGAGAGGTTGCTCTGTAAGTTTTATGGATTGGAAGGGGCGGGGGCATTGAGGACATGCGTCGGGATGACTATCTGCAAACGGTTGAGCGGCGTGAATTTCGCCATGCACGAGATGCGGCGAGTGATGGCTTTTTAGGGGCTGTCGTGTATGCGCCACATGGGCGGGGAGGCTGCCCCGCAAGTTTCATGGATTGGCTGGGAACGGGGCATGGAAAACGTATGCGGTGCTGACTATTTGCAAATGGCTGAGTGGCGTAAGTCTCGCTATGCACGAGATGCGGCGAGTGAGGGCGTTTCGGGGAATGCTGTGTATGTGCCACATGGGCGGGGAGGCTGCCCCGCAAGTTTCATGGGTTGGATGGGAGCAGGGGATGGAGGACATAACCCGTGCTGACCGTCTGCAAACGATTAAGCTGCGTGAATCTCGTCTTCCGTGAGATGCGGCGAGCGCCGCGCATATGGACGTTTTTTTCGATTGCCCTTGAAGGGCTGCTCGTCTCCCGCTGCGCCCGAAAACAAAAACCGCGCCCCGGAGCGGTGTGCTGCGGGGCGCGGAAGGTTTGCGATTTTATCAGAAGCTGCTGTTGGGGTCAATGTCAAGCCCCATGTCGAGACTCTTGCCGGTCTGGGAACCCTTGGGTGCTTCCGTGGGCTCGGCGGTTTTGTCGCTCTTTGCGGCGGAGCCGCCGTCAGAGGGAACCACGATTTCGTAGCCGTTGCTTTCAACGGACTGCGTGGTGACCGTGCCGTCGTCGTTGATTTCGCCGGGGGTGAATTCGCACATCTTCGGGGAGATGTAGCCGACGATGCCTTCCTTCGTTTTCACCTGATACCAGCCGGTGTCGGCGATGTCGGTGCAGGTGTAGACCTTGCCCTTTTCGGCGATGCCGACCACGTCATAATCGGTGCTGGGGCCCTGCCGCATTTTGACGGAGCTGGAGTAGGTGATCTTGACGGTGCCGGTGGTCAGCTTGGTCGGCTCCGGCGTGGGGGTAGCCGTCGGGACGGGCGTAGGCGTCGCGGTGGGCGCCGGCGTAGGCGTGGCCGTCGGGACAGGCGTAGGAGTAGCCGTCGGGACGGGCGTGGGCGTCGCGGTGGGAACCGGCGTGGGCGTGGCCGTCGGGACGGGCGTGGGTACCGGCGTCGGGACAGGCGTGGGCACCGGCGTGGGCGTCGCGGTGGGCACCGGCGTCGGCGCAACCGTGGGCGTCGCCGTCGGGCCAAAGAGCGACGGGTTGCCGTCCTGCCCGAAGAAGAACACGTCGGCCGCAAGGAAAAGCCCCATGAGCACGACGAGCGCGAGCAGGATGAACAGCACGACCTTCGCGCCGCCACCGCCCCTGCGCTTGCGGCGCTTTTTGGGCGCAGCCGCGCGCTTTTCGCCGGACGGAGAATCGTAGCCGTAGCCGTTGGAGACGCGCTGACGCGGCGCGTTCTTCTGCGCGGAGCGCGTATAGGGATCTTCTTCGTAGTAGGGAGTGCGCGTACGGTTGCTGTTGCCCATGTTGCACCTCATCAGAAATATTTCGCAAAATCGCAATGATGCGTCGATAGAATTACGAATCTATTATAAACTATTAAAATCTGTATGTCCAGTGGAAAACTACGGAACTTGCATTTATTTTATCGAAAATGGTATACTGCATCCGACATCATCAAGGGAGATTGAAATGAGCAAGCAGTTTTATTTTGAATTGAAGAAAAAAAGCGCGACCTCCATGGCGCGGCGCGGCGTGGTGCATACGCCGCACGGCGACATTCAGACGCCGTGCTATATGCCCGTCGGCACGCAGGCGACCGTGAAGGCGATGACGCCGGAGGATGTGAAGGCGTGCGGCGCGGAGATTATCCTTTCCAACACCTACCACCTGCATCTGCGCCCCGGCGAGGAGCTGGTGCGCGAGGCGGGCGGGCTGCACCGGTTCATGCACTGGGATCGGCCGATGCTGACCGACAGCGGCGGGTTCCAGGTGTTTTCCCTTGCGCAGCTGCGCAAGATCACCGAAGAGGGCGTCGCCTTCCGTTCGCACATCGACGGCTCGAAGCACCTTTTCTCGCCTGAGACGGTGATGGGCATTGAAAACGCGCTGGGCGCGGATATCATGATGCAGCTCGACGTCTGCTCCGCCTATCCGTGCGACCGCCGCACGGCGGAGGAGGCGATGCGACGTTCGCTGCGCTGGGCCGCGCGCTGCAAGAAGGCGCACGCGCGCGAGGATCAGGCGCTGTTCGGCATTGTGCAGGGCGCGTTCGAGCGCGATCTGCGCATTGAAAGCGCAAGAGCGCTTGCCGATATGGACTTCCCCGGCTACGGCATCGGCGGCCTTTCCGTCGGCGAGCCGAAGCCGCAGATGTACGAGCTGCTGGAGGCGACCACGCCCGAGCTGCCCACGGAGAAGCCGCGCTACCTCATGGGCGTCGGCTCGCCGGACTGCCTCATCGAGGGCGCGCTGCGCGGCGTGGACATGTTCGACTGCGTTCTGGCGACGCGCATTGCGCGCAACGGCACCGTCTTCACGCCCAACGGCCGCATGGTGCTGCGCAACGCAAAATACACGCATGACTTTGAGCCGATCGACTCCGAATGCGACTGCTACACCTGCCGCAATTATTCGCGCGCGTATATCCGCCATCTGTTCAAGGCGGAGGAGATTCTCGGCGCGCACCTGTGCAGTGTACACAACCTGCGCTTCCTGCTGCGGCTGATGGAGCGCGTTCGCGCCGCGATTGAGAACGACACGCTCGAAGCGCTCCGCGACGAATTCTACGCGCGCTATGACATGTCGCGGACATTCTGAGAAACCCAAAAAAGCAGGAAAGAAAACGCCCTTCTCCGGCCGAAATAAAAGGCGCGCGCGGGATGCGCGGAAGGTTTCCGGCGCGGGGAGGGGCTTTCTGAAAAATTTTAATAGTTTCTTCATACTTCCAGCGAAATTCAGCGTTGCAAACGAGCGCGCAGACCGTTATAATAAGAAAGTAAATATCAGGAGAGGTGTAAAAGAATGGACTGGACAAAGCTTTTTATCCATGCGACTGCGCTGGCTGAAGACGCGGCTGCTGTTGGCGAGACGACCACCGAAGGCGGCGCGCTGGCGATGATCACTTCGCTGCTCCCGATGGTGCTTATCATCGTGGTGTTCTATTTCATGCTCATCCGTCCGCAGCGCAAGAAGGACAAGAAGGTTAAGGATATGCTGGCCGCTCTGAAGGTGAACGATCGCGTCACCACGATTGGCGGCATTCACGGAACCATCGTCGGCATCAAGGACGACAACGTGACCCTCGCCGTCGGCGCCGACAAAGTCAAGCTCGTGTTCGCCCGCTGGGCCATCCGCAGCGTTGACGAGGTTTCTATCGAGAACGATTCCGAACAGCTGGTTTGAGTTCATAGGTCTCATGGCAGGGGGAAGCCGCCGGTTTGCGCCGGCGGCTTTTTCCGTTCTTTTTGCATGAAGCGGCGCATATGTTTTTTTCAGAGTACGGGCTTTTTTTCAGGCCGCGCCCTGCGCGGCAAATCGACATAACGCCCGCATGCAAGGAGGGAGATGTATGGCGAAGGAGGCCGCTGCAACCGTGCGCAGGAGCGCAAAGAAAAGCGGCGTGCTCGGCGCGCTTTTCAAGGGACTGCTGGCTTCGGTGGCGGTGACGGTGCTGGGCGTGACGGCGTTTGCGCTGCTGATCAAATGGTTCTCGCCCGGCGACACGGTGATTTCCGTGATGAATCAGGCGCTCAAGCTGGCGGCCGTGCTTGTGGGCGCGCGCGCCGCGGTGCGCGGCGGCGGAGCGGGAACGGTGCTGCGCGGCGCAGCGGTCGGGCTTGCGTATATGGCGGTCGGCGTGATCGGCTATGCGTTTCTCAGCGGGCTGACGCTCAGCCCGGCGGCGTATCTGGCCGATCTCGGCATGGGCGTGGCGGCCGGCGGCCTGTTCGGCATGGTGCTGCCGAAGAAGGGCTGAAGCGCGGCGGGCAAAGGCAAAGAAGCGGCTTCCGGGAAGGAAGCCGCTTTTGCTGTTGCCGGGACTGCGTGTGTTTTCTCGACGCATGAATGCGTCGGG
>CAZKJW010000017.1:0-30688 GCA_964553125.1 uncultured Oscillospiraceae bacterium
GCGTGGAAGGAATACATTCTGCTTGAAATGGGCGAGACGCTTTATCTGGTCGATCAGCACGCGGCGCATGAACGCATTCTGTATGAAAAGTTCAACCGCGAAAAGGATACGGGCGTTCTTTCGCAGCCGCTGCTTGCGCCCTTTGTGGTGCAGCTTTCTCACAGGGAGTATTCGACGCTCCTTGAAAACGAAGAAATTCTCCGTCAGACCGGGTTTGAAATCGAGGATTACGGAGACCGCTCCGTCCGCGTTTCAGCGGTGCCCGTCGTGCTCGGCGTGCCGCAGGTGCGCGATTTCTTCGGCGAAATGGCAGATCGAATTTCCGAATATCGTGCGCTGCCGACAAAAGAACTGCGCCGCGATGCGCTTGTCAAGCTGGCGTGCCGCAAGGCGGTGAAGGCTGGCGACACGCTTGAAATGCAGCAGATTCAGACGCTGATCGCGCAGATGCTGGAGACCGGCGCGCCGCCGACCTGCCCGCACGGCCGGCCGCTCGTTGTGAAAATCGAGAAAAGCGAACTGGACAAGCGTTTCAGGAGGATCGTATGAAGCCGCTGATCGTCTGTATTGCGGGGCCGACGGCGTGCGGAAAGACGTCCGCGGCGGTGGCTGTGTGCAAAGCGCTTGGCGGCGAAGTTGTGTCGATGGATTCGATGCAGATTTATCGCGGCATGGACGTTGGCACGGCGAAGCCGACTGCGGCGGAGCGGGGCGGCATCGCGCATCATATGATCGACATCCTTCCGCCGACGGCAGCATATTCCGTTTCGGAATATCAGCGCGACGCGCTGCGCGTTGCCGATGAGATTCTTGCCCGCGGAAAGCTGCCCGTGTTTGCGGGCGGGACGGGACTGTATTTGCAGGCGATTCGCCATCCGATGCGCTTTGCGCAGACGGACGGAAATGAAGAAATCCGCTCGCGCCTGCGCGCACAGGCGGAAACCGAAGCAGGCCGCGCCGAGCTGTGGAGGCGCTTATGCGCCGAAGACCCCAAAAGCGCGGCGCGCTTGCACCCGAACGACGTTCGCCGCGTGGTGCGCGCGCTGGAAGTGCTTGAGCAGACGGGCCGCCCAATGGGCGACGCGGACGATTGGGAAGCGCCGCCGGAATACGATTTTCTGACGCTGGGCATTCGCTGGCTGCGCGAGACGCTTCGCCGCCGGATTGAGGTGCGCGTGGAGGAAATGGCGCGGCAGGGCTTGGTTCAGGAGGTGCGCGCGCTGCTGAAAGCGGGCGTGCCGCGCGAGGCACAGGCCATGCAGGCGATTGGCTACAAAGAAATCTGCGAGGCGCTGGCGGGGGAATGTCCGATGGAAAAAGCGCTTGCGCTGGTCAACATACACACGCGGCAATACGCAAAAAGACAGATGACGTGGCTTGCGCGCGACGGCGAAATCTGCTGGCTGGATGCGGATACGTTTGAAAGCGCGGAAGCGCTGCACCGGGAGATGATCGCGCGCATTGAGGCGCGTCAGGAGGAACGAGGAAAATGAACACAATTCATGCGGAAGAACTGATTTTGCGGGCAGAGAAGGATTGCGAGCCTGTATTTGCGCGGCTTGCGCTGTTGGAACGGCAGAACTTTGCGCGCGTCATGCATGCGTTTCAGGAAGAAAACGTGGGCGCGCAGCATTTTGCGCCTTCGACCGGCTACGGCTTTGACGATATGAGCCGCGACACGCTCAGCCGCGTATACGCGCACGCGCTGGGCGCAGAAAGCGCGCTGGTTCGTCCGCAGATCACCTGCGGAACGCACGCGCTGGCGGTAACGCTGTTTGGGCTTTTGCGTCCGGGACAGAACATGCTGGCCGCGGCCGGGCGGCCTTACGACACGCTGGAGAGCGTAATCGGCATCGGCAAAAAGGTGGACGGCTCTCTGGCGGATTGGGGCGTCGGCTATGACGAAGTGGAGCTGAACGCCGACGGCACGCCGGATCTGGCCGGGATTGAGAACGCCGTGGACGAAAAGACCGGCCTTGTGCTGGTGCAGCGTTCGCGCGGCTACGCATGGCGGAACGCGCTGACCTTGCAGCAGATTGCCGATATCAGCGAGGTTGTGCATCGGAAAAACCCGCAGACGGTCGTTATGGTCGATAACTGCTATGGCGAGTTCACGGACGTGCAGGAGCCTGTTTCCGTGGGCGCGGACATCATGGCGGGCTCGCTCATTAAAAACATCGGCGGCGGGCTTGCGCCGACGGGCGGCTATGTGGCCGGGCGCGCCGATTGCGTTGCGCGCGTGGCCGATCGGATCGGCTGCCCGGGAATCGGCGCGGAGTCCGGCTCGTATGCGGCGAGCTACCGGCCGTTCTATCAGGGACTGTACATGGCGCCGCACACGGTGATGCAGGCGATTCGCGGCGCGGCGCTGTGCGCGCGCGTGTATGAGCTGGCTGGATATGAAACCAGCCCGGCGTATGACGCGCATCGCACGGACATCATTCAGGCGATCAAGCTGGGAAGCCCTGAGAAGATGGTAGCCTTCTGCCGCGCGCTGCAGGCGTCCTCGCCTGTGGACAGCAACGCTGCGCCGGAGCCGGACGACATGCCCGGCTACGCAGATCCGGTCATCATGGCGGCGGGAACGTTCGTGTCGGGCGCGTCCATCGAGCTGAGCTGCGACGGCCCCATTCGCGCGCCGTATACGCTGTACTGGCAGGGCGGGCTGACGTACGAGCAGTGCCGCATGGCGGTTGCGGCGACGCTTGAAGCCGTCGGGACGCGCGAGAGCTGATTTTTTGGGCGGCATGGCCGCCTGGAAAACCGAAGACTGAAGCGCAGTTGCGCCCGAAAAGGCTGCCGTGCCGCAGCAAAAAACAAATCCCGGTTCGTCCTCTTTTGAGGATGAGCCGGGATTTTTGCGTCAGTATTGCCGCAGAAGCGCGGTGACTTTGCCGAGAATTACAACTTCGTCAACGATGATGGGTTCCATGGATTCGTTTTCGGGCTGCAAACGGAAATGCCCGTTTTCGCGGAAGAACCGCTTGACCGTCGCTTCGCCGTCGATCATTGCGACGACGATTTCGCCGTTATCGGCCGTTTCCTGACGGCGAACGACGACCATATCGCCGTCGCGGATGCCGATCTCAATCATGCTCGTGCCGCGCACGTTCAGAATAAAGTGTTCGCCGGAGCCGACGAATGATTCCGGCAGCGGCAGCGATTCGATGAACTCCTGCTCCGCTGTGATAGGGATGCCTGCGGCAACCTCGCCGATCAGCGGCACGGAAACGACGTTTTCCGTTTCGCGCTCGCGGCCGTCGAGCACTTCAATGGCGCGCGGCTTCATCTCGTCCCGATGCAGCAGCCCTTTTTTCTCAAGGCGCTGCAGATGACCGTGAACGGTCGAGGTGGATTTCAGGGAAACCGCCTGACAGATTTCGCGCACGGACGGGGGATAGCCTTTTTCACGGATTTCCTGCTTGATGAACTCCAGAATTTTTTCCTGCGTGTCGCCTCTGGCTCTGCGCATAAAAAAACCTCCCTCCGCAATGCTTTCACAAAAGCATTATAGCATGTGCGGAGAGAGGAAGCAAGCGGAATAAAAACATTTGTTCGCTATTTTATTCTGCGGCGGGGAATCCCATGCGAACGCCGGGGATGGACTCGTCAATGTCCGTGCTGACGACGGCGAATTCATAGCCGTTATCGCGGAAATATTGCGCCAGCTCGGGAAGCATGTTAATGGTTCGCTGCTTTCCGTCGTGCATGAGCAGCACAACATCGCCCGAGCAGCGCGAAGCGGTGCGGATGGCGTAGTCGTAGGCTTCTTCGTAGGAGTCGATGCCCGCTTCCGCATCGCCGTTGAGCGCGTTCCAGTCAAGCCAGAGATAGCCGAGCGCCTCCAGCGCACGCTTGCTCTGCGAGGAAATGGTGGAGGAGCCATAGGGCACGCGTGCAACGGTCATTGGGTAGTCAAAGCCGAGCGCTTCGTTCACGCGCGTCTGGCACTTCTGAAAATCGGCGATGCAGGAGGACGTGCTGGATTTCAGCGTATCCTGATTGTGTGAATTGGAGTGGTTGCCGATGACATGGCCGCAATCGTAGATGGCGCGAAGGAAGACAGGGCGCGTTTTCACATAGTTGCCGACGACGAAGAACGTCGCCTTGATATCGAGCGCGTCAAGCGCGGCGAGCAATTCCATGGTGTATTTGGATGGCGCGTCGTCAAAGGTGAAGTACACCTTCTTGCTTTCTTCGTTCTGCGCGGAGGCGCCGTTGAGCGCCGCGAATACCTCGTCCACGGTCAGCACGCGATAGCCCTCGCCTGCGTCATAGCAGAGCGTGCCTTCGGCGTTATAGAACCATTCGCCGTCCAGCTCAAACTTCGTCAGCACGGGCGTTTTGCCTTCCGCTGTTTCGACGCTTGCGATGGTTTCGGGGAAAAGCGGAATGCCGATCGGCTGCTCGGGCCAGAGCCAGTGAAACTGATCCTCACTGAGCAGCGTGCCTGTGAGAAGAACCGCGCCCTGCGCCATGTCGGGCCACGCAAGAGTGAATGCGACGGCCGTTTCAACGTCGAGCGCGACGTCAGCGGCGAGCGAGAAGAAAAGCGCGCCGTCAAAAAGCTCCCACGTGCCGACCGGCAGGGGCGTTTCGGCGAGGGCGCTCATGGGAGCAAGGAACAGCGAGACGACAAGGAAACAGACGAGAATTCGTTTCAATGCAGACTCTCCTTTTCTTTTGTGCCGGCGCGTCAGGAGCGCGCGGTGAGGTGAAAGCGGCATGCGTCCTGAACATGCAGCGCATCAAAGTAACGGTTTTCCAGCGGGATCCAGCGTTCTTCAAACCTGCGTAGCCCTGCTTCACCGTTCCTTTGCAGGATGCGGGCGCGCTGCAGCTGCGGTTCAACGGAAAGAAACGCGCCGAAGGCATAGAACGGGCGGAGCGCCGGGTGCATGGAATACGCGCCCTCGACAACAACCAAGGGCGCGACGTTTACAGAGACAGGCTCGAGCAGCGTTTGCACGGAACAATCGAAGCGGCGATAGGAAACGGAAGACGCGCCCTGAGAAAGCGGAAGGAGCACTTCTTCCAGAAAACGCTCGCGCGCGACGTTTCCGCCGGGCTCGGCCAGCCGCTCAGGCGTTCGCTGATGCGGCTGCAGAAAGAAATCGTCCATATGGAACACAGATGCGCCGAGCGTCTGCGCTACATACGCGGCCAGCGTCGACTTGCCGGAAGCGCACATGCCGTCCAGTGCGACGACGCCTTTTTTCAGCGCGCTGAGCGCAGAAAGAAACGCCTCCAGCCCTTCGGCGTCCGGCCGGCTGACTGCGCACATCAGACGTTCTCCAGCACGACGGCGGTGCGGCAGGGCAGATAGACGCGGAAGCCTGCGGAATCGCCCTCCGGCTCGGCAGTGTAGACGTACTGCGCGTCCACGCGGCCATCGCCGCCAAACTGCTGCTCATCGGTGCTGAAGCAGGCGCGCCACTTCGTGCCGACAGCGGCGGGCAGGAACGTATCCTGACGCGACTCGGTCGGGTGGAAGTTGAATGCAAAGAGCAGATTCGCCTTGCGGAAGCAGAGGATCTTCTTCGCTTCGTCAATCCACAGGAACTGCGTGGTGG
Source organism: uncultured Oscillospiraceae bacterium (assembly GCA_964553125.1). GTDB lineage: Bacteria > Bacillota > Clostridia > Christensenellales > Aristaeellaceae > Aphodomonas. The sequence continues at coordinate 5,574 of CAZKJW010000017.1, forward strand.
AAGGATCGTACAGCTTGCGCTCGCGGAAGAGGCGGAGCATCGCCTCGTCGAAGGCGGCAATCCATTCGTATTTGAGGTAGCCGTTGTCGCGCAGCGACCACTGACGGCGCGCGTAGTGGTAGCTCCAGCCGTTGCCCTCGCGCGGGAAGTCGATCCATTCCGGGTGACCGAACTCGTTGCCCATGAAGTTGAGGTAGCCCTCGCAGGCAAGGGAAACCGTGATGAGGCGGATCATTTTGATCAGCGCGATCGCGCGATCGATCACAGCGGTGTGCGTCTGCTTGTCCATGTCGGTGTACATGGACGCGTCGGCGAGCCGGAAGATCAGCGTCTTGTCGCCGACAAGCGCCTGATCGTGGCTCTCGCTGTATCCGACGACGGGCTCGTTGGGGCGGCGCGTCGTCAGCTCGTGCCACATGCGCCCGAGATCCCAGTCCTCGTCGCGCCGTTCAAGCATTTCAATCCAGAAATCCGGCACGCCCATATTCAGCCGGTAGCCGAAGCCGAAACCGCCTTCGCGCACGGGCAGGCAAAGACCGGGCATTCCGCTGACGTCTTCGGCGATGGTGATGGCGTTGTGCTTGATGCTATGCGTCAGCTCGTTGGCGAGCATCAGGTAGATCGCCGCATCCGTATCGGCGTTCGCGCCGAAATAATCGTCGTAGGTCGTGAACGCGCGGCCAAGGCCGTGATCGAAGTAGAGCATGGAAGTAACGCCGTCAAAGCGGAAACCGTCGAAGTGATATTCCATCATCCAATACTTGATGCTGGAAAGCAGGAAGTGGATGACGCTCGGGTTGCCGTAATCGAACACGCGGCTGCCCCACGCTTCGTGGAACCCGGCCTGTCCTTCGCGGAAGAACTGCGTGGCTGTGCCGTCGAACTCGGCGATGCCTTCGTCGTAGTTGCCACTGGCGTGCGAGTGAACCAGATCCAGCAGCACGGCGACGCCCATTTCGTGCGCGGTGTTGATCAGCTCGCGCAGGTCGTCAGGCGTGCCGAACCACGAGCTGGCGGCAAAGAAGTTCGTGACCTGATAGCCGAAGGAGGCGTAGTAGGGATGCTCCATCACGCCCATGAGCTGAATGGCGTTATAGCCCGCCTTGACAATGCGGGGCAGAACGTCGCGCGTAAATTCCGCGTAGGTGCCGACGCCGCCTTTTTCCGTGGCCATGCCGATATGCGCTTCATAGATGAGCAGGGGCGAGGCGCGCACGGGGCTGTAATCAGCGTCCGTCCACGCGAACGGCTTTTCCGGCGCCCAAATTTCGCCGACGAAGCGGTCCGCGCCTTCCGGGCGGACAATGCGCTGAATGCATAGCGGAATTCTGTCGCGCTTGACGCCGTTGCAGTCTTCCACCTCAACGAGCACATGTTGGCCGTGGCTGAGCGCCTTCATGCCGGGCAGAATGATTTCCCATGCGCCGTTTTCCAGCTTTTTCAACGGATGCGAAATGCGGTTCCAGCCGTTAAAATCGCCGATCAGGTGCAGCGCGCGCGCCTGAGGCGCCCATTCGCGGTAGACCCAGCCGGTGGGCGTGCGGTGAATTCCGTAGTAAAGATATCCGTTGGCAAACTCGCGCAGACGGCCGCCGCCAGGAAGCAGCTTGCGGCGAACGGCAGCATGCTTGGCCAGCCGCGCGCGAATCGATTTTTCATAAGGGAGCAGATAGGGATCCATCTGAATAATCCCGAGATCGCGAGGTTTGCGAGGCATGTACATCAACCTCCGGTTCATTTTTTCATTCTTTCACAGCTATATTATACTACATTAAATTCTGTTTGAAAACCCGGTTTCCGGCTCTGTTGACAAATTTCGGCGCAACTTCCAATTCATGCGAAATGAACCGCCGGTATTTTTGTTCGGCTCCGCGGACTTTTTCCGCGCAGAGCGCGGAAGAAAAAAACGGGCTTGCCTTCGCGGCGTATGTGGAGTATGATAAACAATCATCAAGAATATCGTTTCAAAGGAGCAAGAAAATGGCTGGCAAGAAGAAAAAGAAAATCGTCCGTCCCGCGTATACCCCGAAGGCTAAGGAATCCAAACCGCTGACGAAGAATCAGAAGCTCGGCATTCTCATCGGCGCCGCCGTGCTGGTGGTGGCGATTTTACTGTTTGCACTTCTGTATGACGACGGCTCGCTGAATGTGAAGAAGGGTGAAATCGTCGGCGCGCAGGAAAACTGGATTGTGTCCGATCTTTCCGACTCCAACAAGAGCAAGTATTACAAGCTCGGCGAGATTACGCCGCTGGAAGGCTTCACCAACGACCCTGAAGCGACGCTGCGGCAGGAGGACGATCTGTCCACGGACTTCACCATGATGCCCGACGATGAAACGGCGGAAATTTCGGATTATTATGTGACCGGCGTGGCGAACGACGCGCAGTCCATGATCGAGACGATTCACAACTACTACACGCAGCTGATGACCGAATGCGGCGAGATTTCCGAAATCACGCTGGCCGACGGCACGGTCGTTCCGTATCTTGTTGCCAAATACGTGCCCGGCGAAGACGTGGAAGGCGAAGCCTCGCAGTGCCTGTGCGCATACATCCCGGCGGAGCGCGATGCATCGATTCTCATCAGCATCAACAACACGCTGTCGGAAGGCCGCGAGGAGCTGAGCGAGGATGCGCTGCGCGGCTGGGCGGAGCGGATCATTGACACGATCACGGTAGAAACAAAGAGCAAATAATAGAAACCGCGAAACGGCGCGCTTTCATGCAGAGCGCGCTGTTTTTTTATTTGCCTGCCCCTCCGCCGGAATGCTTGACAAACAAACCACGCGGGCATAAAATAAAACACGTGATGCAAAACACGAGGCTTCATACGAAACCCGTTTATGGAGGAACGGAAAATGCCGCCAAAGCCAATGTTTGGAAGAGAAGAAATCATTCAGGCTGCGCTGCAGCTGGTGAGCGAGCGCGGGATGGAATGCCTGACGACGCGCGGCCTTGGCGAACGCCTCGGCAGCTCTGCAAGGCCGATTTTTACTGCGTTCAAGAATATGGAGGAGCTTCAGGGCGAAGTGAAGGAGGCCGCGAAGCGGCGCTTTGAAAGCTATGCGGCGCAGGCATTCGACAAAAAGCCGCTGTTCAAGCACGTCGGGCTTCAGATGCTGAAGTTCGCCATCGAGGAGCCGAAGCTGTATCAGTTCCTGTTCATGCAGGAAAACACCGGCGCGGACGATTTTGAAGACCTGTTCCCGCTGCTTGGAAAATCTGCGGAAATCTGTGTGCAGTCGCTCTGCGAGGAGCACGGGCTGGACAGGGAAAAAGCGCGTGCGCTCTTTGAAAACGTATGGATTTATACGTTCGGAGTCGGTACGCTCTGCGCGACGGGCGCATGCCACTTCTCGCAGGAGAAGCTGGGAGAAATGCTCAGCGCAGAGTTTCGCGGGATGCTGATGCTGGCAAATTCGCAGATGCGCGAAGGCGCTTGAAGCCGCAGGCGCACACATTACGGAAGGGGAGAGCAACATGCTGCACATTCAAAACCTGACCAAGGCATACGGAGAGAAAAAGGCTGTCGATCAGCTCAATCTGCATATCGCGCCGGGCGAGATTTACGGATTTATCGGCCATAACGGCGCAGGCAAAACGACGACGCTGAAATCCGTCGCCGGCATTTTGCAGTTCGATTCGGGCGAAATTCTCATCGGCGGGAAATCCATCAAAAAAGAGCCGCTTGAATGCAAGAAGAAAATCGCATACATTCCTGATAACCCGGACCTGTATGAGTTTATGACGGGCGAAAAATTCCTTAGCTTTATCGCTGACGTTTTCGGCGTATCCGCCCAAGCGCGAAAGGAACGCATTTCCTGCTACGCCGAAGCGTTCGGCATGACGGAGGATCTTGCGCAGCCGATTGCCGCCTATTCCCACGGCATGAAACAGAAGCTGGCGATTATCTCCGCGTGGATGCACGAGCCGGAGCTGATCCTGATGGACGAGCCGTTCGTCGGACTCGACCCGAAAGCGGCGCACACGCTGAAGGGAATGATGCGCGAGGTCTGCGATAACGGCGGCGCGATTTTCTTTTCGACGCATGTGCTGGAAGTGGCGGAAAAGCTGTGCGACAAGGTCGCCATTATCAAGGGCGGGCGGCTGGTGCGTTCCGGAACGATGGAGGAAGTCCGGGGCGACGACTCGCTGGAGGACGTTTTCCTTGAGCTGGAGGATGAAACATGCTGAAGCTACTGATCCGGAAACAGCTGACGGAAATTTTTCGCATGTACTTCTATAACGCAAAGAAAAACACGAGGCGTTCCAAATGGGGGACGATCGGCTTTTTCGCGCTTTTCGCGCTGCTGATGGTCGGTGTGCTGGGCGGAATCTTCACATTCCTGTCCGTCGTTCTGTGCGATCCGTTTGTCAGCGCTGGGGTGGACTGGCTGTATTTTGCCATGATGGCGCTGATCGCCATTTTCATGGGCGCGTTCGGAAGCGTGTTCAACACGTATTCCGGGCTGTATCTTGCAAAGGACAACGATCTGCTGCTTTCGCTTCCGATTCCGATCCGGACGATTGTAGCATCGCGGCTTTCCAGCGTGTATCTGATGGGCGTGATGTATTCGTCGATCGTAATCGTTCCGGCGATCGTCGTATATTGGTGCGTTGTGCCCGTCTCAGTACCGGCGGTGATCGGCTCGGTTTTGACGGCGCTGCTTGTTTCCATAATCGTGCTGATTCTCTCCTGCGTGCTCGGATGCGTTGTCGCCAAGCTCAGCCAGAAGCTGCGGCACAAGAGCATTCTCGTGGTGCTTGCGTCGTTGGTGTTTATTGCTGCGTATTACTTCGTTTACTTCAAGGCGCAGCAGATTGTGATGGATCTCATCGCAAATGCCGCCGTATACGGCGAAAAAATCCGCGGCGCGGCGTATCCTGTGTATCTGTTCGGCCGAATGGGGCAGGGCGACTGGTTTGCCATTGCGGTTGTGACGGCTGCCGTCGCCGCGCTGCTCGCGCTGACATGGCTGCTGCTTTCGCGCAGCTTCCTCGGCCTTGCAACGTCCGGCGGAAACAACCATGCGGCGGCAAAGCGTGCGCGCGGCGATGCGAAGGTGAAGAGCGTTTCGGCGGCGCTGCTTGCAAAGGAACTGGGGCGCTTTTCGTCCAACCCGAACTACATTCTCAATTGCGGCCTCGGCACGGTGTTTCTGCTGGTGTGCAGCGTGCTGCTTGTAATCAAGGGCAGCGCGCTGATGGATATGCTGGGCGCAGTCTGGAGCGATACCGGCATGATTGCCGTTCTCCTTTCCTGCGTCGTGTGTCTGATTGCATCGATGAACACAATCACGGCGCCGTCCATTTCGCTTGAAGCAAAGAATCTCTGGCTGGCGCAGGCGCTGCCGATTCGCCCGTGGCAGACGCTTCGCGCAAAGGCGCTCGTGCAGATTCTGATCAGCACGATTCCTGCGTTTCTCTGCGCAGCGTGCGCTGCGATTGCCGTGCGGCCCGACGCGGCGACGGCCGTTCTGATGGCGCTGCTTCCGCTGCTGTTCACCGTGCTCGCTGCGTTTTTCGGGCTGTTTATGAACCTGAAAAGCCCGAACCTTACATGGACAAGCGAAATTGTGGTTATCAAGCAGAGCATGGCGGTCATGGTGACGCTGTTCTCCGGGTGGATTTATGTGGCGATTCTGCTCGCCGGCGGGTTCCTGCTGAACGGCAAGATTTCCTCCGCGATGTATCTTGCAATTTGCAGCGGCGTTACGGGCGCGCTGGCCGCGCTGGCGTACCGCTGGGTGAAAACGCGCGGCGCGGACATCTTCGCGTCGCTGTGAGAAAATTAGTTTAACGAGCAATTCTTCCGGAGCCCGGATAAAAGCGAATCAGTGAAAAAGAAACGTCCGCGACGCGCATCAGAAAGAGCGCGAACGCGGACACTGCTTTTTAGAGGAACGGTGACGAATACATTTCAGGCGCACTGCGCCGATTGATTACGGAAGCTGTGAAAAAACGCGCTTGAGCGTATCGAGCGACTGCGCCAGCTTATGGAAATCGGACGCACTCAACTGCTGGCCCCATTCGCAGACCTGCTCGGATACGGTTTCGTGGATAGAACGGAGCTTTTCGCGTCCGGCGTCAAGGATGACAATATTCACAACGCGGCGATCCTGCGCGTCACGGATCCGGTCAACATAATGATTCTCAAGCAGACGATCGACAAGCGGCGTGATATTGGGCTTTGCGATGCCGAGGCGCTGTGAAATTTCGGAAACCGACATGGACCCGCACTCATCAAGCATACTGAGCACCTGCACATGGGAAAGCGGAATGCCGCATTCATTCTGGATGACATTCATATGCAGAAGGCGCTTGCGCAGCAGCGGCGTGACGCAGAAAAGATTCCTGCTGATTCCATCAACCATTGCCGGGTCGATTACTTTTTTGCGACTCATGAAAGAACATCTCCTCTGAATATATTCACAGCCGGTCTTTATGTAGTTCTTACCAATATCATAACTGAAATTACGCTGATATGCAATCGGTGAAATGTTAATATTTTGTTATAAATGTGCAGAAATTATCTGATTTTTCTGATATACAGAAGGATTCTGACAACCATGCAAGAATACTTAACCCTGAATCGTTTAATAACGTAAAGGTGGAATCGCCAGCAATAAAAGATCGGTGGGTGAAAATATGGAAATCCTGATGGCTCTCTGGAACCGCTTCTTTCCCGACGGACTGTTTTATCTGCTGACGCTGATCGTTTTCGCCGTCGGCTGCATCAAGTGTATCCGTCCTGTTTCGCGCAACGCTTCCGCGCTGGAGCGCGCAACCGAGCTTCTTGAGGAGGGCGCAAACGCAAAGCTGGCGCGCCCCGTCTGGCAGGACGTCAAGTTCCTCGGAAAAAGCGCGCAGCCCGCATGGCACGGCTTCCTCAACTCCATGAGCGCCGTGGGCGAAAACGCGCATGCATGCGACGTTGCGGATTACATCAACGAAGAAACAATGATCGACGAACCGGGCCGCGCAGGGCTGGCGGATCTGATCCCCGGCTTCTGCACGTCGCTCGGCATTTTGGGGACGTTTGTAGGGCTTTCGCTGGGTCTTTCGGGGGTTGATCTGATGGACACGGCAACCTACGCAGACCTGACCAACGGCATCTCGCTTGCGTTCTACACCTCAATCGTCGGCGTAATCGCGTCGCTGACGTTCAATTTCCTGCACCGCTTTGCCATTGGACGCGCAAGGCGCGCCATTGATAAATTCGTCGCCGCGTTCTATTCCTACGGCGTGCCGCAGCCTGCCGAAGCGGGAGCGCAGCTGCTCGCCTATCAGCGGGAGCAGGCGGACGCCATTACCGGCTTTACGCGCGCGCTGGGCGAACGCGTGGCCGATCAGATTTATCAGGCCGTCAGCGCGGCGATGGAGCCGATGCAGCAATCCATGGACCGCTTCATGAACGCCGCAACCCGCGCGCAGGTGGAAGGCATGGATTTTATCGTCGGACGGTTTGTGGAGCGGATGGACGCGACGCTTTCCGGGCAGCTCAAGGGGCTGTCTGAAATGCTTGCGGAGATGAACGACGCCCAGCGCCGGTCGGGCGAGGAAACGTTAAAAACCGCCGAAGCGGTAACGGCGCTTTCTGAAAGCGTGCAGAAGCTGCAGCAGGAGACGGGCGAAACGATGAACCGCTTCGCTTCGTTCGTTGAGGCGCTTGAGAAAGCGTATCATCAGATTGACCGCACGCAGACGGACACCGTGGAGCTGCTTGACGAGATTGCGGACGCGCAGTCGAAACAGTCGCGCTATCTCGCGGCGCTTCAGGAATATCAGACCAAGCTGCAGGCGGGGTTCCAGGATTATACCGTCTGGACGGACAAGTTCGTTTCGTCCATGCAGGATAAAACCGGCGAGCAGAGCGAAGCGCTTGAGCAGGTCGCCGCCAATATGCGCCAGAGCGCCGAACTGCTCGGCGGCGCATACAAGACGTTCGTGGAGAGCATCGAGGTCGGCCTTGCCAACGCGCTGGGGCTGTTTGATGAAAACATGCAGAACCTCGTCCGCCAGATCAACGGTGCGCTCGGGCAGATCGACGCGACGATGCGCGACGTCGAAACGACCATGCGCCGCGCGTCCGGGAAAACGCCGGGCGGAGAGCGGGAGGTGAGCTGATTTGCTGGCAAAGCGCAGAAAACGCCGAGCCGCCAGCCCGAACAACAACGCCTACTGGATGAGCTATTCGGATATGATGGCGGCGCTGCTGCTGATGTTCATTCTGCTGCTGTTTCTCTCGTTCAATCGTTACCTGACGCTTCAGGAAACAAAGCAGGCCGAGCTTGCGGCAAAGGAAACGCAGCTGACGCAGCAGGAGGAAGAGCTGAACCGCGCGCGCGACGAGCTGAGCACACAGCAGGACGAGCTGCTTTCCCTGCGGACGCTTTTCAACACCAAGCAGTTGGAGCTTGCACAGCAGCAGCTGGAGCTGGACAACAAAACGACCGCTCTGGCAAAAAGCGAGACCGAGCTTTCCGAAAGCCAGAAAAGTCTTGCGGACAAACAGACGGAGCTGGAGCAATCGCTGGCGCAGCTGATTTTGCAGCAGGCGAAAATCGAGGAGCAGGAGCGTCTGCTGGCGCTTTCGCAGGATGAAATCGATGAAGCGAAAAAACAGCTCGACGAGTATTCGGCGCAGCTGGACGAGTTTTCCGACGAACTCGAACAGCGGCAGATTCTGCTCAGCGCGAAGGACGCGGAGCTTCTGACTGAGAAACTGCGCGTGACCGACCTCGAAACGCTGCTCAACCAGCAGGCGGCGCAGATTGACGAGCTTGTGGGCGTGCGCGCGCGCATCATTGAGCAGCTCCGCGACGCGTTTGCGCAGCAGGGCGTCGAAGTCAACGTGGATACGCAGACCGGCGCGCTTACGCTCAAGGACGCGGTGTTCTTCGACACGAACAAAGCCGTGCTGAAAGCTGAGGGCCGTGCGGTGCTCGAACAGATCATTCCGGTGTATTTCCGCACGCTCATGAGCGGCGACAACGCGGAATACGTCTCTGAAATCATCATCGAAGGGCATACCGACAGCGACGGCACATACGCGCACAACCTCGACCTTTCGCAGCGCAGGGCGCTTGCCGTTGTCACGTTCTGCCTCGACGATTCGTTTGAAAGCCTGACGCATGAAGAAAAGCTGCTGCTTCGCAATATGATCACGGCAAACGGCCGTTCCGAAAGCCAGCTGATCTATAACGCCGACGGCACGGAAAACAAGGAGGCTTCCCGCCGCGTTGAAATCAAGTTCCGCCTCAAGGACAGCGAAATGATCGACAGTATGCAGAGCATCTTCTCTGCATCGCAGACACAGCCGCAGTGCTGAGGGAGTTTTTAAGGGTCGCATGGCGACCCTTTTTTATATGCCCGGCTATATCTCTGGGCACACGGGCTGCGAAGGGCGCTTGCGTCGGACAGATCGAAAGCGCGTCATGCTTTGTCGGAGCAATGGCAGTGTGTGCGTTTTTGGCATGGATGCAACCAAAAAAGCGCGCGATGCGATGCACCGTGCGCTTATCCTGCCGAAGAAGGGGGTCGAACCCTCACGCCCGTGCGGGCAGGGGATTTTAAGTCCCCGGCGTCTGCCATTCCGCCACTTCGGCTCCGCAAAGATTATTGCGCCGATTTGGCGTTCTGTCAAGCAAAAAATTTTGCGCGCGCCGTCACAGAAGGATGCAGATCATGCCGCCGTTGCCTTCGTTTACGATTTTTGTCAGCATTTCCTGCACCTTTTCCTGCGCGTCCTCCGGCATCTGCGCGAGCTTGTTGTTGAGCCCTTCGCGCACCATTTCATGCAGCGATTTGCCGAAGAAATTGGTGTTCCATATCTTTGCCGGATCGTTCTCAAACTCGGAAAGCAGATACTGCACGAACTCCTCGCTTTGCTGCTCCGTGCCGACAACGGGCGTGACTTCGGTTGTGATGTCCGTCTTGATCAGATGCAGCGACGATGCGCTGGCCTTCAGCCGGACGCCGAAGCGGTTCCCTTGCCGCACAATTTCCGGATCCTGTAGCGTCAGGTCGGAAAGCGCGGGCGCGACGAGCCCATAGCCGGTCTCGCGAACCGAATCGAGCGCATCGGAAATGCGGTCGTATTCGGTCTTGGCTGCAACCAGCTCCTTCAGAAGCGAAAGCAGATGCGCGTCGCCGCGGATTTCTGTCCCACATTCTTCGCCGAGAATCCGGTTGAAAAGCCCTTCTTTGAGCGGCAGCGTGAATTCTGCAAGCCCCTGCGAAAGCGAGGCGTCGCCAGCGCGAATCGGTTCGGTATACTCTGAACCGTCGAACGCTTCGGAGAATACGGCTGCGTCGCGCATTCGCAGCGTTTTCTGCGAGACGGAGCGCAGACGTTCCAGAAGCGACTGCGTCAGCCAGTGCTTTTCATCAAGCGCTTCCACCCATGCGGGCAGATCGATGTGCGCTTCGCGCAGGGGGAAAGCCAGCAGCATCTGCTCCAGCAGGCCGTTGATATCCTCGCCGGTCATGTTTTTTGCGTCGAGCGCGATGACCGGCGCGTCGTATTTTCCCTCCAGCGAGGCTCGTAGTTTCTGCGTTTCCAGATCGTCCGGATGCGCGCTGTTGAGAACGACCGCAAACGGTTTTTCGAGCTGTTTGAGCTCGCGCACGACGCGTTCCTCCGCCTCCGTGTAAACGGGACGCGGAATGTCGGTTACGCTGCCGTCCGTCGTTACGACAAGACCGACTGTGCTGTGATCTGCGATGACCTTGCGCGTGCCTGTTTCGGCTGCTTCTTCAAAGGGAATGTCCTCGTCGAACCACGGCGTATGCACCATGCGCGGCACGTCGTTTTCCTGCGTGCCAAGCACGCCTTTCACCAGATACCCCACGCAATCGACAAGCCGGACGCGCGCTTTTTTGTCCGCGACAGCGATTTCTGCCGCTTCGTCCGGAACAAATTTCGGCTGTGTGGTCATGATGGTTTTTCCTGAACCGCTTACGGGAAGCGCGTCCACAGCGCGGGCGCGTTTATAGGGATCGTTTTGCAGCGGAAGCACCATCTGCTCCATGAAGCGCGTGATAAAGGTCGATTTGCCTGTGCGAACCGGGCCGACGACGCCGATGTAGATTTCACCGTCCGTCCGTTCTGCCATATCCCGATATAGGTTGAAGCCCGCGGTAGTTTCCCTCGCCTCCAAACCCGTCACCTCCGTTTCAACGGAAGCATATGAGCGGGCGCAGACAAAAATGACGCGCAGCGCAGAAGGAATGTCCGGCACGGGCGGACGTTTGCATTTTGCAGGATATTATGCTATAGTATAGTCGCCAAGAAAGGGGTGTAACCGTGTACTGGTTCCGAAAAGAAAAGCCCGGCATGAGCAAAAAAACGCGCGATATTCTCATCCTCGCGCTTGCAGCCGCCATCATTCTGGATGCCGTTCTGGCCGCTGTGCTTCTGTCCGGTTCTACGAGCGATACCAAGCTATCCGATACGCTGGTTTCCTATTCGCGAAGCGACGTTTCCAACGCGCGCGCGACGGCCACGCAGCTTTCTCGCAACGGCGGCTCCTACACGACGCAGCTGCTGGGCGACATGAAGCAGTATCTTTACGGTCTTGACCAGATCAATCTGCTTTCGCAGGCGCTGCTGGGCAGGCTGTTGTATTCGCAAAGCGCGATTGACGCGGCGATGACCGCCGTGGAGCAATGCGAAACAAAAACGTTGGCAGGGCAGGCGATGGACGAACCGCTGTCCGAGCTGTGGACGCACATTAACTTGCTGGAACAGCAGGCGGCTGCACTGACGGAATAATTGTGAAAAAAGCCCGCTCTTCCGGGCTTTTTTGTTTGACGAATGACAGTGCGCCGCGGTAGAATATGAATATCAATAAACGCGCGAAAGGGGCGAATACAAATTGAAACGAGCCGTTACTTTCGGACTTGTTCTTATATGTTCGCTTCTTGTTTTCGGCTGCTGCGCAGCGGAGGAGAGCGGCGCTGCAATCGACGCGCTGCTGAACGCCTCCGACGGCGCAGAATGCGTGATTGTCCGGAGCGCGCCCAGCGCGCAAGCTGAATCCTTGGGCGCGTATTACAGCGGAATTGCAGTTCAGATGCTTGAGGATTTGAGTAATGGGTGGGTTCGCGTCCGCATTGGAAACGTTGGGATTGTTGAAGGATACGTGAAGAAGGAATGCCTGCAATTTGAAACAGAACGGCAGACTGCTTCCATTGCGCCGACGTATAAGTCGCTCAGCAGCGGCTGGGAACTCTTTCATGCCCGCGATGTTAACGGAGACTATACCATGTACGGCTACGGGCACACGGTCACTCTTTTGGGATATACGTCCGAGTGGTGGCACATTCGGGTTGGAGAAAAAACAGGTTTTGTGTCAGCGGGCGCCGATGCATTTGAACAGCTGACAGGCCGCTATTACGCCGGATATACCATAGCGCAAGTCAATAACCCCGACCCGAATGATCGGTTGAATCTGCGCGTGGAAAAATCGGTGCGCAGCAAATCACTCGGAAAATACTACAACGGCTGTATTGTCGCTGTTCTTGACAAAGGGAATGACGGCTGGAGCAAAGTCCGTATCGGAAATCTTGACGGATACATGAAAAATGAGTTTCTGGACTTTGACTTTCCAAACGAAAAGCGAACCGAAGCGCTTCCGGAAGTCCGCGTCAGAAACGCAAATGGAGAGGACGCAAATCTTCGCCGGAAAGCTGCGTCGAGCGCCGATATCATTGCGCTTTATCCAAACGGAACAAGGGCGCAGGTATTGGGCGTGACGGAAACATGGTATCATGTGCAGATCGATGGAGAAACCGGCTTTATTCTAGCAAGGTATCTGGATCGGCAGCTGTAACTGCGTATCCGGTTTGGAAAAATGGATCAGGATATCCAGCGAAAAGATTTCTTTGCTTGCGGAGGGGTGGACTGTTGAATTCAGTGATTTCCGCGCTGTGCGCGGAGGGGATTGCGGCGCGCGAAAACGTGCCGATGTGGGAATATACGACGCTGCGCGTGGGCGGCCCTGCGGCTGTTTTTGTTGAGCCTTCCAGCGCGGAAGCGCTTGCGCGCGCTTTGCAAATTGCAAAAGAGAACGCGCTCAACACGCTGATTGTCGGAAATGGGTCGAATCTGCTCATTCGCGACGCCGGCTTTGACGGTATGGTCGTGCATATCGGCGAAAAGATGGGCGGCGCTGTCTGCGAAGGGAATCTGCTTCGCGTTGGCGCGGGCACAACGTTGACGGCGGCCGCGCTGACGGCGCAGCGCGCAGGGCTTTCGGGCATGGAGCCGCTTTCCGGAATCCCCGGAACGTGCGGCGGCGCGGTGTATATGAACGCGGGCGCGTATGGCGCGGACGTGGCGGCCCTTCTGAAAAGCGCAACGCTGCTTTCTCCGGATGGAAAAGCGGCGGAGGTTCCCGCAGAGGCGCTGAGGCTTAGCTATCGTCACAGCCGGATGATGGAGACGGGAGAGATCGTGCTGGGCGCCGTGTTTTCGCTCACGCCGGGCAACGGCGCGCAGATTGCGGCGGACATGCGTTCCTATGCCGCGAAGCGGCGCGAAAAACAGCCTGTGACGCTTCCGAGCGCCGGCAGCTTTTTCAAGCGTCCACAGGGGCATTTTGCGGGCGCGCTGATTGAAAACGCCGGGCTGAAGGGCGCGCGGGTCGGCGGCGCTGCGGTTTCGGAGTTGCACGCCGGATTCCTCGTGAATGTCGGCAACGCAACGGCGCAGGATTTTCTTGGTCTGGCGGCGCTGGTGAAAAAGCGTGTTTACGAAACGAGCGGCGTTGAGATTGAACCGGAGGTGCGGATCATCTGATGCGATACATTCTTTTGACGGGGCTTTCCGGCGCGGGAAAATCGACCTGTCTGCGTTATTTTGAGGACCGCGATTGTCCATACGTGGACAACCTGCCGCCGACAATGGCGGCGCGGTTCATTGAGGTCTGGGGCGAGCAGAACTGCGCGGAGTGGGTCGTCTTTTCGGCGGACGTCCGCAGCAAAGGGCTTTTTGACGCGTTCGCGCTTGAAAAAATGATTGCCGCCATCCGCGAAAACGGCACCGATCTGCGCGTGCTCTTTCTCGAGGCGGACGACCAGACGCTGCTCAATCGCTTCAAGGAAACCCGCCGCGAGCATCCGCTGACAAGCGAGGCGGGAAGCCTTTCTGCGGCCATCGCCATGGAACGCGAACGAATGCAGCCGCTCCGCGAAACAGCGGATTTTATCATCGACACCACGGGCGTGAAGCCGGCGGAGCTTCGCGAAAAGCTGGCAGAAGCGCTGTTTTCGCACGAGGAAACGGCGGCGCATATTCAGACGGAGATCATGTCGTTCGGGTTCAAACGCGGCATCATCAAGGACGCCGACCTGCTGCTGGACGTGCGTTTTCTGCCGAACCCGTTTTATATTCACAGCATCCGTCAGCAGACCGGACTGCAGAGCGGCGTGCGGGATTTCGTTCTCGGCGCGCCCGTGACGCAGGAGTTTCTTGAGAAAGAGACGGATCTTCTGGCGTTCCTTCTGCCGAATTATGAGCGAGAGGGCAAGCGCAGGCTTGTCATCGGCGTAGGCTGCACGGGCGGGATGCACCGCTCCGTCGCAATTGCGGAGGAATTGGGAAGACGGCTGCGCGCACAGGGATTTGCCGTGGACGTGCGGCATCGCGACATCGAGCTTGAACAGGAGAATGTCAGACGGCTATGAAATCATTTTCCGCCCGCGCAAAGGACGCGGTGGCGCGCGCGGACGACTTTGACAAACTGAAATCCTGCTGCCGCCGCGCAGAGCTGACGGGCTTTGCGCTTGGCTGCGGCACGCCCATGCTTGTAGGCGGCGAAGGCATTTGCTTCAGCATGCGCACGGAGCACGCCGCTTCGGCGCGCCGCGCCGTGCAGATCATCCGCGCGGAATTTTCGGAGCAGCCGGTGCTGCGCATTGTGCGCGCGGCAAGGCTTGGCGGCCGCACGGCGTTTGAAGTGCGCCTTACGGCAGACTGCACGCGAAAGGTGCTTCACGGCTGCGACATCAGCATTTCTGAGATGACGATTCCAAAGAAATGCCTGCTGAAAAAATGCTGCCGCGCCTCGTTCCTGCGCGGGCTGTTTCTGGCCTGCGGCACGATCGCTTCGCCGGAGAGCGGATACCAAATGGAGTTCCTTCTGGCGGCGGAGAGCACGGCGGAGGCTGTGACGCGCTTTCTGCGCGCGTTCTGCGGCGTTCGTGCGGGCATGTCCGTGCGCAAGGGGGCGAATATTGTCTATATCCGGGACAGCGAATCGCTGATCCGGCTGCTTTCCATGATCGGCGCGAACGCGGCGATTCTGGAAATAGAGAACGTAAAAATTATGAAAGACGCGCGGAACCGCGCCAACCGGGCGGCCAACTGCGATGCGGCAAACATCGCAAAGGTCGTTGGCACGGCGGACAGAAACCTTCGCTCGATCGAGAAAATCCGGAGCACCGTGGGCTTGCAGGCGCTTCCGGACGCGCTGCGGGAGATCGCCGTTTTGCGCGCCGATCATGCGGAAGCGACGCTTGAGGAGCTGGGCGCATTGATGAGCCCGCCGCTCGGGAAGTCGGGGGTTTTTCACCGGCTGCGCCGGTTGGACGATTACGCCGCGTCTCTGGAAGAGAAAGGAGACGGAGGCTGACCATGGTTCGTCGGAAAATCGAAGTTGCAAAGGGATGCGCGCTTCGCTCGCAGCCTGCGGCGGAGCTTGTCCGCGCGGCGTGCGAGTTTGAGGCGCGCGTCCGCATTGTGGACGGCGACAAAACCGTCAACGCGAAATCGATGATGGGCGTGCTGTCGCTGGGAACGCCGCAGACGGACGCGCTGTTCATCGAAACGGAAGGCGCCGATGAGGCGCCGGCCGCGGAAAAGCTGCTGCCGCTCGTGCGCAGACTTTACCAAGGTTGACAAAAAATATACAAAATTTCATCCAAAGCAGGTCAAGAAGGGGTTTTTACTCTTGCGCTTTCAACGGCGCAATGGTATACTTGAGATTGGAATGTTGGACGATCATACTACAAAGAGGAGGAACGCGTGATGGTCCCGATTATCATGCCGCGCCAAGGTCAGAGCGTGGAAAGCTGTATCATCACCAAGTGGCACAAGAAAGTTGGAGATCAGGTTGCCCCTGGCGAAATCCTTTTCTCCTACGAAACCGACAAAGCCGCCTTTGACGAGGAAGCGAAGGATGCGGGCGTGCTGCTCGCCATTCTGCGTGGAGAAGGCGACGATGTGCCGTGCCTTGAGAATGTCGCCGTGATCGGCGAGGCGGGGGAAGACCCGTCCGCTTTTATGAAGAAAGACGAAGCGCCGGCGAAGACCGAAGAAGCCGCTGCGCCCGCCGTTGAAGAAAAGAAAACCGAAACCGCGCCCGCTGCCGTGACCGGCGAAAAGGCCGAAGGCAAGATTTCGCCGCGCGCCCGCGCGCTGGCCGAAAAGTCCGGCGCGGATCTGTCGCTTGCGCTGCCCACCGGCCCGCACGGCCGCGTCATTGCGCGCGATGTGCAGAAGCTCATCGACGAGGGCAAGGTTGTCACGCCTGCTGCGCGCGGCGAAGCCGCCCCTGGCATGGAAGGCACGGGGCTTGGCGGCCGCGTTTCGCTGCACGATCTGAACAAGCCCGCCGCGGCCGAAGCCGTCGCCGCGCCTGTCGAGCAGCCGGAAACGTGGGAAGAAAAGATTCCCAACATCCGCAAGGTCATTGCCAAGCAGATGCACCAGTCGCTTTCCGAAATTCCGCAGCTTACGCACACCCTGGCGTTCGACGCCACGCAGATTCTTGCGCTGCGCAAGATGTTCAAGGAAAACGGCGAGAAGTTCGGCATGAACGGCATCACCATCGGCGATCTGGTCGTCTATGCGGCCAGCCGCACGCTGATGCAGCCGGAGCACGCCGCGCTCAACGCGCATTTTCTCGGCGACACGATGCGCTATTTCCGCAACGTGCAGATGGGCATCGCAGTGGACACGCCGCGCGGCCTGATGGTTCCGACCCTGCGCGACGCGAACAAAAAGTCGCTGCTTGAAATCTCCAAGGAGACCAAGGAGCTTGCCAACGCCTGCAAGCAGGGCTCGATCAGCCCCGATCTGCTTTCCGGCGCGAGCTTCACCGTGTCCAATGTCGGCGTGTACGGCGTGGAGAGCTTCACGCCCGTTATCAACCCGCCGCAGACCGGCATCCTCGGCGTTTGCGCCCTGCAGGATCGTGTCCGCCCCGGCAAGGACGGTCAGCCTGAATTCTACAAGGCCATGACGCTTTCTCTCACCTATGACCACCGCGCACTGGACGGCTCGCCCGCCAGCCGCTTCATGCGCGACCTGAAGCACAACCTTGAAAACATCCAGTTGCTGTTGGGAGGCGGAAGCTATCATGCATGATCTGATCGTGCTGGGCGGCGGCCCGGCGGGGTATCTTGCCTCTGAGCGCGCAGGGCGCGCCGGGATGGACGTCGTGTGCTTTGAGATGCGCGAGGTTGGCGGCGTGTGCCTGAACGAAGGCTGCATTCCGTCCAAAGCGCTGCTCAACTCCGCAAAGATTTATAACCATGCCAAGCATGGCGAAGCCTTCGGCGTGATCGCCGGAGAGATCAAGCTCGATCATTCGCTCGTTGAAAAGCGGCGCGCGAAGGTCGTCAAAACGCTTGTGGGCGGCGTGAGCGCCGGCCTGAAAGCCAACAAAGTCACCGTCGTGAAGGAACAGGCCGTGATCAAGGGCTTCGTTTCGGGCGGCTTCGCCGTGGAAGCGGCGGGCAAAACCTACGAAGCGAAGAACCTGCTCATTGCGACCGGCTCCTCGCCCGTCATGCCGCCGATTCCCGGCCTGCGCGAAGGCTATGCGGACGGCTGGGTGATGACCAACCGCGAAGTGCTTGCGCTGCCTGAGGTTCCCGCAAAGCTGACCATCATCGGCGGCGGCGTAATCGGTCTGGAAATGGCGGCGTATTATCAGACGGCCGGAAGCCAGGTGACGGTGGTTGAAATGCTCGACCACATCGCCGGGCCGACCGACGGCGAAATCAGCGCGCTGCTTCTGAAAGCCTATCAGGCAAAGGGCGTGAAGTTCGAGCTGGGCGCGAAGGTCGTTTCGCTTGCCGACGGCAAGGTCAACTTTGAGCGCGACGGCAAAACCATTGCGGTTGAGTCGGACAAGGTGCTCTGCTCCATCGGCCGCCGCGCAAACGTGCAGGGGATCGGTCTGGAGTCGATCGGCGTGGAAACCACGCGCGCGGGCATCAAGACCGACGCGCAGTGCCGCACGAACGTGCTCAACTGCTATGCGGCAGGCGACGTCAACGGCGTGTCCATGCTTGCGCATACGGCGTACCGTGAAAGCGAAGTCGCCATCAACACGATGCTGGGCAAAAAGGACACCATGCGCTATCACGCCATTCCGTCGGTCATCTACACCGATCCGGAAGTGGCCTCCGTCGGCATGTCCGAGGAAGCGGCGAAGGCCGCCGGCATCGAATATGACTGCAAGAAGCTCTCGATGCGCTATGCCGGCAGATTCGTCGCCGAAAACGAGGGCGACGGCCTGTGCAAGATTCTCGTGGACAAGAAGCACCGCAACGTCATCGGCGTACACATGCTCGGAACGTATTCCTCCGAGATCATCTGGGGCGCCGCTGAAATGATCGAAACGGAGCTGCGCGTGGTGGACGCGCGCGAGATCGTGTTCCCGCATCCCACCGTTTCCGAAATCATCCGCGAAGTCCTCTGGGCTTTCGAGGATTGACATATTTGACAAAAACGAGAGATATGGAAGGAGCCTGAACCATGCCTAAGTCTCAATTTGTTGATCCGATTGAACTGCGCAAGCCTGGCTTTATCAAGTTCAACGATATTCCGGTGAACCAGTATCAGAAAACCGTCAAGCAGTCCAAGGCGGACGGCGAAGGATTCTCCGACGCCGATTACAAGCGCATTTTCCGCGACATGGCTTACATCCGCGAGTTTGAGACCATGCTCAATCTGGTCAAGACCCGCAGCGAATATCACGGCATCGCCTACAACAACCCCGGCCCGGCCCACCTGTCCATGGGTCAGGAAGCCGCCGCAGTCGGCACTGCGTATGTGCTCGACACCAACGACTTCTGCTTCGGCAGCCACCGCAGCCACGGCGAGCTGCTCGCCAAGGCGTTCTCCTCCATCGAGAAGCTCGGCGACGCCGAACTTGAGCAGATCATGCGCGAATACTTCGGCGGCAAGATCCTCAGCCGCGTCGAAGGCGGACAGAACTCCGTGAAGGAACTGGCCATGGACTTCTTCCTCTATGGCGCCATTTCCGAAATCTTCGGCCGTGAAACCGGCTTCAACCTTGGTCTCGGCGGCTCGATGCACACGTTCTTCATGCCCTTCGGCATTTATCCGAACAACGCGCTCGTCGGCGGCTCCGCCGATATCGCGACCGGCGCGGCGCTGTATAAGCGCGTCAACCGCAAGCCCGGCATCGTGGTCGGCAACTTCGGCGACGGCGCGATCGGCTGCGGCCCCGTGTGGGAAGCGATGAACTTCGCCGCCATGGATCAGCTCACGCAGCTCTGGCCCGACGAAATGAAGGGCGGCCTGCCGATCCTGTTCAACATCTACAACAACAGCTACGGCATGGGCGGTCAGACCCGCGGCGAAACGATGTGCTACGACTACGTCGCGCGCATTGGCGCGATTGCGCCGAGCGAGATGCTCGCCGAGCGCGTGGACGGCTTCAACCCGCTGGCCGTGATCGACGCGACCAAGCGCAAGAAGCAGGCGATCCTCGACCGCAAGGGCCCGGCGCTGCTCGACGTTGTGACGTACCGCTTCAGCGGCCACAGCCCGTCCGACAGCAACAACTACCGCACCAAGGAAGAAATCGACGCGTGGATGGCGCAGGATCCGCTGGTCAGCTACCGTCAGCAGCTGGTCGAAGCCGGCGTTGCCACCGATGCGGAATGCGAAGCCATTCTCGAAGAAGCCGGCGCCGCGATCGAAAAGGCTTACAAGAAGGCCATTGATCTCGAAATCAGCCCGCGCATCGATCTGGAAAAGAACCACAACATTATCGCCAACCTCATGTATTCCAATGAAGTCCGTCCGAGCATGGAGCCCGAGCGCCAGCCCGACGTGCTGACCAAGTATGAGGACAACAGCCGCGTGCAGTCCATCGCCCGCAAGGAACGCTGGGCGTTCGACGCCGAAGGCAAGCCGGTTTCCAAGAACAAGGTGTTCCAGTTCCGTGAGGCGCTCTTTGAAGCGATCATGACGCGCTTCTACGAGGATCCGACGCTGTGCTTCTACGGCGAAGACGTGCGCGACTGGGGCGGCGCATACGCTGTCTCCCGCGGCATGATGGAATCCATTCCGTATCAGCGCCTGTTCAACGCGCCGATCTCCGAAGGCGCGATCGTCGGCACCGCCGTTGGTTACTGCATGTGCGGCGGCCGCGCAATCGCCGAGCTGATGTACTGCGACTTCCTCGGCCGCGCGGGCGACGAAGTGTTCAACCAGATGAGCAAGTGGCAGGCCATGAGCGCCGGCATCATCAAGATGCCGCTGGTGCTGCGTCTTTCCGTCGGCAGCAAGTACGGCGCGCAGCATTCTCAGGACTGGTCCAGCCTCTGCACGCACATCCCCGGCCTGAAGGTTGCCTTCCCGGCCACGCCTTACGACGCCAAGGGCCTGATGAACGCGGCGCTCGTCGGCACCGACCCGGTTGTGTTCCTTGAAAGCCAGCGCATTTACGACGTAGGCGAGCAGTTCCATAAGGGCGGCGTGCCGGAAGGCTTCTACACCGTCGAGTTCGGCGATCCGGATGTGAAGATCGAAGGCAAGGACATCACGATTCTCTCCATCGGCGCGGTGCTCTATCGCGTGCTTGACGCCGTGAAGGAACTGAAAGAAAAGTACGGCATGGAGGCCGAGGTCATCGACGCACGTTCGCTCGTTCCGTTCAACTACGAGAAGGTGCTCGCTTCCGTGAAGAAGACCGGCCGCATTGTGCTGGTCAGCGATGCTTGCCAGCGCGGCAGCTTCCTCAACGACATGGCCCGCAACATCACGGAAATGGCGTTCGACGAGCTCGATGCGCCGCCGGTCGTCATCGGTGCGAAGAACTGGATCACGCCCGCTCACGAGCTTGAAACCTACTTCTTCCCGCAGGCGAGCTGGATTCTCGATGCGATCAACGAAAAGATCGTTCCGCTGCCGGGCTACACGCCCGTCACCAACCAGACGGTTGAGGAACAGATTCGCATCGAAAAGGACGCTGAATAACGAACCAACGGAGCGACGGCTTTGATTTTTCCGCGCGGGGCGCGGAGAAAAAAGCCGTGCGTCTCCATCAAAATGAGGCGACTGGATGGCGGAAATTTCTGCCATCCAGCTTTCCGTTAAAGACCTGAAGAAAGGGAGATTTCTCATGGAAGACAAACTTATCAGGTTGGATGTAAACCACATGATGGCGGACATGCTTGGTCTGCAGTGCGGCGTGAACCCGGCTGAAGTGGATGCGCTTGCCGTATTCGCCAAGCGTGCGCAGGAAAATGTTACGGCCAAGCGCGGTACCGGAATGCTTGGCTGGACGGAGCTGCCGTACAATCAGGAAGCGGTTGTTGAGAAGCTGCTGAAAGTGGCGGAACATGTCCGCGAGAAGTTTGACGCATTCGTCGTGCTGGGAATCGGCGGCTCGGCGCTCGGCCCGATCGCCATTCAGCAGGCGCTGAATCATCTTCACTACAACGAGTTGCCCAAGGCGAAGCGCAACGGCCCGCGGCTTTATGTGGAAGACAACGTTGATCCGGAGCGCATGGCTGCGCTGCTTGACGTAATCGACCCGAAGACGACGTGCTTCAACGTGATCACGAAGTCGGGCGCAACGGCTGAGACGATGAGCCAGTATCTGATCGTGTCCGACCTGCTCAAGCGCGAAGTGGGCGAGGGCTGGCAGGAGCATATCATTGCCACGACGGATGAAAGCCGCGGAAATCTCATCAAGCTCGTCAAGAGCGAAGGCTTTGAATCCTTCGTCATCCCCAACGGCGTGGGCGGACGTTTCTCCGAAATGAGCCCGGTCGGTCTGCTGGCCGCTGCTGTCTGCGGCATTGACATCCGCGCGATGCTCAAGGGCGCTGCGATGATGGATGAAGCATGCAAGTCTTCCGACGTGTGGAAGAACCCCGCGCTGCTGGAAGCCACGCTGCAGTATATCTGCTCGGAAGAAATGGGAATCAACGTTCATGTAATGATGCCTTACGCCGACAGCCTGCGCTATATCGCCGACTGGTTCTGCCAGCTGTGGGCGGAGAGCCTTGGCAAGAACGTCACGCGCAAGGGAATGGCCGTGAACGTGGGCCAGACGCCTGTAAAATCGCTTGGCGTAACGGATCAGCATTCTCAGCTGCAGCTCTACACCGAAGGCCCGTACGACAAGGTCGTGACGTTCCTGAAGGTTGAGAATTATCGCGCTGAAACGAAGATTCCGAACGGATGCGAGGAGATTCCTGATGTGGCGTTCCTCGGCGGCAAGACGCACAACCAGCTCATTCAGGCGGAACGCGTCGGCACTGAATATGCGCTCTATCGCGCCGGCCGCATGAGCCAGACGATCACGCTCCATGAGGTGAACGCCAATACGATCGGTCAGCTGCTTTACTTCCTCGAAATGACGACGGCTTATATGGGCGAATTCCTCGATATCGATGCGTTCAACCAGCCCGGCGTTGAGGAGTCGAAGCTCGCGTCGTTCGCGGTGCTGGGTCATCCGGCCGAGAAGTTCGCCAAGAAGCGCGACGAAATGGCGACGCAGCCCAAGGAAAAGGATAAGTACATTCTCTAAGACAAGAAAACTTCGGTTCGCAGACGGCATTCAGCTTCGGCTGAGTGCCGTCTTTTTCTGTTGCGGAGCAATACAGGAAATGGAACGGCACTGTACAACTGGTAAATATTGGATATGAAATAATAATCAAATTAGGGAACTTTCGGCGCGAATGGAACGTCCAACATAATGCGGAAACAATCCGCTATGAAAGGAGGTTTGTTCCATGAGGAAAACCCGTTCGCCCCTGATGTACAAAAGCTTTCTTTGCGTGATGCTGGCGGCAGCAATGCTGCTTGCAGCCATGCCGGCATTTGCAGCCGACAAGGCAGTGAGCGGCGTTGTTCGCAATCTAAACGGCGGCAGCTATGTCAACCTGCGTGAGCATCCCGCATATTTCGGCAAGATCCTTGCACGGATCAGCCTCGGCACAAAGGTGGAAATTATCGGACGCGAAGGCGACTGGTATGCCGTGAACATCTGCGGAAAAACCGGCTACATGCATTCCTACTTCGTAAAAACCGGGAACGATTCGGCTATGAGCTGCAAGGGCAACGCCTATGTTCGCACGTACCGCGGCGGCCGGCTGAACCTTCGTACGTATGCGAGCGTTTGCGCGGATTCGCTTGGAAAGTACGCCAGCGGAACGCCTGTGACGATTCTCGATTATCAGCCCACATGGTGCAAGGTCTCCGTGGACGGAAAAACCGGCTACATGAAGAGCGAGTACATCGCCTTTGGCAGCGCGATGGCCGTGAAGCCGAATATCAAAAAGGAAGAAGCCGAACCGGTGTTCGATGCTTCCGTCATGACGCCCGCCACGGAACTCCCGACTGTGAGCGGCAGCACTTCCAACGGCTGTTTTGAGATGCCGAAATGGCAGCTTTCGTGGGCCGCCCCGGCTCCGATTGTGCCGGAAAACTGCTGGATTCCCGTCAAATAAACAGACCGACCGTCGGTATGAAAGCGCATTCAGTTCCATGAATTGCTTTTGACGAAATTTATACAAAAGAAACGGATCTGCGCTTACACAAAAGCTGCGCGCCGTCCCGCTGTCGGGGCGGCGTTTCCTTTTTGCGCCAGTATAGTTTTGCGCCGGAAACACAATTCTATTTGCAGAAAACAGCAGGAGGCGCTTTCATGAATGGCGTGAAAAGAATGAAAAAATGGGTCGGCGTGCTGCTTTCCGCGCTGATTGTTGCCGGAAACTACGCGCCGCAAACGCAGGCCGTCGCCGCGCTGCCGGATTCGGTGGAAATGCGCGCAGGAGAACTATGCCGCCTTGCGGTACAGTGGCCGTATTCGCTCGCCGCAAACGACGAGGCCGCGCAGGTGCTGTCCTCATCGGACAAGGTCCTCGGCGTGATCGGCGAAAAACAGAATACGTCGCAGCTGACGGTTTCGCTGTTCGGCCTTCCTGTCAAGAAGATTGAAATGCACGTGAAGGAAGAACGCGTGCTGTATCCCGGCGGCGAAAACATCGGCGCGGCAATGAACACGCAGGGCGTGCTGGTGGTTGGAATATCGGGCATGACCGATGCGGACAGCCCCGCGCGGGCTGCGGGACTTCGCGCAGGCGACGTCATCGAGGAGATTGGGGGAATGAAGGCGCAAAGCGCCGCCCATTTAAGCGAACTCGTCTCGCAAAGCGGAAACGCACCGCTGAGCGTGCGATTCTCACGCAACGGGGTAGAAAAAGAAACGATGCTGGTGCCGATCCGGGATTCGATCGACGGCCGGTACCGGCTCGGACTGTGGGTGCGCGACAGCACGGCGGGCGTTGGAACGCTCAGCTTTTATGACCCGCAAACGGGTAATTACGGCGCGCTCGGCCATGCAATCACCGATCTGGACACGGATGTAATCCTGCCGATTCGCGACGGCGTCCTGATGCGCTCAACGGTGGTTGGCATCCGCAAAGGCGAACGCGGAAACCCCGGCGAGTTGCAGGGAACTTTTCTGCGCGATCGCGCAGAGCTTGGCGATATCCGCAAAAACACGCAGGTCGGCATTTTCGGCAAAGCGAACGAGGCGATCGTGAATCCGCTTTATCCGGAGGGCCTGCCGATCGGCTCGAAGGCGACGGTTCACACCGGCCCCGCAACAATCCTGACAACGCTTGACGAGAGCGGAATACACGAATATGAAGTTGAGATAACGCGCGTTTCGCAGCAGGACAAAGCGCTGCAAAAGAGCATGACGCTGCGCGTAACGGATCCGGAACTGCTTGAAAAAACAGGCGGCATTGTTCAGGGGATGAGCGGCAGCCCCATCATTCAGGACGGGAAGCTGATCGGCGCGGTAACGCATGTTTTCGTGAACGACCC
>CAZKJW010000018.1:0-28768 GCA_964553125.1 uncultured Oscillospiraceae bacterium
TGATGCAATGCTTTGCCAGCGCGTTTCCATGCCGCGGCAAAGACAATAAAAAAGCCCTCGCACATTGCAGTGAATCAGCTGCGGCGCGCGAGGACGTTTTTTATATTCAGAAAAATGAATCAACGCAGGCGGTTACTTGGACGATTCCGCAGCCGTCCGCGGGGCTTCGTAGCCTTTCTTTTCGGAAAGACCCTGCTGGCGGCGGAAGTTTTCTTCGTTCTTTGCGAGATACCGGCGATAGAGATCCTCCGCATCCATCCCCGCACGCAGGCACATGCTGACATAAAAGTGCAGCACGTCCACCAGCTCCTCGCAAAGCGCGTCGTGATCGATGGGCTTCGGGTTCTTCCACCATTTGAAATTCACTTCGTCGAGCACCTCGGCCATCTCGGAAAGCATGGCGAGCATCTGCCGCTGAATCCACACCTCGTCGGGGATTCCTTCCAGACCGCGCCGCGCAATGATATCGTCGTTCAGCGCTTTCTGCATCGTGAAGATGGTCTCAAGCCGATCCTTCATTTCTTCCAAAGGAGCACCTCCTCCGCAACTGCGTTCGCGCCGCGGCCGACCACCGAAGCGGCGTTTTCGTCGCCAAAGATCGAACGCGCCACGCGCATTGTATCCTCCATGGTTACGGCGTCAATTTTTGCCAGCACTTCGTCTTCGCTGTTGATGTGCGGCAGCAGCAGCAAACCGCGGCCGATCGAGCTCATGTGGCTCGACACGCTGTCCTGCCCGAGAATGAAGCCGCCGCGCAGCTGCTGCCGCGCCTTGACGAACTCCTCCTCCGTGATGCCGTCCGCGAGCAGCCGTTCCGTTTCCTCGCGAATCAGCCGCATCACCGGCTCCGCGTGCTGCGGGCTTGTCCCGGCGTAAAGCGCCACCATGCCGCATCCCGGGAACGACGCGGGCATGCTGTACACCGTGTATGCCAGACCGCTTTCCTCGCGCACGCGCTGGAAAAGCCGCGAGCTCATGCCGCCGCCGAAAAGATTGTTCAGCACGCTCAGCGGGTATACGTCGTCCGAGCCGAGCGGCACGCCCGGGAACGCCGCGCACAGGTGAATCTGCTCGATGTCCTTTTCCTTGCGCGCGAGCGCGGGCACGAACGTCTGCCCCCAGAGCTTGCGCTCGGGCGCCTTCTCCGTCTGCCAATCGCCGAGATAGCGCTCGGCAAGCTCCTTCAGGCGCTGCAAGTCATAGTTGCCCGCCACCGCCAGAACGACGGTTTCGGGCGTGTAATGCTTCGCGCGATAGCGCGCAAGGTCATCGCGCGTGTAGCTGGAAATCAGCTCCTCCGTGCCGAGAATCGGCCTTGCAAGCGGGTTGCCGTCGAGCGCCGCCTGCCCGAGCAGTTCATGAACGAGATCCTCTGGCGAATCCTCCGTCATGGCGATTTCCTCAAGCACCACGCCGCGCTCCTTGTCCAGCTCCGCGGCGTCGAAGGCGGCATTGCGCAGCATGTCGCACAGCACGTCCATCGCCACGGGCAGCTGATCGTCCGTCACCTTCGCGTAATAGCAGGTGCATTCCTTGCTCGTAAACGCGTTGATCTGGCCGCCAATCGCGTCCATTTCCTCGGCAATCTGCCGCGCGGTGCGCCGCTGCGTGCCCTTAAAGAGCATATGCTCGATGAAATGCGAAAGCCCGCCCTCCTCCGGCGTTTCGTCCATGGAACCGGCCTTGACCCACACGCCGACCGAAACCGAGCGGAAATGCGGCAGCTTTTCAGCAACGACGCGCAGGCCGTTTTTCAGCGTAAACTGATCGAGCATGATAAACTTCTCCTTTATTTTTGCGGCGCAAGCGCCGCCTTGGAACTCCGGAATGCGTCTCATTGAGAAAAGGGCGGGAAAACTCTCCCGCCCTTTTGTATCAGGTCAAACTCAGCTGCGCGGCCGACGCATCGGCGGACGGCCTCCGCGGTTGCCCATCGGGGGACGACGCACGGGCTCGTTGTTGTCGTACACAATATCGTTGCGCACAAGGTTGATACGGCCTTGGCTGTCGATTTCCGCAACGCGGACTTCCAACTCGTCGCCGATCTTCACGACATCCTCGCACTTCTCCACGCGCTCGTTGGCGAGCTTGGAGATGTGGATCATGCCGTCCTTGCCAGGCGCAAACTCAACGAACACGCCGAAGCTCATGATGCGCGCGACCTTGCCGGTGAACACGTCGCCGACTTCAACGTCCTTAGCGATGCCTTCGATGATGCGCTTGGCCTTCTGAGCCATGGCGTCGTCAGGCGTCGCGATGTAGACGCGGCCGTCGTCTTCGATGTCGATCTTCACGCCGCCGCACTCGTCGATGATCTTGTTGATCATCTTTCCGCCGGGTCCAATGACCTCGCGGATCTTGTCCGGGTTGATGGTGAAGCGGATGATCTTGGGCGCATACTGGCTCAGGCTTTCGCGCGGCTGCGGCAGCGTTTCGAGCATCTTGCCCAGAATGTGCAGACGGCCTTCCAGCGCCTGCGCAAGCGCCTGGCGGAGGATCGCTTCGTCGATGCCCTTGATCTTGATATCCATCTGAATGGCGGTGATGCCGTTCATCGTGCCGGCGACCTTGAAGTCCATGTCGCCGAGGAAGTCCTCAAGACCCTGAATGTCGGTGAGCACGCAGACCTTGTCGCTCTGCGCGTCCTTGATCAGGCCCATCGCAACGCCGGCAACCGGCGCCTTGATCGGCACGCCCGCATCCATCAGCGCCAGCGTGCTGCCGCAGACAGAAGCCTGAGACGTGGAGCCGTTGGAGGAGAGCACTTCGCTCACCAGACGAATGGCATAGGGGAACTCCTCTTCCGAAGGAATCATCGGAAGCAGAGCGCGCTCTGCCAGCGCGCCGTGACCGATTTCGCGGCGGCCGGGGCTCTTCATGCGGCCGGCTTCACCGGTGGAATACGGCGGCATGTTGTAGTGATGCATGTAGCGCTTGGTTTCCTCGTTGGTGATGCCGTCGAGGATCTGCACTTCACCCATCGCGCCCAGCGTGGCGATGGTCATCACCTGCGTTTCACCACGGGTGAACACGGCGGAGCCGTGCGGACGCGGCAGAACGCCAACCTCGCTCCAGATGGGGCGCACTTCGGTCAGCGCGCGGCCGTCGGGGCGAACGCCCTCGGAAAGAATGCGGGAGCGCATGATTTCTTTGTTGATGTAGTACAGCGAATCGCAGACTTCCTGCTCGCGGCCTTCAAACTGCTCGGCAAAATGCTCAAGCGTTTCCTTCTTGACCTGCTCCTCGCGCGCCTGACGCTCGTGGCGGTCGAAGGTTTCAAAGATCCACTTGCTGCGCTCGAACGCGTATTCGCGCACGGCGGCGTCCACATCCTCGCCGGTGACCTGCATGAACACTTCGCTCTTTTCCTTGCCGATTTCGGCAGCGATCTGTTCCTGCAGGGCAACGATGGGCTTGATCTGCTCATGGGCGAAGAGGATCGCCTTGAGCATGGTTTCCTCGGAAATTTCGTTCGCGCCCGCTTCGACCATCATCACGGCGTCCTTCGTGCCGGCGACGGTAAGATGCAGGTCGCTCTTTTCACGCTGCTCGTCGTTGGGGTTGAGGACGAGCTCGCCGTCCACCAGGCCCACCTGAGCCGCGCCGATCGGACCGCCGAACGGAATGTTGGAAGCCATCAAAGCGGCGCTTGCGCCGATCATGGCCGGAACTTCCGGAGGAAGGTTCGTATCCACGGAAAGCACGGTGGCAACCACCTGCACGTCGTTGCGCATTCCCTTGGGGAACAGCGGGCGCAGCGGACGGTCGATCAGGCGGGAGGTCAGCGTGGCCTTCTCGGTCGGGCGGCCTTCGCGCTTAATGAAGCCGCCGGGGATTTTGCCCACGGAGTACAGCTTCTCTTCAAAGTCGCAGCTGAGCGGGAAGAAGTCGATGCCATCACGCGGCTTGTCGCTCATCGTGGCACAGACGAGCACGGCGGTGTCGCCATAGCGAACCAGAACCGAGCCGCCCGCCTGCTGCGCGTATTTGCCGAAGTCAAGCGACAGTTCGGCCGCGCCGTACTGGATTGAATAAACCTTTTTTTCCATTCCGCACTCCAATCTTTATTTGCGCAGGTTCAGAGCAGCGATCAGGGCGCGGTAGCGCTCAATGTCCTTGGATTTGAGGTAGTTCAGCATGTTGCGGCGCTGACCGACCATCAGCAGCAGACCACGGCGGCTGTGGAAGTCCTTCTTGTGGGTGGCGAGATGCTCGTTGAGGTGATTGATGCGCTCGGTGAGCAGAGCAACCTGAACCTCGGGGGAGCCGGTGTCGCCGTCGTGCCGCTTGTACTTTTCGATGATTTCGAGTTTCTTGTTGGTATCCATTGTGTTTCCTCCTTCGCCTCTTTGGGCGTAATTGCATAAGCCGCAGGCCAGGAAGCCGCTGGAGAGACGCACATCCGGGCGCGCGGTACACGCAACCGTCATTTTATCATAACCCGCTTCGTTTGTAAACATGTATCCTGAAAAATTGGCGGAATTTTTCGTTTTTTCCGCGCGCCTTGTCCGCGCTGCGCGCGGATGTTATAATCATTGCACGGCAATATTTTCGCGGCGCGTCCGCGCGAAAGGAACGAAGCATCATGAACGAGCAGCAGAAAAGGCAGCTTCTCGCCTTTTACGGCGAAAAGGACGAAAACGGCGTTTCCAATTTCGAGAAGGCGGCTTCGCGTTCCAAGGTGATCCGCCGCATCGCCACCACTTCCAAAGACAGGAGCTTTGAGGATGCAGACGCGCCCTGTGCCCCTTGTGAATATCCCGTCGGCATGGTGGTGAAAGACGATCGGCTCATCGGGTTGGGCATTCATATTTTCAATGAGGACGTTTACCCGCTGCAGAGCTTTGAGATTTACCTGCGCGGCTGCGACCTGTTCGGACATCTCGATCTTTCCGGATGCAGCGACATGGTCTTCCTTGACCTGTACAACAACCGCGTTCAGTCCGTCACGCTCGGCGAAATGGCGTCCATGCGCATTCTTGGCTTGCAGAACAACCAGATTTCCGCGCTTGATCCGCGCGGGCTGCCGGTCTGTCAGGGCATCGACGTCGGCAAGAACCGCCTGACGGCGCTGGACGTTTCGCAGAACGCCGAGCTGGTCGAGCTGTATATCAACGACAATGCGTTCACGGAAATTGACCTCACGCACAATCCAAAGCTCAAATATTTCTACTGCCACAATAACCGCATCTCCGTGCTGGACGCCACGCGCTGCCCGCTGCTGCGCCACCTGAACGCAACGGGAAACCCCATGCGCGAAATCCGCGCCCTTGCACCGCAGCGCAGCGACGGCGCGCCGCTTGTTATCACCGCCGGTTCCGGCGGCTTTGTCGGCCTGAAATTCAATCCCGTCTATAATGCGCAATGGAAGGAAACCGGCGAGTGGCAGCAGAGCTATTACGCCTACCCGCAGGAGGGACGTGCGTTCGCCGGCTGGCGCGACGAAACCGGCGCGCTCGTTTCAACCGCCGCCGCATGGGTGGACGAATACGGCGCAAGCCGCGTGCTGACAGCCGAATTTGCCTGAACCGGGCGACGCAATCAAGGCATGATTGTGAAATCGCACGGCAAAAAAGTTTTTTGCAGCCGCGCTGCAAAAAGGAAAAGCATATACTGTGTCGAAATAGAAATATATTTATAACGGGTTATTTTGTTTGGTGTTTCTGACAAAATGAGAATGAAGGGATTTGGATGTATGATTGAGACAAAAGAGATGTTTCTGACGACGGACAAGCTGGAGAGCCGAGTGCAGGAGTTGGGGGAATTCCGTTTTACAGACATGGTTTCCATTGCGCCGCTGACCGCAATGCCCGGCAATCTGGGCGTGGACGAGACGTATCACGGGCTGCCTGAGCGCATCGAGGGAGAGCCGCTTTCCATTGGCGATGAATTCCGCGGGCGCGACCGTTATCTCTGGGCGCGCAAGCGCGTCGCCCTTCCCGCGCATCGCGACGGCTGCGAGGTTTACGGCCTGTTTGATTTCGGCGACACGGGCGCGGGCAGCAACAGCGGGTTTGAATCATTGCTGTATGTGGACGGGCATCCCTATCAGGGCGTGGACACAAACCATAACGACGTGAATTTTGAGCGCCTTGCCGGGCAGGAGGCGGAGCTGACGTTCCTGCTGTGGACGGGGCTGGAAGGCGGCGGGCCGAAGCGCGAGTTCCGCCATCGCATTCGTCGGGCGCAGGTCGGCTATCTGCACCTTGCGACGGACGAACTGTATTATCTGGCGCGGGCGGCGATTCAGACCATCCGCCTGCTGGACGATGCAAACGCTGTGAAGCATGCGCTGACGCGCGCGCTGGAACGCTCGCTCGCGATGATCGACTGGGACGACGATTGCTTCTACGGCTGCGTGGACGGCGCTTTGGCGGCGTTCCGGGCGGAAATTGCAGCGATTGGCAAGCAGGCCGACGTGACTGTCAGCGTCGTGGGGCATACGCACATCGACGTGGCGTGGCTCTGGCGGCTCAAGCACACGCGCGAGAAGGCGCAGCGCTCGTTTTCGACCGTCCTGCGGCTGATGAACGAGTTTGACGAGTATATTTTCCTGCAATCGCAGCCGCAGCTTTATCAGTACATCAAGAACGACTGCCCGGAAATTTATGAGCAGATGAAGCAGCGCGTCGCCGAGGGGCGCTGGGAGACGGACGGCGGCATGTGGCTGGAAGCGGACTGCAACATTTCTTCCGGCGAAGCGCTGACGCGCCAGTTCCTCTACGGGATGCGCCTGTTCCAGAAGGAGTTCGGCCGCCGGTGCGAATACCTGTGGCTGCCAGACGTGTTCGGCTATAGCTGGGCGCTTCCGCAGATTCTCAACGGCGTGGGCATCCACACCTTCATGACGACGAAGATCAGCTGGAATCAGTTCAACTCCATTCCGCACGATCTGTTCAAGTGGCGCGGCATGGACGGCAGCGAGGTGACGGCGTATTTCATCACCACGCCCGAGGAAGGGCATCCGATTGACAGCCGCTTTGCCAGCTACAACGGAATGCTCACGCCGCACAGCGTGCTGGGCAGCTGGGTGAAATTCCACGACAAGAACCTCTCGAACGAGACGCTGATTTCCTACGGCTACGGCGACGGCGGCGGCGGCGTGAACCGCGAAATGCTGAAAATGCGCCGCGCAATGGACGCGATGCCCGGCCTGCCGAACGTGAAGCCCACGCGTGCGGGAGATTTCTTCCGCCGGGTGAACGAGCGGATTGCGGACACAGATCAGTATGTCGCCACGTGGGATGGCGAGCTGTATCTGGAATATCACCGCGGAACGTATACGTCGCAGGCATGGAACAAGCGGATAAACCGCCGGATGGAGTTTGCGCTGGCTGAAACCGAGTGGCTGTCCGCGCAGGCGATGCTGGCGGGCGGCGTCTATGAACAGGACGCGCTCGTGGCGACGTGGCAGACGATTCTGCGCAACCAGTTCCACGATATCATCCCCGGCTCGTCCATCCATGAGGTGTATGAGGATTGCCATAAGGAGTACGGCGAGGCGGCGCAGACGCTCAGGAGCCTTGCGCACAATGCGCTCACGGTGCTGGCGCAGCCCGCGGAGAACCATTACGCCGTGTGGAATTTCGGCAGCTTTGACCGCACGGAAGAAGTGTTCCTTGCGCAGACGCGCGGCGGCCGCTTCACGACGGCGGACGGCAGCCCGCTTCGCGCGCAGCGCGTCGAAAACGGCTACCTTGTGGAAATTGAACTGCCTGCGCTGAGCGCGCGGACGATCCGCTTTGAGGAGGCGGCGTGCGAAGAAACGGCTTCGCCGTTCCGCTACGACGCGAACGCCCGCACGCTGGAAACGCCGCACTATTCCGTGCGCTGGAACGAGAAGGGCAATATCGTCCGGCTGTTCGACTGCGAGAACGGGCGCGAGGTGCTCGCGGAAGGCGCGCGCGCCAACGTGCTGGAGATTTACGAGGACAAGCCGATCAACTTTGAAAACTGGGACGTGGACATTTTCCACATTTTCAAGCACGAGGAGGCCGTGCTCTGCGGCAAGCCTGAGGTGGTCGCGCAGGGCGCGCTGCGGCTGACGCTGCGCTTCCGCTATACGTACAGGCACTCCGCGTTTGAGCAGGATGTTGTTTTCCATGCCGATAGCCGCCGCATCGATTTCGTTACGCGCGCCGACTGGCATGAGAGCCGCCGCCTGCTGAAGGCTGCGTTCCCGGTGGCCGTTCGTTCGACGAAGGCCACCTACGACATCCAGTACGGCCATGTGGAGCGCCCGACGCATTTCAACACCAGCTGGGACTGGGCGCGCTTCGAGGTCGTTGCGCACAAGTGGGCCGACCTGTCCGAGGAGGGCTACGGCGTGAGCCTGCTCAACGACTGCAAATACGGCCACAGCACGCACGACAACGTGATGCGCGTCACGCTGCTCAAGAGCGGAAAATATCCGGACACGGAAGCGGACATGGGGCATCACGAGTTCACATACGCGCTGCTGCCGCACGCGGGAACGGTCGCGCAGGGCGACACCATTGAGGAAGCCGTGAAGCTGAATCTGCCTGCTCATACGGCGGCTGACGCCGCGTGGGAGGCCGCGCCGCTGTTCCGCGCGGATACGCGCCATGTGATGATCGACGCGGTGAAAAAGGCGGAGGACGACGATTGTCTGATCGTGCGCGTGCATGAGTGCCGCGGCGGCCGGACGAGCGCGACGCTCTGCCCGGGCTTCGCGATGAAGGCGTATGCGCCGTGCAACCTGCTGGAGGAGACCGAGGGCGAGCCGATTGCAGCCGAGCAGATCGAGATGCAGCTGCATCCGTTTGAAATCCGCACGTTCAAGGTGTGGCGCGCGGAGAAGTGATTCGGTGCGCGCATCTGAATGACGACGCATGAAGGGTAT
Source organism: uncultured Oscillospiraceae bacterium (assembly GCA_964553125.1). Taxonomy (GTDB): domain Bacteria; phylum Bacillota; class Clostridia; order Christensenellales; family Aristaeellaceae; genus Aphodomonas. Next base: position 8,864 of record CAZKJW010000018.1, read on the forward strand.
ATAAAACAAAACAGGCATGATTGCGGTCTTGCCTGTTTTGTTGTTTGCTTCCCTGTAAAAAATCACTGGCTGGAGCCGGTGAAAGCCGCAGCTTGCGCTTTCGGCTATCCGCAAAGCGAAATCGGGAAAAGGATGCGCACGGGCGAAAGAGCGCGCCGGGGAAAACCGAGCAAACCAAGTACATGGGCGAAAGTCGTCTTTTTTCCGAACGGCCTAGGCAACCAGCTCGCCACCGTGCAGGGGAAGCTGTATTGAAGGGCGCAGCCCGCTGTTCATTGCGAAAAACGGTCTGTCGGACGATACGTCGGCCGGGCGCTTGACGGGATACAAAAAGCAGTTCACATCTGAACTGCTTTTTGCCATGCGCATTTGAAATGGCGCTGCATGAAGTCGCGCTTTGCGGGATCGTCCGCATAAAAGCGGGCTTGCCGGATGTCCGATGCAATGAGGTCGATCAGCTCCGCCTGCCGCGCTTTGGGCAGCTCGGCATATCGCAGAACGACCAGCTCGCCCTTTGCTTCATAGTCGAGAAGCGCCGCGTAAACATCGAGAATCTGCGTCGCCGCGGAAACGGGCGTGTCGGTTTCGCTGTAAAACAGATTGGGGCGGCCCTTTACGGCGCAGGCCGTGCTGCTGCGTACCGTGTACAAATATCCGCAAGCGCCCTGATAGAACGCTTTCAGCTGGTCCGGAAACTGCTCCTCGTAATAGGCGATTCCATCTTTGACCCAGCCGGTCACGTGCTTGTCGCGGCAGCCGTGCTTGGCGGCGTCCCAGATGTAAAACAGCGCGTAAGGCGCGCTGTCTGTCAGGTAGACGACTTTCTTTTCGGAACCATGCAGGCCGGACTGCGCCTTGAGAACGGAAATGCCGGGAACATTCGTTCCATGATAGTGTTGCATCACGGATTCTCCTTTGTCTCCGCGCGCTTGCGGCGCGGATGGGATTACGCCTTCGCCTTGCCAACCAGCTTGCGAACCTGCGTCTGTCCCGCTTTGGAGATGCTGCAGTTGTGCGCGTCGCCGGGGAAGAAAATGGCGAACGTGCCGGGCACAAGGTCGAGCGGCGTGCCGGCCGGGCCGTTGCTGAAGGCCGTTTCCGTGTCGAAGGGCGGCCATTCTAGATCGGTTACGGGCTTCACGGTGATGATTTCGCCCTCGTCGAGCGGGATTTGCAGGTCGATATACTCCATGTGGCGCTCATAGCGGGCGCTTTCCGGGACGAGCGTGGCGACGTTGTTGTTCAGCCAGCAGTTCGTGCCGTCAATTTCGTTTTTGCCGGGGAGCAGGGTGTTAAAATCGTGCGAAAGCACGAAATCAATCAGCCGATCGAGGTTCGCGCCCAAACCTTTGTATTGGGCGAGGTTTTCCATTTTGTCGAAGATCATTTCATTTCCTCCTCCGTGGTGGGATGCAGGTATTTTTCGGGCACGGCGTAGCCAGCCTTTTTCAGCATCTGCGCGTAGCTCGGATCGGAAAGGCGCTTCTCGGATGCCTGCCGCTCGCGCGCGAGCTTCTTCATGCGCACCGGATAGAGCGCCAGATCGGCGAGCGCCCACAGCGCGCCGAACGCGCCGCAGATATAGGAAAGCGTCGCCTGACCGGTCAGCCGTATCAGCGCGCAGAGGATCAGCCCCATCAGCGCGATTTTGCAGGAGGCTTCCGTGATGATCGCCTTATCGCGCTTGCGCGGGGATGTGATGGCAAGCTCCTGCATGTCCTTGTCAAGGAACAGGCGCTTGCAGTTGGGGCAGATGCGCGCGGGCGAGCCGAACAGCCATTTGTCCTCCTCAGCAATCTGTCGCCCTCGAATGCTGATGGAACGCTGCTCGTAGACCTTTTTGCAGAACGGGCATTTTTTTGTGATGGAACGAATGGCCATATCGCTTTGCCTCCAGAGAGTTCATAGATGAATTCGCCTCGCAGCTGCAAATTCCTTCACATTTGCCGCAAGAAAGAACAATGGCGGAGGACAAACGTCCGCCGCCATAAGCCGCCAGAGCTCAGCCCATTGTGTTCGGGATGAACATAACGATATCTGGGATGTAGGTGCAGGCAAACAGCAGCAGGATCATCAGGGCGACCATTGGCAGGATTTCCTTGATGACGCTGGCCATTTTCGTTTTGCCGATTGCCGTAACGATGAACAGTACCATGCCGAAAGGCGGCGTGGACAGGCCGATCATCATGTTCAGGCAGATGACGACGCCGAAATGCACCAGATCGATGCCGAAGGCGCGCACGAGCGGCAGCACCATGGGTACGAACACGTACTGGATGGTGGAAACGTCCATCACGCAGCCGAGGAAGAGGAAGATGATGTTGATAACGAACAAGAAGAGATACTTGTTGTCGGTCAGGCCGACGACGAATTGGGCGATGTGAATGGCGATCTGCTCGCGGCTGATGACGAAGCTGAAAAGCAGCGAGGTGCCGGTCAGCAGCGCCAGCGTGGCGGTGTTGGCGGCCGTCTTCTTGATGACGCCAAGCAGCTTTTCGAGGCCCATCGAGCGATACACCACAAACGCGATCAGCAGCGCCCAGGCGGAGGCGAGCGCGCCGGCCTCAGTCGGCGTGCAGATGCCGGTGTAGATGCCGCCGAGCAGCAGCACAACCGTGAAAAGCGCGGGCGTCGCGACCAGCGTGGCCTTGCCGAACTGGCGCAGGCTCATCTTCACGCCGGCGGGGTAGTTGCGCTTGCGGGAGATGAAGAAGCAGTAGATCATCAGCAGGATGGCCAGCAGCACGCCGGGCACCATGCCGCCCATGAACAGCTTTCCGACGGACGCGCCGGAGAGCATGGCATAGACAACCATGGGAATCGACGGCGGGAAGATCGGGCCAATGGTGGCCGAGGCGGCCGTGATCGCGCAGGAGAAAGCGGCGTCATAGCCTTCGGACTTCATCTGCTCGATTTCCATCACGCCGATGCCGGAAGCGTCGGCAATGGCGGAACCGGTCATGCCGGAGAAGATGAGCGAAATGAACACGTTCACCTGCGCGGAGCCGCCGCGAAGGCGGCCGAGAAGACCGTTGCAGAAGGCGAACAGCCGGTCGGTGATGTCCGCCTCATTGAGCACGTTCGCCATGAAGATGAACAGCGGCGCGGCGAGCATGGTGTAGTTGGCAAACATATTGCCGACCAGCACGGTGCCGACCTGTCCCATCTGCGCGGGCGCTTCAACCAGAAAATACACAATGGAAGAGCAAAGCATGGAGAAGCTGATGGGCATGCGGATCAGAAAGCACACGACCATCGTTGCAAAGACTGCAAATACGGTCCAGTTCACGCCTCCGCCCCCTTTTCTTCAATTTCGCCCTTCTTAATGGCGATGTATTCCTTCACGGAATCGACTGCGTACACGGCCGAGCGCACGGCGCATTCGGCGAGCATCCACAGGAACGGAAGGAAGATGTACTTGTAGGGCATCTTGAGAATGCCAGTGATCTGCTTCATGTTCAGAATGCTCTTGGCGCTGGGCACGAAAGCGACGCAAATCAGTGCGATAAGAAGCGCGTTGTAGAGGAGCTTGCTGATCATGCGGCCAAGCGGATTCAGTTTGTCATACAGAAGGCTGAAGCAGACGTGTTCTTCGCGCGTGATGGCGATGCCGCTGCCAAAGAACATGCAGTACATATAGCCAAGAATGGAGATTTCATATGTCCACGGCACGGCCACGCGCAGGACGTAGCGCGAGACGATCGTGATCATAAACGTGATGAACACGACGCAGAAGGCCACCATGGGAATGCCTTCGCTGAGCGTCGTCATGATCTTTCCGGGGATTTTCGCCTTCGGAAACGCGAACATGGCGGCAATCAGCAGCAGCCCCATAACAATCAAAAATGCGGTCATTTTTTACTGTTCCCCCTTGAATTTGGTTGGACAGTGCAGCGTCTTATGTGCAAGACGCGGAGATGGATTCATTTGAATCCATCTCCGGCAGAATGAACTTGCGTAAATGATTACTTTGCGAGCGCCTGAATCTCGTTGTACAGATCCATATCCCACACGGAAGTCTGCTCGGGATGCGCATCGTAGTAGGCGTGGACATGCGCGCTGAAGTCAGCGACGTCGGGATAGGTCACGGTGCAGCCCTGAGACTCGAGGAAGGCAATGGCTTCGTTCTCGGATTCGATGCGCAGCGTGTCATTGACGTCCTTGGCGTAGGTCATCGCGTCGGTCACGGCCTGCTTCTGCGCGTCGGTCATGCTGTTCCAGCGATCGGCGTTGATGCAGGGAATGATGGAGTCGACCACGTGGTTGGTCATGGCGATGTAGGGAGCAACCTCGTAGAACTTCGCGGAGATATCGGTGGGCAGCGGGTTATCCTGCGCATCGACGGCGCCGGTGCTCAGCGCGGTGTACAGCTCGGAGAAGGACATCGGCGTGGGGTTCGCACCCAGCGCGGAACCAAGATTCTGCCACGCTTCGGAGCCGGGCATACGAAGGAGCACGCCCTTCATGTCGTCATAGCTGTTGACGGCATGAGCGCGGGTGTTGATGACGCGCACGCCCAGATACATCGCGTTGAGCGGGATGAGGTTGGTGTATTCGCTGATCTGCGCAAACACCTTTTCGCCGACTTCGCTGTTGTTCAGCGTTTCGGTCATGTGCTCGTAGGACTGCCAGAAGTAGCCCGAGTTCACCATGGCGCACCATTCAAGGTTGGCCTGCGTGGAGAGCGTGGGGAAGGAGACGTAGGCCAGATCGGCCTGACCGGACAGCAGCGCGTCCAGCTCGTTCTCGGAGGAGAACAGGGTGCCGTCGGCATAGGTTCTGCAAACGACGGAGCCGCCGGAGAGTTCCTTCACGGCGTCGGCGAACGCGGTCATCGCGGTGGTGTGGGAGTCGCCGGTGACGGAAACGGAGGTGAAGATCAGCTCGACGGCGGGGTCGCCGGAAGCGTCGTATTCACCGGTCTTGACGACGGCGGGTTCTTCAGCCATGGCGACGCCAAGCATCATCATGACGACCAGCAGGACAGAGAGAAGCTTTTTCATTGAGATGTACCTCCTTGAAATTATTTCATGAATAACCTTACGGTTATTTGAACAAGGGGAATCGACGGCTTACGCCTCAAAGAAATGCTTGCGGAACAGTTCTTCGCACGCGCAGAACTGTTCGATTTCGAGGCGCTTGCTGCCGGTGAGCAGAGCCGGATCCTTCATGCGGGTCGTCAGCTCCATCGGCACGCCGATGAGGTTCATGTGATATTTCGCGTTGACGGGATAGACCTGGCATTCGGTCATCGAAGCCGCGCCGAGGAAGTTCATCATTTTCTGCGCGCGCTCGGGTTCTTTTTCGTAGTTGGCGCACAGCCACGCATACAGCCCGGCGTGGAAGTTGGCCATGACGCCGGAATAGCCTGCGCAGCCCATCTTGAGCGATTCAAGCAGCGTGGCCGCGTTGGCGTTGAAAATTTTCAGGTTTGTGCCGCGCACCGCATCGCACTTCGCCTTGAGCTGGTCGAGGTCGCAGCAGGTATCCTTGAGGAAGGCGAACTTGCCGGTTTCGGCCATCCAGCGCAGCATTTCGGGCGAGAGCAGGCGCTTGTAGGGCGCGGGGCATTCGTACACGCCGAAGGAATCGGCTTCGATGTGGCTGATGAGGTATTCGATGCGCTTCATGGCGACGCCGTCGCCCTCGTTTTCGCGCGCGAACTGGTTGGAGATGAAAACGTAAGAGTCCGCGCCGGCATCCACAATGGCCTGCGCTTCGCGAATCTGATCCTCAACGCTTTCGGCGACGTGGCCGGAGACGACGACGCCGATGTGCTTGGGCGTGTTGTCAATCACGAATTTGGCGAGTTGATAGCGCTCCTCTTTGGAGAGGAAGAACATTTCGCTCGACTGGCAGACGGCGAAAATGCCGGTCACGCCCTGCTTGTCGTACCATTCGATGATGCGAAGCACGGCGTCGTAATCGATTTTGTTGTCGGCGGTAAACGGGGTGATCATTACGGGCCAGACGCCGTTTGCAATCGTCTTCATAAGTATTGCTCCTTTGATGGAATCGTCGGTGATATTTTATCGAAAACTCCTTGAATTGAACGTTTACATTTATTATAATAGCGCTGAAAGAGAATTGCATCTAAATTTATCCGTCATACGAATTTGTAATTTTTTGCGCCGATTTAGCATCGACGGACGGAGGGGAAGAAGCGTGAACGTGCAGAGAGAGACGCCGGTCGAGCAGATTGACGAATTCCGCTGGGACGAGGGCAGAAAAATCATCACGCGCGACGTGCATGGCGTCAGCGGGCTGATGAACTTTACGCACCTGAAAATTCTTTCTTCCGAATCGCCCACGGCGATGCACTATCACAGGAATACGGTGGAGATTTACTGCGTCGTCAAGGGAAGCCGCGACAACCGCCTTGTGCTCGACGGCCGCGTGGAGGATCACCACTACATCGGCGGAGAGGCGTTCGTGGTGTTTCCGGGGGAGTACCATTCCACCGGAAGCAACGCGCGCCAGTCGCCGTGCGAGGCGTATGCCATTCAGCTGAATCTGGAGGAGAAGGATGATTTTCTCGGGCTGAACGCCCGGAAGGGACGCGAGCTGTGCCGGCGGATTGCGGGGCTGCAGAACCGCCATCTGCGCATGAATCCGGAGGATTTGTCTTTCCTGCGCGAAGCGTTTGACCGGTTCAGCACGTTCGATCAGCAGGAGCGCGACGAGGGGCTGATGCACTTGGTCTGTTTTCTGTATCGCTTTCTGAAGTTTCCGCCGACACAGACGACGCTGCGCTCGCGCGAAAACTCAAACATCCAAAACGCGCTGCAATACATACACGAAAATATTGCCGAGCCGCTCCCGCTGGAGACGCTTGCCCGGCTGACGGGGTATTCGCTTTCTCATTTTAAGGCAAAGTTTCGGGATGAGACGGGGCAGACGCCTGCGTTCTATATCGCGTCGCTCAAAATTGAACAGGCCAAAAAAGCGCTGCTGACAAGCGATGCGTCCGTGACGGATATCGCTTACAGCCTCGGCTGGTCTACGGGCAATTATTTCTGTACAGTGTTTAAGAAAATGACGGGCATAAGCCCGCTTCAGTATCGCAGGAGCAACCGGTAAAAAATCAGCGCGTCAGCGCTCGGAATCAGGCGTTTCCTTCGGCCGTTCCTCAGCGTCGGCACCGTCGATGACGTTCATCATGCCATACCAGAGCTGCTTTTTCTGGTTGAGATAATAGTTCGGTTTGGACGTTCTGATTTTTTCCTTGTTGTGATGCACCACGGCGCTGATCATTTCCGCCAGAAGGCCGTCTTTTTTCATGGAGAACACCTCCGCAACGATGATGATGGCGCTATCCTATCACGAATCCAGCACGGTGTCAAAGGATTGACAGCGGGCGCAAAGCGTTTTATTATGAAAAGCATGTCGAACGAGGAGGCGTTTTTATGCGAATTGTCCTGATGATTATGGCCGATGTTATGGCGCTGGTCGCCGCCGTAATCGCCGTGAACGAGTATCACGGCCTGAAACGGTACGCCAGTTTTACCGTGCCTTTCACGGAAAAAATGGCGAACCTCGGCGTGATCGATCCGGCAAAAAAAGAAAGCATCCTCAGGGAAGAAAAGATTCTTCACGTGGTGGGCATCGCGCTGTGCGCGCTGATCAGCCTGCTGCTGGCGAAGATTTTTGCCGGCGTGAGCGCCGTGATTGTGTTTGCGGCGGGCGCGGCTGTGCAGCTTTTCGCCCTCAAGCCCGAAATGGAAGAAAGCGCGCGCAACCGCAGCCGCTATTTTGACGCGCACAAAAAAGACATGAATGCCGTTGCATATCATGAATATCTGCAAAAGACGGAGGGAGATGAAAATGAGAACGCTGCTCAAACGGGGCAAAATCTTTGATGGAACGACCAACCCGCCCTTTCTGGGCGATATCCTGATTGAGGGAAAAAAGATCATCCGCGTTGCGCCCGAAATCAACGCGCAGGCCGACGAAGTGATCGACCTGCAGGGCAAATCGGTTGCGCCGGGGTTCATCGACGTGCATTCGCACAACGACTGGTTCGCCATCCGGCGCGACAATCTGCCGTATTTCGAGCCGTTTCTCCGTCAGGGGATCACTTCGTTTGTTACGGGAAACTGCGGCCTTTCCGCCATTGCGTTTGAGGAAAACAGCCCGCATACCGCGCAGGTGGGCGGCGGCCTGTTCAGCTACAACGAGCGGACGACGGGCGTTTATCCGGATGCGAAGCGCTTCTTTGACGCGGTGGACGGAAACGTCCCCTGCAATATCGCAGTGCTGGCGGGGCACTGCTCCGCGCGCGCAAGCGTGGCGGGAAACGAGAACCGCAGGCTCACGCCGGAAGAAGAAAACCGGATGCTCGCCATCCTTGAAGAAAACCTGAAGATGGGCGCGGCCGGCGTTTCGCTGGGTCTGATGTATAACCCCGGCATGTTCGCCGACGAGGAGGAGCTCAAAAAGGTTGCCGCGCTGTGCGTCCGCTATGACAAGCCGCTCACGGTGCATCCGCGCGCCGAGTCGAAGGTGTCCATGTCCTATCCGGAGCTGCTGGGCCGCTCGCATTTGCTGCGCGCAATGGACGAACTGGCGCGCTGCGCCAAAGGTACGAACCTCAAGCTGCAATGCTCGCACCTTATTTTCGTGGGGCGCTCCAGCTTTGCGGACAAGGACGAGGCGATTGCGATCATCAACAAAATGCGCGGGGAAGGCGTGCGCGCGCAGTTTGACATTTACAACGAGAAAAAGGGCGTGTCCGTGATCACCGTCATTCTGCCGGCGTGGTATCAGGGCATGACGGAGCAGGAGCGGAACAAGCCGCTGAACCGCCTGCGGCTGGCGCTGCTGATCCGCGCGTCGGTGCTGCTGCTCGGGTTCGGCTTCAAGGACATCGAAGTCGCCTACATCGGGCCGGGCTATGAGCATTACGAGGGCAAGACCGTTCACCAGCTCGCGCGCGAGAACCATATGAGCGATCTGAACATGTATCTGCGGCTTTGCCGCGAATCCAACTTCAAGGGGCGCGTCAATATGGGGCCGTATACGACTGATGAAATCATCCATGATTTTGAAAAGAACGAGCAGTGCCTCTACATGACGGACGCGTGGGTGGAGGATTACGGCGTGCAAAACCCGGCGATTTACGATTGCTACCCGAAGTTCCTGCGCGACTCACTTCTGGGGCTTGGCGACACACTGCCGAACACGATCAACCGCATGACCGGCGCAAGCGCCGAACGCTTCATGCTCAGGGAGCGCGGGTATCTGCGCGAAGGGTATTTTGCCGATATCACGGTGTTCGACGAGGAAGCGATTAAGGCGGCGACACCCGATCAGGAGAAATCGTTCGGCATCGAGAAGGTGTTCGTCAATGGCGAGCTGCTTCTTGACGGCGGCGCCGTAAACGGCGAACGGGCCGCGCACAGCGGCATGGCGATGCGGGCCTGAACCTGCTGGAGAAAAAAATCCCTGCATCCAAGCGGATGCAGGGATTTTCTGCGTTATGCAATTACATAGCCTTGAACACTACGGACGCAGCCAGCGGGCTGACCGTGCCGTCGGCCGTGCGGGCGCGGACGTCCAGCTTGAACGTGCCGGCCTTTTCAACTGTGTAGGAGTAGTTCCAGCAGACCCACTTGTCCGCGTTGGCGTTTTCAACCGCGCAGGTCGTCCAGTTCTCGCCGTCGAGCGAGAATTCAATCGCGGTGATGGCGACGCCGCAATCGTCGGCATAGCCTTCAAAGGTGATCTGGTCGCCGACATGGAAGGTTTCGTCAGCGTGGTTGAGGATGGAAACCTTCGCGCGCTGTTCCGCGTCGGCCTGCTCCACAACGGGGGCTTCCGCTTCAGCGGTCAGTTCGATGTTCGTCACCTGACGGGTGAAGTACTTGGACACGGTGGCAGGCATCCAGACCTGAACGCCGGTGGGGTTGCCTTCGCCGGCCACGTCGTAGACCAGAAGGGCGTCCTTGTCCAGCACGTACTGGAGGGGCAAGCTGCTCTTGTAGCCGTCCGCGGAGATGAAGGAGATGGTGTTGACGCCTTCAGCCACGTCGGAGAGCTTGATAAGATCGGCGACGCGCGCGCCGGTGATGGTGCTCTGCGCAAGCGCGGAGCTGGTGGCGCAGGAGCAGACCATGGTGCGGGTCACGCCGTTTTCCTTTTTCAGCTCAGCAAGAGAGACCGAGTAGTCCTTCTTGATGCTGCCGCCGACGTTGATGTAGTAGTTTTCTTCGGCAGCCGTGTCGAAGGCGTAGCCGGGCTTGGCGCACAGGCCGGTCGCGGCCGTGCCGAAGAGGTTGAAGATTTCGCTCGCGGGGGACATGACGTCCTGCGTGAAGGAGAATTCGCCCTTCACTTCGGCGATTTTGTCATAGGCGACTGCGTCGCCGGACTGCAGCACGCCGCCGGGCACGTCGATCGTCGCGACTTCAGCGGGGGCGGAACCGGCCAGCAGGACGGAAGCGCCCGCAACCGAGCCGATGACCTTCATGGCATTGCGTTTTTTCATGGTGATTCTCTCACTTTCTGCCGAGACGGCGTTACTGAACGTTGAACATAAAGTCGGCGGTGCGGAACATCGAGCGTTCGGAGCCGTCGGCCATCTGGCTCGTGGCGCGCATCTTGATCAGATAGGAGCCGGGAGCGAAGTCGTTGTTGAGATCCATCGTCCAGTAGACCCACTGAGCGGTGACGGTGTTTTCGGTCGGGCATTCGATCCAGGTTGCGCCATGGTCGAAGGAGAATTCGAGCTTGGTGATCGGCTCGTCCCACGCGTCGGCATAGCCTTCGAGGTGGATAGGTGCGCCCTGCTTGAAGATGGTGGCGTTGTACGTGCTCAGCACGCCCATGTTGGGCTTGTTGTAGAAGGTGCCTTCGCTGTCGGTGGAGACCCAGCCGTAAAGCGCCCAGGAAACGCCCTCGGGTTCGCTGACGATCTTGATGTTGTTGAGCAGCTTGGAGAAGTTGCCGTAGGCCATGTTCTCAGCCCAGAAGGCGGCGGGGTAGCCCTGACCGGCCGGCAGCGTTTCGCCGTTGATTTCCAGAACGATGATGCCGTTGAGGTCAATGGCTTCCTGCGTGTAGATCTGATAGCAGTAGCCGTCGGAGCCGTAAGGGTAGCAGATGTTCGCATCCGCGTGCGGGGCGGCGTATTCGATGACCTTCGCCATCGGGATGCCGGTCACTTCAACTTGGCAGACCATCGGGTCGCCGATGCCGTTGATGACGCAGTTGCCCTTCATGAGCTGCGTGACAGTGCCGAACTTTTCGATCATTTCGTCGATGGTCATTTCAAAGGGGTTATCCACATCGCCGCCGACCGAGATGGTCCAGTTCTTGTAGATATCCTCGGTGATCTGCTCGTCGTAGAAGAGCCACTCGTCCGGCTCGGACTTGAGGTTCTTGTAGAACAGGCGCTCGTTGGGGGTGATTTCGGTCTGGTTCCAGCTGATGTCGGCTTCGACGGCGTCGGCGGACAGATCGGTGATGCCGCGGAGCACGTCATACTTGACCAGATCCCACTGCTGATACTTGCCTTCCTTGTCGATGTAGTGGCAGGAATCGCAGGTGCCGTTCATGGCGTTGAACGCCGTGTTGGTGAAGTGGAGCGTATGGATGGCGTCACGGAATTCCGTGGTGGAGGAGAAGCCGTGGCAGCCGAGGCAGGTGGCGTAGGTGAATTCGGCGTCATAGCCCATATAGATGGCGCCGTGGAACGTTTGCATGGCATCCAGCGCGGTTTCCAGCGTGTGGCAGGCAAGGCAGCCGCGGTTGTCCGCGTTCATGTAAACGTTGTTCCAGGAGCTGACCACGCGGCCGTAGACGTTCGTGGTCGAGAAGGGCGTGCGCTGAATCTGCACGCCGTTGGACATGGTGATCACGCGGGGCGCGTTTTCTTCGTCAACCTTCGCGACGTCTTCCGCGGTGGCGCGGATGACTTCGTTTTCGCCGATCACGCCGGCAGCGGGGGCGGCGGAAGCGACGGCGGCGCAGGCGATGCAGAGCATGGCAATCAGCGCCAGTGCGATTCCGCGAAGCAGAACAGTTCTCTTCATGGGAGTTCCTCCTTGAAATGAGCGTCAGGATTGCGGGAATCCTGCTGATATAATTATAACGCATACGCATTTGCGCAGAAATACGCATTTCCGAGATGTGGATTACGCTTTTTCAACCACTTGGATAAAATGATGACAATAACGAAGGATTGGTAATTGAAAAGGGCGAAAAATCAGGATATAATTTCATTGCTTTCCGGGGAAAACCACGCAAGGGGGTACGCGCGTGTCATACGCTGCCGAAAAAGTCAATAACGCGCTGGCGTTTCATCTTTCCAAAAAAGGCGGGGATGAAACGAAATTCACAAACAACCGCAGCATCGACAGAAGCAGCGAAATTCCGGTTTATTGCTGGCCGCGCGAAGTGGAAAACGAGGACATTATCCTCCTTGCGCATCAGTCAGATTCGTCGTGGGGGCTGCACAGCCACGATTATTTCGTGATGAATTATGTCTACAGCGGCGCGTTTCAGGTTACCATCGACGGCAATGAGTACCGCATGGAGAAGGATGCGCTCAGCCTTCTGCAGCCGGGAACGGCGCACCGCATCGTGACCTGCCCGGAGGCGGAGCCGTGCATTCTGCTTTCCATCACCGCGAAAAACGATCTGGTCTATCATTCCATTCTGCCGCTGATTTCCGAAAGCGCGCTTTATATGCATTTTTTTGTGACCGAGCCGAACGACCGCGCAAGCGGTCGAACAATCGAATTCCGCGACCAGCACAACGATACCATCCGGCGGCTTTTCGACGCCGCGCTGGTGGAGTCCGTCGAGCGGGAGGCTTCCTACTCCAAGCTGCTGGAGTATATTTTTGCGGCCGTGCTCATTTTTCTTTCGCGCAGCTATAAGGAGTATTTCCGGTGCGAGAGAAAGAGCATCGACGTGGAACCGATTCTGGATTTTATTTCCAAGAACTGCTCCACGGTGACGCTTGTGGAAACGGCGGAGCATTTTCACTATCACCCAAGCTATCTTTCCAGCGCGCTGCGCCGGGAGACGGGACGCTCCTTCGGCATGATCCTCAAGGATTTCAAGGTGACGCGCGCGTGCAGAATGCTTGAACAGACGAGCCTGCCCGTCAACACGATTGCGACGCTGGCAGGCTATCCGAATCTGGGCAATTTCTATAAGGTGTTCAAGGCAGAAACCGGCTGCACGCCGAATGAATACCGGCAGCAAAAAGCGGCGGGAGAAAACCCGCCGCAGGAATAAACGCCGTCTGCGCCGCTTGCGGGCGGCGTTTTTTTATTTGAGAAACGCCGCCACTTCGCCGAGCTTTGCTTCGGCGGCCGCGCGGCCGAGCCGGTAGGCTTCGCGCAGCCGGTCGGGATCGCGCTCCGCCCTGCGCACGGGCAGCGGCGCTTCGGGACGGATGACCAGCAGCTTTCCGGCACGCTCCTGCGCGGCGATATAATCAAGCGTCTCGTTATATTCCGTGTGCCGGCGCGCAAGCGTTTCAATCAGGCGCGGATAGGCGCGGTATTTCAGGCGGATCAGCGGCAGGGCGCGGTTCTTTTCCTTGCGATAGGCCGCAGGCTGGGTCAGCACTGCGATATTGCGATCATAGCCCGCGCTTTCAAAGAAGCGCACCGGGATGGAATCGGCGATGCCGCCGTCGAGCAGCTTCCTGCCGTCCAGTTCCACGATGTGCGAAACGAGCGGCATGGAGGCGGAAGCGCGAATCCAGTCGAAGCCGGCGTCGTCCCAGCCGGTGTATTGATGATAGACGGCTTCGCCGGTTTCGATGTCCGTGCAGACGACCCAGAATTCCATGGGGTTGGCTTCATACGCCGTAAAATCGAAGGGGTCATATTTCAGCGGCACCTCGCTGTAGCAGAAATCCCTGCCGTAGAGGTCGCCCGTGCGGATGAGCGAGCGCAGGCTGCAATAGCGCGGGTCCGTGCAGAAGCGCGTGTTGTAGCGCAGCACGCGGCCAATCTGACCGGACTTGTAGTTGCAGCCGAACGCCGCGCCGGCAGAGACGCCGATTGCGCCGTCAAACACGGTGCCGTGCTCCATCAGAACGTCGATTACGCCCGCGGTGAAAAGCCCGCGCATTGCGCCGCCTTCGAGAATCAGCCCTTTTTTCATTGCAGCTCCTTTCCATGCCGTGCGGTTTTTTTCCGGAAAACACCAGTATACGTGTTCGGGGACGCGTTCGTCAAGCCGCGCTTTACAAAAAAAGCGCTCTCCGCCGCCGGGCGGAAAGCGCTTGCGCTGACAAAAGGCGGCAAGCCGCGTCACTTTTTCAGCTCTTTTTCATTGAGGAAGAATTTCACTTTCTCGCCGGCGAGATATTTTTCCATTTCGCCCAGCAGGAACGCGGGGCTGTCGCTGAAGCAGTTCTCCGTCACGCCGCCGCGATGATTGGACAGCGTTACGTTGTCAAGCGTGAGATAGGGGTTATCGGGAGAAATCGGCTCCTCCATGTATACGTCGAACGCCGCGCCCATCACGCGGCCGTCGCGAAGCGCCTCGTAAAGAGCCTGATTGTCGATCAGGTGCGGGCGCGCGGTGTTGATGAAATAGCAGCCCTGCTTGAGGTGCGCGATATCCTCGCGCGTGATGACGAGCGAATCCGAGCGCACGTGCAGCGACACGATATCGCTGTCAAGCGCGGTTTCCTTGTCCACCAGCTTGCAGCCATACTGCGCAAGCTCGGGCTTGTCCGTGGGGATGAACGGATCCCACACGCGGATATCGCAGTCGAACGCCTGAAGTTTGCGCGCAACGAGCGGGCCGATGTTTCCAAAGCCCAGAAGGCCGACGGTGCGTCCGCGCAGCTCAAAGACGTGGCCGGCGTTGTGGTAATGCTCCACCCATTTGCCTTCTTCGAGGTTTTTGTGCGTGCGCGCAAGGTTGCGCGTTTCGGAAAGCATCAGCGCGACGGTCAGCTCGGCGACGGAGTTGGCGTTGTGCGCGGGATTGTGGATGACGGCGACGCCGCGTTTTGTGGCAGCGGCGATATCGACGTTCTCCGTGCCGCCGCGGTTGAGCAGAACGGCCTTCAGGCGCGGCGCGGCGTCGAGCACGCGATCCGTGACGGGGCACATATGCACCATGAGAATGTCCGCGTCCTTCACGGCTTCGTAGATTTCCTCCGGTGGCTCAACGGCGTAGGGGCCGCCGCGTTCGATTTTGTGGTTCATGGGGCGCATCTCGCCGCGCGTGGGAAGACCGAAGGGAATCACCTGCAAATCATACTGCGGGAAGCCTGCGAAACAGCTGCGATAATATTCCTCTTTCAGAAACGCGTCGGAAACGGCAACGGCTTTCATAAATGTCTCCTTTGCTGAAATTGATATCACGTGGCGGCCAGATGATTTCTCCGCGCAGGGCGCGGAAAAAACAGCGTCGCCCGCGCTTATTTGTGGAAAAACACCTGCTTGAGCTGCGGCTGCGCGCCGGTCTCCGGGTCGCGCTCCATGACCATAACGTCCTTCATGTACACATCCCAGCGGGCGTTGACCTCGCTTTCGGCCTGCACGCGGCACGCGCGCTCGAGATCGTCGCACTCATAGTAGCCGAAAAGCTCGTCGCCCACGTTCCAGATGGTGTAGTTGTGAATGCCCGCGTCGTTGAGCATCTGCGTCATTTCCGGCCAGATGGCGTTGTGACGGCGGACATATTCATCGAGCATTCCGGGCTTCACTTTGGCGCGCCATGCATAACGATCCATAATCAAAATACCTCCATGATTCGCTTTTTTTGTTCATTGTATGGCCTGCGCGCGCCGTTGTCAATCCGTGACGGAACTTTTTGTTCTCAAACAAAATACGGAACGTTCACAAACAGGACATAACTTATAAAAAAACTCATGCTATCCTTTACCCGTAACCAAGAAGGAGGTTGACAGAAATGAAGAATATGAAATGGATCAAGCGCATAGCGCTCTTTACAGCGATTGCGATGTGCGGCTTTTTCGGCGGCGTCGCGCTGACCGGTAATCTGAACATGAACAAGGCGGCTTCCGCCGAAAGCGTTCTGGCGCAGGATATGGCGATGACCTCGGACCAGCTGGAAAGCCCGTTCAAGGCCGCCTACGATAAGGCGAGCCAGTCTGTCGTCGGCATCAAGATTTCGACCGGCACCTCGATTGCCAACGGCCGCATTTCTTCGCAGACTGCGTTCGTCGGCTCCGGCGTCGTCGTCAGCGACGATTCCTACGTTGTCACCAACAACCACGTCATCGAAAGCGCAGAAAGCATTTATGTCGTCGTCGGCGAGGAAGAATACTCGGCCGAGCTTGTCGCGACCGACGCGGACAGCGACGTGGCCGTGCTGCTGTGCAAGGGGCTTGACGTAACGCCCGCCGTGCTTGGCAACTCGGAAGAGCTTTCCGTCGGCGATTGGGCGCTTGTCATCGGCAACCCGCTGGGCGAAACCTTCGCCAACACGCTGACCGTGGGCGTTGTCAGCGGCCTTGGCCGCGACGTCAGCTCCGCCGGCGCGAACACGTCCGTCAACAACTTCATCCAGACGAACGCGCAGATCAACGCCGGCAACAGCGGCGGCGGCCTGTTCAATATTGCGGGCGAGCTGGTGGGCATCACTTCGATGAAGCTGTCCAACAACGGCTATTACGGCTCCGCGGCGATTGAGGGCATTGGATTCGCCATCCCGATCAATACCGTCAAGGACGTTGCCGACGACCTGATCGAGTTCGGCGAGCGCCAGTATCCGCGCATCGGCGTGACCGTGCAGGATATCTCCAGCAACAGCGACGAGCCGACGAAGGATTCGCTGCCCAAGAGCGTTTGGGTGCGTTCGGTCGATAAGAACGGCCCCGCGGACGCGGCCGGCATTGAAGCCAACGATCTGATCATGAAGGCGGACGGCGAGCGCATCACCACATCATCGGAGCTTCAGTCGATCATCCGCGGCCATGAGGTGGGCGAAACCGTTGAGATTACGGTCTACCGCATCCCGAACCTGACGCAGATCAAGGCGGACGAGGACATTCCGGACGGCGAATATCTGACATTCGAGGTTGAGGTAACGATCATCCAGTAACAGAAAGACGGCAGAAACACGGTCGCTCCGCGAAAAACGGAGCGGCCTTTTTTGTGTTTGCGCTGATAAATGTATAGCTTCCTGCGCAAAAGCATGATAGAATAACGGCATGGAGTTCAGCGAGCACGGGAAGGAAAAAATCGAACGATGGTGAATTTGCGCGATTTGGGCGGGTTGAAAACAAAAGAAGGAAAGCGAGTGGTTCCGGGCATGCTGCTGCGCGCGTGCCAGTGGGACGATACCCCGGAAACGGCGGAAACGCTGCATGTCGCGCGAAGGCTTGACCTGCGTTCGCCCATGGAACGCGGACGTATGCCCGCAGTGGAAATTGACGGTACGGAATATTTGCCGCTTTGCGGCGATGTGGCCGCGATGAAGCGCCTCTCGCCGATGCTGCCGGGGCTGATTCTGCGCCGCGGAATGCCCGGGGACGAACTGACGCAGCGCTACGCGGGCTTTGCCGAAACGCACCGCGAGCCGATGCGCCGCTTTTTTGAGCTGCTTCTGGAGCAGAAAAAGCCGACGATTTATTTCTGCTGCCAAGGGAAAGACAGAACGGGCGTCTATACCGCCGTGCTGCTGGAGGCGCTCGGGGTGCCCGAGGAGGAAATCCGCAGGGATTATCTGCTTGCCAACGAGCGGCTGGACGAAATGAACCGCCGCGATTTTGCGCGCATGGGCGCGGAGATGACGCCGCTGGAGCGCGAGATTCTCTGGTCGTACATGATTGCTGATGAAGCGTATCTGGACGCTTTCCTGCGCGCGCAGGGCGCGTTTGAATCGTTCTGGAGCGAGAAGCTCGGCTTCAGCGCCGCGCAGCGGGAGCAGCTCAGGGAAATGTACACTGAAAAATGAATAGCGCGCTTGCACAAGGCGCAGAATAGGCAAAAAGCTTGCGGGGGATGCCTTGTGACAAAGCGGGACAATATCGTCTGGCGCGAATGGGGCGACGACGCCTTTGAAGAAGCGCGCCGTGAAAACAAGCCGATCTTTCTTACGATCGGCTTTTCTGCATGCCGCTGGTGCGCGCGGCAGTGGCGCGAAATACGAAACAGCCCGGCGCTGACGGCGCTGCTGGCCGAGCGGTTCGTGTGCGTTTCCGTGGACAGGGATTTGCGCCCGGACATTGACGCGGCGTATTTTGCCGCGCAGAGCGCGGAAAAGGACGCGCCCGGCTGGCCGCTGACGGCGCTGCTGACGGACGGAAAGCTGCCCTTTTTTCTCACGGGCTATCTGCCGGCGGAGGAACTTCTGGAGGCGCTGCGCGGCGCGCTGGCGGACTGGGAGCGCTCGCGGGAGAAGATCGACGCGCTTGCGCGTGCGAATGTGGAAGCGGCGCGCGCGAGGATGCGCGCAGCGCAGTCGGACGGCGCGGCGGGAGCGGAGATCTATCCGGTTTTCCGGCAGCGGCTGGAGGAACGCTTTGACGCGCGCTTCGGCGGCTTCGGGCAGCCGCCCAAATTCCCCGCGCCGCAGTGTACAAAGCTGCTGATTCGCTACGGCGTGGTCGGGGAGGATGCGCGCGCCCTGCAGATGGGGCTTGAAACGCTGCGCGCGCAGTGCGAAGGCGCGATTTTCGACCATGTGGGCGGCGGCGTGATGCGATACGCGCTGGACTCCGCATGGCTCGTGCCGGAGCGGGAGAAAATGCTCTGCGATAACGCGCTGTTTGCCGATGCGTGCGTGGAGGCGTGGCTCGCCACGCGCGAGGCGACGTTTCTTGTGGCGGCCGAGCGGACGCTCGCGTGGATGCTGCGCGAGATGCGCGCGCCGGGCGGCGCGTTCTGCGCGGCGCAGTGGGAGCCGGACGGTGCGGAGGCGTTCGAGCTTTCGCGCGCCGATCTGTTGCGCTTTCTGGGCGAGACGGACGGCGAGGCGTTCTGCATTTATTACGGCATTGCGGAAAAATCGCTGCCCTCCCGGCATGGGCATGAAGGCATCGAAACGCCGCGGATGCTGGCGCTGTGCGAACGGCTGTGGCGGCGGCGCAGGGAACAGGGCGCGCTTGCGCGCGATGAAAAACTGCTCGCCGTTCCGAATGCGCTTGCCGTGCAGGCGCTTTGCCGCGCATGGGATGCGACGGGGCGCGAGGTGTATCGCGAAGCGGCAGCGGCGGCCGGCGCCTTCCTGCGTGAAAACATGACACTCTCCGACGGAACGATTGCCGTGTGCCGGGGCGAGACGCGCGGGTTCCTCGACGATACGGCGCAGACCGCAAACGCGGCGCTGGCGCTGTATCAAAGCACGCTCGACGGCGCGTGGCTCGATTGGGCTGTGTCGCTGGCGCGCCGGATGCTGGCACGCTTCACAGTGCGGCAGGAGGCGGGCTTCCGCCTGGCTCCGGGCGGGGCGGAGAAGCTGTTCGTCCGTCCCGTGGAGACTTATGACGGCGCGACGCCCTCCGGCAACGCCGCGGCGCTGGAAACGCTTGCAACGCTTGCGAAGCTGGACGTCGGCGGCGGCTGGGGCGACGCGGCGCAGGCGCAGCTTGCATTCGTTTCGGGCGGGCTGGCCGAAGCGCCGCAGGAGCGCGTGGCTACGCTTCTTGCGGCGATGCCGCTCCTGTATCGGACACGGCTGTTGGAATGCCGCGCAAGCGCGGCGGAGAACGAAGCGCTGCTGGCGGCGCTGCATGGACGCTATCTGCCGCTGCTTTTCCGCAAGTGCGCGCAGCCGGGGCCGTTCGGGAGCCGCTGGATTTTCAGCGACGCGGCAAGCCTGCGGCGGCCGGTCTATGAAATGGAACGGCTGCTGAGCGAGCTGTAGCGGCGCGGTTCTGAGAGGACGGATGCGATGTGGAAAAAAGAAAGTCGCTTTATGGGAAGCGGCTTTCTTTTTGTGTGCATGAATGGCGGGGGA
>CAZKJW010000019.1:0-27465 GCA_964553125.1 uncultured Oscillospiraceae bacterium
CGAGGGCGACCCCGGCGCATTCATGGACCGCAGCATCATGGAAGGCGACCCGCACCGTATGCTCGAAGGCATGATGATCGCGGGCGTCGCCACCGGCGCGACGCAGGGCTACATTTACGTCCGCGCGGAGTACCCCATGGCCGTGCAGCGCCTCCGCAACGCGATTGCGCAGGCAGAAGAACTCGGCCTGCTGGGCGAGAACATTCTCGGTACCGGATTCAGCTTCACCATGCACATCAACCGCGGCGCGGGCGCGTTCGTCTGCGGCGAGGAAACGGCGCTGATCGCTTCCATTGAGGGCGACCGCGGCTTCCCGCGCGTGCGCTACCAGCCCACGGCAGTGAAGGGTCTCTTTGGCAAGCCCACCGTGCCTAACAACGTTGAAACCTACGCCACCGTGCCGCTGATCATTCAGCGCGGCGCGGAGTGGTTCCGCAATATCGGCAAGGATCCCAAGAACGCCGGCACGAAGGTCTTCGCCCTGACGGGCAACATCGAAAACACCGGCCTCATCGAAGTGCCGATGGGCACGCCGCTTTCCGAGGTGATCTATGATATCGGCGGCGGCTGCCGCAACGGCGCGGAGTTCAAGGCCGTGCAGATCGGCGGCCCGTCCGGCGGCTGCCTGACAAAGGAGCATATGGATCTGCCGCTCGACTACGATTCCCTCAAGAGCGTCGGCGCGATCATCGGCTCCGGCGGACTCGTCGTGATGGACGAGCATACGTGCATCGTCGAGGTTGCGCGCTTCTTCATGCACTTCACGCAGAACGAGTCCTGCGGCAAGTGCGTGCCCTGCCGCGAAGGCACCAAGCGGATGCTGGAAATCCTTGAAAACATCGTGGCCGGCAAGGGCCAGCCCGGCGATGTGGAGACGCTGCTGGAACTCGCCGACACAGTGCAGAACACCGCGCTGTGCGGTCTGGGCAAGACGGCTCCGAATCCTGTCCTCAGCACCATCAACAGCTTCCGTTCCGAGTACGACGCGCACATCAACGAAAAGCACTGCCCGGCGGGCGCGTGCAGAAAGCTCAAGCGCATCTGGATCGATCCGGAGCTGTGCAAGGGATGCTCCAAGTGCTCCCGCGGCTGCCCGGCAGGCGCGATCAGCGGCCAGATCAAGAGCCCGTTCTCGATCGACCTGAACAAGTGTATCCGCTGCGGCGCGTGCGTAAGCACCTGCGCGTTCCACGCCATCAAGGAGGGCTGAGACCATGGAGAAAAAGAAATTCATGACCATCGACGGGATGCCCGTTGAGATTAACGGCGAGTCCAACCTGCTGGAACTGATCCGCAAGGCCGGCATCAAGCTGCCCACGTTCTGCTATCACAGCGAACTGTCCGTCTATGGCGCGTGCCGCATGTGTATGGTGGAAAACGAGCGCGGCATGCTCATGGCCGCCTGCTCCACCGCACCGCGCGAGGGCATGGAGATTCGCACCAACACCGAGCGGCTGCGCCGCTATCGCAAGAACATTCTGGAGCTGCTGCTGGCCAACCACTGCCGCGACTGCACCACCTGCGAAAACAACGGTTCCTGCAAGCTGCAGGAGCTTGCGCGGCGCTTCAACATCAGCGGCGTCCGCTTCCCGAACACGCAGCCGACGCCGAAGCTGGATACGTCGTCCGTGAGCATCGTGCGCGACGGCGCGAAGTGCATCCTCTGCGGCGACTGCGTGCGCGTGTGCAACGAAGTGCAGCATGTTGGCGCGATCGACTTCGTGTACCGCGGCTCCCGCATGAAGATTGCGACCGCGTTTGATAAGCCCATCGCCGAATCCCCGTGCGTCGGCTGCGGCCAGTGCGCGGCCGTCTGCCCGACCGGCGCAATCGTCGTCAAGTCCGATGTGGACAAGGTCTGGAAGGCGCTGGAGGATAAAAACGTCAAGGTTTCCGTGCAGATTGCGCCCGCCGTGCGCGTGGCCGTCGGACAGGAACTGAAGATGGGCGTGGGCAAGAGCGTGATGGGCAAGATCGTCGCCGCACTGCACCGTCTGGGCTTCGACGATGTGTTCGACACCGTGACTGGCGCGGATCTGACCGTGCTGGAGGAGTCCGAGGAATTCCTCGGCCGCGTGGCGGACGGCGGCAAGTTCCCGCTCTTTACCAGCTGCTGCCCCGCGTGGATTCAGTATTGCGAAAAGAACTTCCCCGAGCTGCTGCCCAACGTGTCCAGCTGCAAGTCTCCGATGGAGATGTTTGCTGCAATCATCAAAGAGCAGGCAAAGCTCTCCTCCCGCAAGCATTTCCATGTGGCGATCATGCCCTGCACGGCTAAGAAATTCGAGGCCGCGCGCGACGAGTTCAAGCATGACGGCGAGCCGGATGTGGACGCAGTGCTGACCTCGCAGGAGCTGATCCGCATGATCAAGGAAGCGGGCATTGCTTTCGATGAACTGGCGCCCGAAGCGGTGGACGTGCCGTTCAGCGGCGTGTCCGGCGCGGGCGTGATTTTCGGCGTGACGGGCGGCGTGACCGAGGCGGTGCTTCGCCGCGTTTCCAGCGACAAATCCCGCGCGGCGCTGGCGAATATCAGCTACTGCGGCGTGCGCGGCATGGAAGGCGTGAAGGAAGCGACGATTCCCTACGGCGACGTCGAGGTGAAGATTGCCGTCGTCAGCGGCCTTGCCAACGCGGATAAGCTCATCCGCAAGATTCAGGCGGGCGAAGCGTTCTATCATCTGGTGGAAGTGATGGCCTGCCCCGGCGGCTGCGTCAACGGCGGCGGCCAGCCCTTCGGCCACAGCGAAGTGAAGGTGAAGCGCGCCGAAGGTCTGTATGAGGTGGACGGCGAAAGCAGCATCAAGCGCTCCGAGGAGAACGCGGTTGCAACCGCGCTCTATCAGGGTCTGCTCAAGGGCAAGGTGCATGAGCTGCTTCATGTAAACTATGTGAAAGGAGACTTGTAAACATGCTCGAGCTGAATGTCTGCATCGGCAGCGCCTGCCACGTTAAGGGTTCCTATAACGTCATCCAGACCTTTCAGCACCTCATCGAGGAAAAGGGGCTGAACGACAAGATCGACTTCAAGGCGACCTTCTGCATGAGGGAGTGCCAGTGCAAGGGCGTCGCGGTGAGCATCAACGGCGAGAAGCACCATGTTCCGCCGGAGGAGGCGCGCGCGTTCTTCCTCAGCAACATTTTGCCCGCCGCGCAGGAATGAGCGGGGCGGCAATCATAAGACGCTGATTCAGGATTGAGAGGGCTTCGGCTCTCTCAATTTTTTATATGGATAGATATGGGCGCAGTGCGCCCAATCCAAAGCGGAAGCGCGGCGCAAGGGTGTTTCCGAGCAAAGAAGCGGTGGGCGGGACAGAATGCGCGGTACAAGGCGGATGAAAGGACGCGTTGCACAGGTGATCTGACCTGCTGTGCAGAAATGCCTTGCGGCTTTGTGCCCTTCTGCGAGCAAATACATACGGCGCACTGCGCCAACCCCAACCGCATATGCGGCATAAAAACGCCCCCGCGGCGAAGCGGAGGCGAGACGGATTGCGCGGTGCAAGGCGCGAAAAAAAGGCGTGTCGCGCATGTGATCTGACCGGCCGCGCAGAAATGCCCTGCGGCTTCACGCCCTTCCGCGAACAGATACATGCGGCGCACTGTGTCAACCCCCGTATTCGCGGCACAAAAACACCCCCGCGGCGAAGCGGAGGTGCAAATAAAAAAGCTGCTATGCTGAAGTTTCCTGCGGTTTCGCACCCTTCCGCGAACAAATATGTATGGCGCGCTGCGCCAATCCCACCAGTATTTGTGGCACAAAAAACGCCCCCGCGGCGAAGCGGAGGCGAGACAAATCGCACGGTGCGGCGCGAAAAAAGGGCGCATCGCGCATGTGATTTGACCTGCCGTGCAGAAATGCCCTGCGGTTTCGCACCCTTCCGCGAACAGATACATACGGCGAACCGTGCCAACCCCACCCGCATTCGCGGCACAAAAAACGCCCCCGCGGCGAAGCGGAGGCGAGACAAATCGCACGGTGCAGCGCGGATGAAAGGACGTGTCGCGTATGTGGTATATCCCGCCGTGCAGAAATGCTCTGCGGCTTCACGTCCTTCCGCGAGCAAATACATACGGCGCACTGCGCCAATCCCAACCGTATACACGGCATGAAAAACGCCCCCGCGGCGAAGCGGAGGCGAGACAAATTGCGCGGCATTCCGCGTATGAAAGCATTACTGCGCCGGGCGCTCCTCACTGCACACGCGCGCAAACAGATCGCCCATCAGCGCGTCGCGCTTGATGTGATAGACGTATCTGCAAAGTGGGCGGTTGGGGCTTTGCGCGTAGTGATGATCGTATTCGGGGATGGGCGTGGGAATCAGCTTGTCAAGCATGAAGCGGCTGTCCTCGTTCAGCAGCCAGCCCACGGCCGTCACATCCCAGATGGGGCGGCTCCAGACACGGCCGGCTGCATAGGCGTTCGCCGCGTCGCAGGTCTGACGATACAGATAATCGGCCAGCGCATTCTTGCCGGCCAACCAGTACGCCAGCTCCGGGCCGGTGGTGGCGAACGCATTGACGACGCCCATGCAGGGCAGCAGCACCAGCGGCGCGCCGCTGTCCATGACAACGCGCGCGGCGGCGACGTCCTGATAGATGTTGAATTCGCGATTGTCGTGCCATTCAAGCGCATGGCCGCCCAGCCATACGATCACCACGCGGTCGGCGATTTCGGGCTGAAGCAACAGCGCGGAGGCGACGTTTGTGATTGCGCCGATCGCGACGACATACAGCGGCTTGTCGGGAGAGTATTGCATGGCGCGCTGCGCCAGATCCTGCGCGGCAGCGGAAAGCACGGGCGTGCGCTCATCTGCAAGATAGGTCTGCGAACCGCGGAAAACGGGATAATCCGTTCCCGCCAGTTCAAGCAGCTTCATGATTTCGCGATAGCTTTTCTCCATGCCGTCGGCGGGGCTTTCGGAGCGCTTGTTGAGAAAGGGCGCAGCGTAAAGCGCTTTGAGCGCCAGCCTGTCCGTTGATTTTATGGCGTAGGAAATGGCGAACTGGTCGTCGATTTCATTGAAAGCATCAGTGTCCAGCACAAGATCGACCCGCCCCTTGGGCGTTTCCAGCATACGGAGTCTCTGCTGCATGGTCAGCATGGCGAATTCCTCCAATCGATTGTTTTGCGTTGTGGCGGCGCGGCAGCTGCAGATGCAGGCGACAGGGAATGCCGCGCAGGGGAGACGGGGCGCGTTCGCGCCAATGAAAAAGCGGCTGTGCGCTCAGCAGTCCTCCGTGAGCATACGGATCGCTTCGGATGCAAGCAGAAGGCCGGCCGTGGCCGTAACCGTCATGATGCTTGCGGGCGCGGGACGGCCGTTGCGGCCTTCGCCCTCCACGCCTGCGGACGCGCGCGGTTCGCGGGAATAAACGACGCGCAGCTGTTTCACACCCAGATCGCGGCAGGCCTTGCGCATCGCGCGGCAAAGCGGGCAGACGCTCGTTTCTGAAAGGTCGGCCGCTTCAAAAAGAAAAGGGTTGCGCTTGTTGCCCGCGCCCATGCAGCTGACGATTCTGACGCCGTGATTCTGCGCCTGAAGCGCCAGATCCGCCTTGGCGGCGACGGTGTCGATGGCGTCAACCACCAGATCGAGCGGACGCTCCCAGACGCCGTGCGTGTCCCCGGGCAGATAAAACGCGCGAAGCGCCGTGATATCCGCATCAGGGTTGATATCCAGCATCCGCTCGCGCATGGCCTCCGCCTTGGAACGGCCGATCGTGCTGCGATAAGCAACCGCCTGCCGGTTGAGGTTCGATTCGGCTACGTCGTCGCCGTCCACAAGCAACAGATGCCCCACGCCCGAACGAACGAGCGCTTCCACGCAGTGACCGCCGACGCCGCCGACACCAAACACGGCGACGCGGCTGTTTTGCAGGGTTTCAAGCGCGTGCGCGCCGATGAGCGCGCGTGTGCGCGTAAACATATCGTCCATAGAAAGGCCCTCCGTTTCACGCACTATCATAGCGAAATTCGCGTGGAATTGCAAGTTGCCCAGCGCCACGAGGCATGGTATACTTATATACATTGCAACGAGGAGGGAATGTACGTGAAAAAGGGATTGGCGCTGATTCTCGCGCTTGCGCTGGCGCTGACGTGCGCGACGGCGTATGCCGGAACGCTGATGCTCGCCGGACTGGACGCGAGCGAAAGCATTGTTTGGGAGGGTAACTCTTTCTGGAATTCAATGCAGGAGGCGACAGGCGTTTCCGTCGCCGTGCAGGAATATACCGACGCGGCGCAGTGGCAGGCCGTGAAGGACGGTTGGCTGTCCGGCGAAGGAGAAAAGCCGGACGTGCTGTTCAAGGCGCGGCTTTCCACGCTGGAGGAGCAGGCGCTGCTGGACGCGGGCGTGCTCGTCGATCTTGCACCGTATCTGGAGGAGTATGCGCCGAACCTGTGGAAGATTTTTACGGCGCGCCCGGAATGGCTGGAGGCTGTCAGATTGCCTGATGGACGCATTGCGTCGCTGCCGGGGCTGAGCGGCGCGGAGCGCCAGTGCTGCCTGTGGGTGAATGCGTCGTTCCTCAAGACGCTCGGCGTGGAAAAGCCGAAGGATCTGGATTCGTTTACGGAGGCGCTACGCGCCATCCGCGACGGCGACCCGAATGGCAACGGCAAAAAGGACGAAGTGCCGCTGAGCCTGTGCGGAGCGTGGGAAGCGAAATTCCTGCTGCACGCCTTCGGCATTGCGGCGGACGACTATAACCTCTATCAGGATGAAACCGGCAAGGTCTGCTATGCGCCGTTTGCGCCGGAATACCGCGAGTTCGTCGAGTGGCTCAAGGCTGCGCTGGACGAGGGACTCATTAACGACGATGCGTTCCGCACCACTCCGGCCGCGCGGGAGACCTCGGCTTCGCTTTTGAGCGATGAGGATCCGCAGAACGTGGGCGCGATTGTTACGCTTGCGCCGTTCATGCAGCTGCGCGCCGCGGATACGACGAGCTATGAAACGCTTGTGCTGGAGCATGGGGGAGAGCGCGTTTTCCGCGAGCTGATCCCTGCCGTTTCGCGCGGAACGTTCGCGGTGACAAGCGCGTGCGAGGACGTCGCTTCGGCGCTGAAGTTTGTCGATTATCTCTACACGGAGGAAGGCGGCCGGCTGGCGTTTGCAGGCCGGGAGGGCATTGAATACACGACGCAGCCGGACGGCAGCTGGAAATGGAACGTCAGCGACTATGAGGGGCTGACCGAGCTGATGGCGGGAAGCATCATGGCGGGCGACGGTGTAGCGCCGGGGCTGGAGCCGGCGGCGTTTGAGCGCAGCGGCGAGATTGCGGCGGACAACTATGCCCGCACGCAGACGGACAGCATTCGCGCTTGCTTCAAGGCGCCGCTGCCGCTGACCCATGCGCTCGACGAGCAGAGCGAGGCGCGCATTGCGGAGCTGCAGGCGCAGCTGGGCGTGTGCGTCGATACGGCGATTGCCAATTTTGCCATGGGTCTCACGCCGCTGGACGACGCGCACTGGGATGCGTTTTTGCAGGAGCTTTCCGCGCTGGGCGCGGAAGAAATGTGCGCGCTGTGGCAGGCACGGCTGGACGCGCAGGCGGGAGAATGACGGCGAAAACGGAAACATGGGAGGAAGAGAAATGGAAAAGCTGCTCAAGGATTTGAACGCGCGCAGGGACCGGGCGAGGATCCTGATGCTCGGCTGTCTGATTCTGTATGTCTTCGCGCTGATTCTGCTTTTTAAGGGAAACCTTACGGCGAGCGCGATTGCGGCGGTGCTGGGCGTTGCGGTGTATCTGTTCGCGGCCAAGCGCGAGAAGAAGCGATATGAAAACGGCGTGGCGGAAGCGAACGTCCGTCACGGCGTCGCAGCGGTGCTGGACGGCGCGGAGTATGCCGCGCGCTCGAAGATGTTCCCGAAGGATTCGATGCCCATGCGCATCAGCCCGGCCGAAGCGGAAAAGATGACTGATCCGCTCTGCTGCCACGCTGTGACCGGCACGCATTCCGGGCGCAGGGTGGAGCTGTGCGAGATGACGTTTGGATACCAGTACGGTGAGAAAAAAAGCGCATGGCGCTTTTTCCCCGGAACAGCCGCCCGGCTGGAAATTGCGCCGCGCGCGGGCAACGAGGCGCTGATGATTTCGCCGAACCTGTTCGACGGCAGCTTTACGCCGGACGAATATGAGCAGAAGGGCTGGCGCAAGGCGGTCTGCCCCGGCTGGAGCGCGGCGCAGGACGGCTCGGTTTTCGTCCGCGGCGAAGGCGAGATTCCGCCGGAACAGCTCAAGGCGCTTGCCGACGATTACCGCGCCGTGCGCGGAAAGAACGGCCGCTGCGCGCTCTATGTGGGCGAACGCACAGTGGAGTCGTTCCAGCGCGGCAGGTTCTACGCGGAAAGCGGCAAGGTTGTGCAGAAGACGGAGGAGAACGCGATTCTGCATAACGGCTTCGACGCGCGTGACACGCTGCTCGCGCTTGCGGACAGACTCAGCGCCGGAGAAACGGCGTGAAGCGCGCGGCGGCGATCGACGTCGGCTCCGGCTCGGTGAAGCTGTACGTCGGTGAACAGACGGAAAACGGACCGTTCGCGTTTCGCGACGTTCTGGACAAAAACGCCATGACGCGGCTTGGCGAGGGGTTGCGCGAAACGGGCAGCCTTTCGAACGTTGCGATTGCACGCTCGGCAAGGGCTGTTGCGGCGTTTGCGCAGGAGGCGCGCGAGGCGGGCGCGGAACGTATTGCGTGCGTGGGCACGATGGCGCTGCGCGAGGCCGCCAACGCGGCGGAGTTTGTGCGCGCCGTCCATGCGGAATGCGGCCTGCAATGCCGCGTGCTGCCGGGCGAGGAGGAAGCACGGCTGTGCTTTGCAGCGTCGTGCGGCGGGGAAGAAACGCTGAGCGTGGACAGCGGCGGAGGCAGCACGGAGCTTGCGTATGGCAGAGAAGGCGTTCCGCTCAGGCGCGTGAGCCTTCCGATTGGCGCAATCAACGTGACCGAACGTTTTCTTGCGGCGGATGCTTCTGAAAAGCAGGTGCGCGAGGCGTGCGCTTTTATAAGGAAGCAGCTCGAAGAAAGCGGCATGACGCTTCCGGCGGGGGCACGGCTTGTCGCGACAGGCGGAACGGCGACGACGATGGCGGCCGTGATGACGGCGCTTGCGCCGTATGATCCGGAGAAAATCCGCGGCTTGCGCGTTGCGGCGGAAGAAGCCGAACGGCAGGTTGCGCTGTATGCGGCGCTTCCGGTGGCGGAACGTGCAAAGCTGACGGGAATGCACGCCGGGCGCGAGGATGTGATCCTTGGCGGGGCGTGTATTCTGGCGGAAACGCTGGCGTTTTTCGGCGCGCCCGGCATGACGGTTTCCGACAGGGGGCTGCGGCACGGCGTCGTACGCGCAATCCTCGTAAAAGACGAACAATTTTGAATGAATGGGCAAGATAGTTTGTTAAAATAAGATTACATTCTGCAAATATCGTGTAAAAATGCTTGCATTTATGCCGCAAATGCGGTATTCTATGCTACGGTATCGAATCAAATTATTTGAGGAGGATTTCCATGAAAAAGTTCCTGAGCGTTCTTCTGGCGGTTCTCATGATGATGAGCCTGACCATGTCCGCCAATGCGGATGAAACCGTTCGCGTTGCGCTGGTGACCGATACCGGCGGCATCGGCGACCAGAGCTTCAACGACCTCGCGTGGGCCGGCCTGCAGCGCGCCAAAGAAGAACTCGGCATCGAAGTCAGCTTCCTGGAGTCTGTGACCGAGTCTGACTACGCCGCTAATATGGAAACTCTGTACGACGAGGGCTACACCCTGATCATCTGCAACGGCTGGATGATGGCCGACGCGCTCACCGAAGCCGCTGGTCTGCATCCCGACCAGATGTACGCCATCATCGATAACGGCTCCGTTGCTGAGAACGTTATCGGCATGAACTTCGCGACCGAGCAGTGCTCCTACCTCGTGGGCGTTGCCGCCGGCGCCATGACCCAGACCAACAACGTCGGTCTCGTGATCGGCATGGTCAGCCCCGTGATGAACACGTTCGGCTACGGCTTCTACGCCGGCGTCCGTGACACCAATCCGGAATGCGAAATCCAGAGCTACAACGCCAACAGCTACGGCGACGTCGCCGGCGGCAAGGCTGCTGCGACTTCCATGTACGCCAACGGCGCAGACATCGTTTACCAGGCTGCGGGCGGCACCGGCATCGGCGTCATCGAAGCCGCGAAGGAACAGGGCAAGTTCGCCATCGGCGTTGACCAGGACCAGAGCTACCTCGCTCCCGAAGCTGTCATCTGCAGCGCGCTGAAGGCTGTTGACGCTGCCGTGTTCAACCTCTGCAAGGAAGCCAAGGAAGGCAACCTCGTTGGCGGCGACCGCATCTTCTCCCTCGCTGACGGCGCTGTTGACATCGCGTCCTCCGATGCCCTGCTGACGGACGAAGCCAAGGCTGCTGTTGAAGAAGCCAAGGTGAAGATCCTCTCCGGCGAAATCGTTGTGCCCGGCACCACCGAGGCCTTTGAAGCGGTTTACGGTGCGGACTTCTACACCCTCGACGACTAATCCGAATCCGTGATGCATCCCTGCCCGGGTTTCCGGGCAGGGATTTTTAAAAGCAGACGCTTTTTTTGCCGCGCCGGGCGCGGCCTGACGACCCGCGCGCACATCCTCATCTACGCTGCGCGCGACCAAAAATTGGGAAACGGGGAGGCATTCGCTTGGAAGAGAACGGGCGCATTGACTGGAATCAGACGACGGTCGAAATGCGGGACATCGTGAAGATGTTCGGTTCTTTCAAAGCCAACGACGGGATCAACCTGAAGGTTCACAAAGGGGAGATCCACGCGATTCTTGGCGAAAACGGCGCGGGCAAATCCACGCTGATGAACGTGCTCTACGGCCTTTTGCAGCCCACGAGCGGACAGATTTTCATCAACGGTAAGCCGGTTCATATCGACAGCCCGAACAAGGCGATCGAGCTGGGCATCGGCATGGTGCATCAGCACTTTATGCTTGTGCAGCCGTTCACCGTGACGGAAAATATTATTCTCGGTTCCGAGCCGGTGAAGTCGATCGGCCGGGTGGATATGAAGGCGGCGCGCGCCAAGGTGGCGGAAATTTCCGAGCGCTACGGCCTCAACGTGAATCCCGATGCGAAAATTGAAGATATTTCGGTGGGCATGCAGCAGCGCGCCGAGATTCTGAAGGTGCTCTATCGCGGAGCGGAAATCCTGATTCTTGACGAGCCGACCAGCTCGCTGACGCCGCAGGAAATCCTTGAGCTGGTGGAGATCATGCACAACCTGACCCGCGAGGGCAAGTCGATCATCCTCATCACGCACAAGCTGAAGGAAATCAAGGAGTCGGCTGACAGCTGCACGATCATCCGGCAGGGCAGATACGTCGATACCGTCCGCGTGGCGGACGTGACCGAGCACGATCTGGCTTCCATGATGGTCGGGCGCAACGTCGAATTCACCGTGGAAAAGGCGGACATTCAGCCCGGCGAGGTTGCGCTGAAGGTGGAAGATCTTCATGCGAAGGACTATCGCGACGTGGAAATCGTCCGCGGACTGAACCTTGAGGTGCACCGCGGCGAAATCGTGGGCATTGCGGGCATTGACGGCAACGGCCAGACGGAGCTGGTTGAAGTGCTGACGGGTCTGCGCAAGGCGACTGCCGGCGCGATCACCATGGACGGCAAGGACGCCTACAACAAGACGCCGCGCGAGCTGTTTGACATGGGCATTTCCAGCATTCCGGCCGACCGGCAGAAGCACGGTCTGGTGCTTGATTATCCTGTGGAGGATAACCTCATCCTGCAGAATGTGGACGAGCAGCCGTTCTCCGCGCATGGCGCTCTGCGCCGCAAAGCCATCCGCGAGCACGCCAAGGCGCTGATCGAGAAGTTTGACATCCGTCCGCGCGGCTGCGAGACGGGCAAGGCAGGCGAGCTTTCCGGCGGCAACCAGCAGAAGGTCATCATTGCGCGCGAAGTCAACAATGACAAGGATCTGCTGATCGCAGTGAACCCGACGCGCGGCCTGGACGTCGGCGCGATTGAGTATGTGCATCGCTACATCGTCGAGCAGCGCAACAAGGGCAAGGCGGTGCTGCTTGTGTCGTTCGAGCTGGACGAGATCATGAGCCTGTCCGATCGCATCGACGTTATTTTTGAAGGAAAGATCGTCCACAGCATTCCGGGACACGCGGCGGACGAGAAGACGCTCGGCCTGATGATGGCGGGAGGAGGCGAAGGAAATGTCCGCTAAGAGCAGGGATTCCGCGCTGGATCAGCGCAGCTTCGGACAGAAGCTGATGAGCGGCGCTTTTATCTACACGCTGATTTCCATCGTGATCGGCTTCGGCATTGGCGCGGTGGCGCTGCTGTCGGCGGGGTATAACCCGCTGGAAGCGTATGGCAGCCTGTTCTCCGTGGTGTTCAGCTCGACCAAGAATATGAGCTACAGCTTCATTGAGTTTGCCACGCCGTATATCCTTACCGGCCTGTCGGTTGCGTTTTCTTTCAAAACCGGCATGTTCAATATCGGCGCGGAGGGCCAGTATGTCATGGGCTCCATCGCCGCGCTGCTCGTGGGCATTTTCGTGAAGGTTCCGTCCTTCCTGCTGATCCCGCTGTGCATTCTCGCCGCGATTGTGGTGGGCGCGCTGTGGGGCGGTCTCGTGGGCTTCCTCAAGGTGAAGTTCGGTTCGCATGAAGTGCTCTGCATGATCATGTTCAACTGGATTGCGTATTATTTCTCCAACTATATTGTCAACCTGCCGGGCATCAACTACGGCGGTGGCAAAACGTGGTCGGTTCCCATTCAGGATGGGGCGAAGATCACGATCTCGCATTGGTTTGAGAAGAACGTCGTTTCCAACTACACGCACTTTGGCATTTTCATCGCCATCTTCTGCGTGATCCTGATGTACTACATCATTGACAAAACCACCTTCGGCTTCAAGCTCAAGGCAGTTGGCAGCAACCGCTCCTGCGCGGAGTACGCAGGCATCGACGCGAACCGCTGCGTCATTCTCTCGCTTGCGATTTCCGGCGCGATGGCCGGTCTGGCCGGCGGTCTTCAGGTGCAGGGCGTCACCTACAAAATCACGCAGTTTGCCGCGCAGGAAAGCTACGGCTTTAACGGCATTACCGTCGCGCTGATCGGCGCGTGCAACCCCTTCGGCGTGCTGCTGGGCGGCTGGTTCTTCGGCGCGATGAAGTTTGCAGGAACCCGCATGAAGATGCTGGACGGCACGCGCGTGCCGAAGGAAATCATCAACATCATCATGGGCTGCATTGTGCTTGCAATCGCGATGTCGAACCTGCTGCGCATGGCTGTCATTCGCCGTGAGACGAAGGGAGGCAAGGTCTGATGGCACAGTTTTTGAAAGACCTGGGCGTTATTCTGAACGCAACGCTGATGTATACGCCGCCCCTGCTGTTCGCGGCGCTCGGCTCCTGCTTCTCTGAAAAGAGCGGCGTGGTCAATATCGGTCTTGAAGGCATGATCGTAATCGGCGCGTTTACGGGCGCGGCGGTGGGCCACTTCGTGGCGAACCCGTGGCTGGCGTTCCTTTGCGGCGGTATTGCGGGCGGTTTGTTTGCGCTGATTCACGCGTTTGCAACCGTGACGTGCAAGGCCGACCAGACCATCTCCGGTACTGCCATCAACTTCCTTGCTAATGGCGTTTCACTGTTTGTGTGCTATCAGCTGTTTGGTTCGAGCGAAACGCAGCTGGTGCAGAAGAAATTGCCGCGCATCATGGAAGGGCTGTTCACAGCCCTGAACGAAAAATTCCCCGGAGGCGCGTTTGCACAGAACAGCTTCCTTGATCTGGTGTTCAACACGTACGCCTCGACGTACATCGCCTTTCTGATGGTGATCGTGGTGTGGTTCGTGTTCTACAAGACGCGCTTTGGCCTGCGCCTGCGCGCGGTGGGCGAGCATCCGCAGGCGGCCGATACGCTGGGCGTGAATGTGACGCTTGTGCGCTATCTGTGCGTGATCTTCTCCGGCATGCTGGCCGGCTTCGGCG
Organism: uncultured Oscillospiraceae bacterium; assembly: GCA_964553125.1. Lineage (GTDB taxonomy): Bacteria > Bacillota > Clostridia > Christensenellales > Aristaeellaceae > Aphodomonas. The sequence goes on from CAZKJW010000019.1 coordinate 14,009, forward strand.
GCGCGTCCATCACGCTGGCGACGGTGTCGGCGTTCCGGCAGTCGGTGGTTGTCGGACAGGGCTTCATCGCCATTGCGGCGGTGATTTTCGGCAAGTTCAAGCCGCAGGGCGCGTTGTTGGGCTGCATTCTGTTTGGCTTCTGCAACGGTCTGCGCGTGGTCGTCGGTTCGGGCAGCGGAATTCCCGTCAACCTGATTTCGATGATTCCCTACGTGGTCACGATTCTCACGCTGGTGCTTTTCGTCGGACGCGCGCAGGTTCCCGCGGCGAACGGCAAGCCCTACATCAAGTCCAAATAAACAAAAAAGCGAAAAAGAACGGCGGGCTGTGTTTTCACGGCTTCGCCGTTTTTTCATGCGCGCCATGCTGCAAACGCGGAGGACGCCGCTGAAACAAAAAACCGCCTCCGCTGGGGGAGACGGTTTTGCGCTGCTTACAGCGTGGTGACGATCAGCGATGCAAGCACGTCGCCGGAATTTGCGCCGGTGAGCGTAACGGCATCTGACGAAACAAGCGCCAACGGCGAAGCGTAGCTTGCGCTGAAAAGCGCCTGACCGGTTACGGTCGTGCTGCCGTCCGACTCTGTGCGTGTGACGGAAACCTGCGAGCCGGGCAGCGTTTTGCCGCCGAGCTGAAGCGAGAACGTCGTATCGACGGCTGCGCCGGCAGGGATGTTGACCGTGTAGGTCGCCTGATAGACGCCGGCCTGCAGAAGAATCAGCTGATTGTCGGCGTTATAGGCAAACGCAGGGGTCAGCGTGGAAACTGCGAACGGGACGGTGCCGCCTGCGGCGACAGTCAGCGCGTCTGTAAGATAGAGCGATGCGTAGCGGTCGTATTCTGCGCCGGGGTCGCCTCCGCAGCACCATTGCGCCTTGGAAGTACCGAACGTGCTGAAATAGCTGCAAACGTTGCATCCATATGGATTCATCGAACAGGCGTTGCACCCGAATCGAATGAGATGATTGTTCATTTTTCTTTTCTCCTTTCCCTCCGAAGGGGAAGCGGGGCGTTCGCTATCACATTACGCGGAGGGAAAGGAAAAGGTTCCGGGGTTATTGGTAGGCGTAGGTGTAGCGCGCCGTCATCTTGGGCATGGTTCCGTAAATGCCGGTCACGTCCGCAAAAATGCGGTATTTCTCGCCTGCGACCCATGTGGTCGCGGTTTCGTTTTGCAGCATGACGAGCTGCTCCGCGCCGTTTGTGCCGGTATCCATGATGACGATTTGCGGGTTGGTGGAGATGATTTGCGTAACCGTGCCTTTGCACTCATAGATCTGCGCGTTGTTGATACGCATGGTGATGTTGTTCATCAGCTCCGTGTAGTCGCTCGGCTTGAGCGCCCACGCCTTGATGGTGTATTTGTCGGCCGGCATCTGATAATAGACGCGGTGCGTGAGCGTGGACTGCTCAAGGCCGGGATAATCGGCGTGGATGATTACGTCGTTGTAGCCGATTTTCGTCAGCTTTGCCCGCACGGTGAATTTGCCGGTGGTGGCAAGCTCCGAATCGTCGATGCTTTCATAAGGCGTTTCAACGGTGATCGTTGCGCCGGCCTTTGTTGTGGCGGTGAGGACGATGATATCGGAGTCCGTGCGCGCAATCGTGTCGGCGGAAAGCTCGATGGGGATGGACATCGGCTCGCGGTAGAGCGTGACGACGAGCCGGCTTTCGCGGCAGTAGGGCGCGCGCACGGTGAAGCTGATGATGTTATCGCCAATCGCCTGCACGACGGGGTTGTAGTCCACAACGCCGTCCTCACTGACGGTATCGGAGATGTCTGTGTTGTTGGCGATGACCTTGCTGCCCGGCGCGACCTGCAGGGTGATGTTGTACACGGAGGTCGTCACCTCAAGCCATGCGCTTTCGGGCGAAACGAGCGTCAGCGGCGAAGCAGGAATGTCAATGTCGTAGGTGATGGGCGCTTTGCGCGTTTCCTTTCCGCCGAAGATCAGCGTGGGCGTCAGCGTGACGGTCATACTGTCGGCTTCGAGGTTCTCGATTTCGTCGTAGAAAACGTGGTCGGCGAGGTTCAGCGTGATTACGCCGTTGACGGCGACATAGGACTTCGTCAGCTCGCTGATGTAGCACTGCGTGCCTTCAGCGGCGAGAATGGTGATGCGATGCCCCGGCTGCCCGTCGATTTCGCAGGTTTCAATCAGCGCGTTGACGCTTTCGGAGGAGACGGATTTTTCCTCCACATAGCTGTGAACGATCGTCCACAGCTGCCAGCCGCCGAACGCAAGCGCCAGAACGACCAGCACGCGCACCAGCCAGATGGCGATGGCGAAGGGCTTGCGCATACGCAGACGCTTGCGCGAACGGCGATGCGCCATGCCGATGGCGGGGCCGGTGGGCGGAAGCGAATCCGTGTAAAAGTCGTCATAGGGGTCGTCGTAGGGCTCCTCGTCGTCTGCGTCGAGCGGAGCAAAATCGTCGTCCGATTCTTCGGAGGCGTAGCGTCCTTCCGCGCCGAACCGGCCGGCCTGCAGGCGCTCGCGCGCGTCCGGTTCGGAAAGCGCCGGCTCGTCAGCGTCTGCCACGACGGCGTTTTGCGCGCGGGAAACACGAACGCCGGAAACGGCGGGCATTTCCTCCTGCCGGACGGTCTCCTCGCGCATGGCTTCGAGATATTTTTCGCCGCGTGCGCGGCGCGATTTGAGCTGCGTCATTTCCTCGGAAAGCGTTTCCGGACGCTCGGCCTGCGCCCCTGCCGCAACGAATTCTTCTACGCTCGGCTGCGCGTCTGCATCGTCGTACAGGATGCGGATTTTATCCTTGCGCGGCTTTTGAAACTGTTCGCGCCACGAGGGAGCGGTTTCGCCTGCGGCGTCGAGCGGCGCGCCGCATTTGAAGCAGCGCGGAAAAGAGGGCTGGTTCCAGTGACCGCAGCGGGGACATTTCATGCGCAATACCTCCGGGTTGATTTAGGTGATAACTAAACGCTGGTTCATTTCGCGCGAAGCGCTCAATTTTCCTGCAAGAAAAAGACGGATTTGAGAAGCTATTTCTTGCGGGTACGGGCTGGGTATGCTATAATAACAAGAAAGATTGGGGGATAGAGAATTGGATAACTACAAAGAGGAAATCGTAATCAAACGGAACAGACTTCTCAACAACGTCCTGCACGCGATGCTCTGCGTGATCATGGTCATCAGCGGCTTTTTCGCGCTCCTGAGCATTTCGCAGATCGGCCTGTCCGGAAGCCTTGTCACCACGCTGATCAGCACCGTGCTGTACGGCGGCGTCGCTTTTCTGATCTGGTGGAAGAAAGATATGCTCCGGCTGGAGTATGAATACACCTTCACAAACGGCGAGCTGGATTTCGCCTGCGTGATGGGCAACAAGAAGCGCAAGAACCTCGGCACGATGCGCGTGAAAAACGTGGAAGCCTGCGGCTTGGTGGCCAGCGGCAGCTTCCATCGCTATATCTCCATGCCGGGCATCAAGAAAAACAACTGGTTCCTCAACCGTGACGGCAACCTGTTCTATTTCTTCTACCAGAAAAACGGCGAAAAGCACATGATTATTATCGAGCCGACGGACGAGATGATCGACATGATCAAGATGTATCTGCCGCACGGCGTGTATCAGACGAACTGATGATTTATCTGGATAACAGCGCGACGACAAAGCCGTGCCCTGAGGCTTTGCTCGCCATGCGCGAAGCGCTTGAAACGGAGTGGTTCAATCCGTCCGCCGCATATGGCCCTGCCATTCGCGCGGAGAAGAAAATGTCGCAGGCGCGCAGAGCGCTTCTGGAAGCGGCGGGCGCGCGCAGCGCCGAGCTTGTTTTCACAGGGAGCGGCAGCGAAGCGGATTCGCTGGCAATTGTCGGCAGCGCGGAGCGCTTTCACGGCGCAAAGCGAGTGCTGATCTTTGCAGGGGAACACCCGGCCGTGCTGAACACGCGCGCACAGCTGGAGCGGCTCGGTCATACGGTGGAGACGTTTCCTGCGCGACGCGACGGCACGGCGGATACGGAAAAGCTGGCCGCCATGCTCGATGAACGCGTCGGGCTGGTCAGTTGTATGCAGGTCAACAACGAAACCGGCGCGATACAGCCCGTGGGCGAAATCGCAAAGATGGTTCATGAAAAATGCCCGGACGTGCTTTTCCATGTGGACGGCGTGCAGGGCTTTCTGCGCGTTCCGCTGGAGTTTGAAACGAGCGGAATCGATCTGTACACATGTTCCGGGCACAAGATTCACGGCCCGAAGGGAATCGGCGCGCTGATCGTGCGCAAGGGCGTGCGGCTGAGCCCGCGCGTTGAAGGCGGCGGGCAGGAAAAAGGCCTGCGCTCCGGCACGGAAAACACCGCGGGCATTGCGGGCTTTGCAGCGGCGGCGCGGTGGCTTTGCTCCATGCCGAACCGCGCGCAGACCCTGCGGGAAGCGAAACTGCGGCTGTATTCGCGCTTGCGCGAAGAAATCCCGGAACTACGCGTGAACGGCCCGGATCCGGAGAGCGGGGAGGCTGCGCCGCATGTGCTGAACGTGTCGCTCGGCGTGCGCGGTGAGGTGATGCTGCACGCGCTGGAGACGGAAGGCGTGTATGTCGGGAACGGTTCGGCCTGCTCGACGCATAAGCGCGAGATGAGCGCCGCTTTCCGTGCGATGAACGCCAGCCGGCAGGCAGCGGAAACGGCTGTGCGCTTCAGCTTGGGCATGATGAACACGATTGAAGAGATGGACGCGGCGGCGGATGCGGTGATTCGCTGCTACAAAATGTACGCCGCGTTCCAAAGGAGATAAGTTATGCGGGAGATTCTGCTGGTTCGTTTCGGAGAGGTTTACCTCAAGGGGCTTAACCGACCCGTTTTCATGCGTGCGCTTGTGGAGCGCGTGCGCCATGCGGCGGAGCCGTTCGGCGGCCACGTTTGGCTGAAGGACAGCCGCATTTACGTCAGCGATATGAACGACGTGCAGGCCTGCGCCAAACGCGTGGCGCAGGTGTTTGGCATCCATTCCGTCAGCATCGCAAAGGAAATGGAAAAGGCCGACTTTGAAGCCGTCTGTCAGGCCGCGATTGAAATGATGGCCGACAAGTCCGGCACGTTCAAGGTGCGCGCGAGCCGTTCCGACAAGAAGTATCCTTACGACTCGCCGCAGATCAACGAAACCGTCGGCGGCCGCATTCTGGAGGCAAACCCGAACCTGCGCGTGGACGTGAAGAACCCCGACTACACGCTCGTGGTCGAGATTCGCGAAAAGGCGACGCTGCACATCGGCCGCATCGAGGGCGCGGGCGGTATGCCGATGGGCACCGCCGGAAAAGCGTGCCTGCTGCTTTCGGGCGGCATCGACAGCCCGGTTGCGGGCTATATGATCGCCCGCCGCGGCGTGCGGCTGATGGCCGTGCATTACCATTCGTTCCCTTACACGAGCGAACGCGCGCGCGATAAGGTGATCGAGTTGGCGAGGCTGCTGTCCAACTACTGCGGGAAGATCGATCTGTTTATCGTGCCATTCACCGAGATGCAGATGAAGATTCATCAGCAGTGCCCGGAAGAAATGACGACGCTCATCATGCGCCGCCAGATGATGCGCATTGCCGAGCGGATTGCCGTGCGCGAACGCGCACAGGCGCTTGTCACCGGCGAAAGCCTTGGCCAGGTGGCAAGCCAGACAATGGAAGCCATTGCCAGCACGGACGACGTGGCTTCGCTGAGCATCTTCCGCCCGCTGATCGGCTTTGACAAAATCGACATCATCAACTATGCCGAGAAGATCGGCACCTACGAAACCTCGTCTCTGCCGTATGAAGATTGCTGCACCGTCTTCACCCCGAAGCATCCGCTGACGCGGCCGAAGCTCGAAGAAGTGCGCGATGGCGAGTCGCATTTGGGCGACGAGCTGGAGACGATGCTTCAGGCGTGCGTGGACGGCGCCGAGAAGGTGATCGTCGAGGACGGCGTTGTGGTGCAGGGGCCGAAGCCCGAGCAGGAGACCGAGGGATAAAAGCGCGTATATCCGCATATGAAGTCATGACGGAAGTCATGGCTTTTTTTCATTTGCGGGAACGGGAGGAAGAAATGCGCGCGAGGCTGATTCTGCTGCTCCTTCTTTGCGGTTTTCTGGCCGCGCTGCAAACGGCGCCGGAGGCGGCTGTGCTGACCGCAGCGGGCGGGGACAGCCTGATCTGGGTCGATCTGACGACGATGAGCCTGACGCTCTATCAGGGCGGCGAGCAAATCGGCCGCTGGCCGGTTGCTGCTGGGACAAGCGACACGCCCACGCCGCTTGGCGTTTTCCGTATCACGCGCAAGTTCATCACGGAGCCGTCAGGGTTTGGAACGCGGTTTCTCGGGCTGTCGGTTCCGTGGGGGCAATACGGCATTCACGGCACAAACCAGCCGGGCAGCATCGGCAGCCGCGTTTCGCACGGGTGCATCCGGATGAACTCAAAGGATGCGGAGACGCTGTACCAGCTTGCGCCTCTTGGTACAAAGGTTGTGATTGAGGAAGGGCCGTTTGGCGAGCTGGGGTGGAGTCTCAGAGCGCTTGTGCCGGGCGATCGGGGCTCGCTCGTGTGCGCGGCGCAAAGAAAGCTGCGCGCGCTCGGCTATTATTACGGCGCAATCGACGGCATATATGGAACCGGGATGTCGCAGGCCGTCCGGCGCTTCAAGCAGGATAACGGCGTTTCCGGCGGCGACAACGTGAACGACGCCATGTGGAAAGCGCTCGGCGTTGCGCTCTTTGAGTGATGGATTGGCGGACGCAGATTTGTCCGTATTTGCCGCAGAGGCTTCGGGATGATATCGGCGCGCTTGGCGCGCATGAAATCCAAAGCGCGCGCAATTTGCGGCTGCTTGCGGGACAAAACGCCGTGCTGGAAGGACGGACGAACCGCCGGCTTACATGCACGCTCTCTGCGCAGGCCGTGCGCGAGTGTGCCGCGGCCATGCTCGGGCACGCGCTTCACGCGCATGAACGCGAGCTGCGGGAAGGGTTTGCAACGCTGCCGGGCGGGCACCGCGCGGGGTTCTGCGGGCGCATGGACAGCGAAGGCAGGTTGGCGGACATTGGCGCAATCTGCGTGCGGATCGCAAGGGAGATACGCGGCGCGGCGCGCCCGATTCAGCCGCTGCTGCTTGCGCAGGGCGCGCCGAACAGCGTGCTGATTGTTTCGCCGCCGGGGCTTGGCAAAACGACTATGCTTCGCGATGCGATTCGCATGCTTTCGGTGGCGGGCGTTGCCGTCGGCGTCGCGGACGAGCGCTCGGAGCTGGCGGCGTGCGAACGCGGCGTGCCGCAGCTCGATCTGGGCGCGAATGCTTTTGTCATCGACGGCTGCGCAAAGGCGAAAGCGCTGCGGGTTTTGCTGCGCGCTTCGTCGCCGTCGGCTGTGGCGACGGATGAAATCGGCGGCGCGGAGGACTGCGCGGCACTTGCCGATGCGGCGCGCAGCGGTGTGCGCGTGCTGGCGACGCTGCACGGCGCGGGCTGGTCGGACGCGCTGCAAAGGCTTGGCAGGGATACGCTGGCGACGTTTGATTTTGTGGCCGTGCTTGACGGCGGGGTCGGGCGCGTCGCTGCCGTTTATGATGGCGGAGGGAAGCAGGTTGGCAAGATGGACGACGGCGCTTGGCGCGGCGATGGGATGCGCGGCGTTTGTGGCGCAATGGGCGCAGGCGATGCGCGCGCGGTGCGCGGCGCTTCAGGCGTGGGAACAGGCGCTGATGCGGATGCAGGCCGGGCTGAACCTGTATGACGATTTGCCGGCGCTTCTGCGCCATGCGGTGGGCGCTGAGGGGGACGAGGCGGCGCGGTGGCTGCTCGCGTGCGCGGAGGCGATGCGGCGCGACCCCTCGCTGACGCTTGAACGCGCCGCCGCGCAGATGCGTGCCGTTTCGCTGAAGGAGCGTGATCTTGCGGCGCTTGCGCCGCTATGGCACAGCCTTGGAAAGACCTGCGGAGAGGAAAGCCGCGAGGTGATTGATGCGGCGCGGCGCGCTGTTGAACAATGCGCGGCGGAAGCACGGGAGCGGCTGAGCCGGAACAGGCGGCTTGCCGGGGCGCTCGGGTGCATCGGCTCGCTGGCGACGTTTCTGTTTCTGATGTGAGGAGGGCTTGCAATGAACGTTGATTTGCTGATTCGCATCGCCGGGGTGGGGATTCTCGTTTCCGTGCTGGCGCAGATTCTCAACCGGACGGGGCGCGAGGATATGGCGATGCTGACGACGCTTGCAGGGCTAGCGATCGTGCTGCTGGCGGTGGTGAATCTCATTTCGCAGCTGTTTCAGAGCGTGCGCAGCATTTTTGCGCTATGAGCGAGGCGGCGAAGCTGGCGGGGATCGGTCTGTGCGCGATGGTGCTGCTTGTGGTGCTCAGAGAGGCGAAGCCGGAGATGGCGGCTGTTTTTTCGCTGGCCGCGGGCGCGGTCATTCTGCTGATTTGCGTGGAAAAGCTCGCGGACGTCGTGGGCGCGCTGCGCGCCTTGGCAGAGCGGACGGGGCTGAACGAGGGTTCGTCGCTGCTTCTTCGGACGGCGGGCATCGGCGCGCTTTGCCAGCTGGGAGGGCAGCTTTGCCGCGATGCGGGCGAATGCGGCATGGGAGAGAAAATCGAGCTGGGCGGCAGACTGATGATGCTTTCCATGGCGCTGCCGACGGCCGTCTCGCTTTTGGAGGCAGTATGCGGCTTGCTGCGCTGAGCGCGGCGCTGCTGTGCTGTGCGCTGGCGGTTTCCGCGTATGCGCAGAGCCCGGAGTATGCGCTGGAGCGCGAGGAAGCGGCGCGGCTGCAGCAGGCGGCGGACGCGCTTTCGGACGGGCGCGGCGTGGACGCGCAGGCGCTTGTTGAAAGGCAGCTTCGCGGGGAGTCAGCGCTGGATATAAACGAGGCGGTACAGCGGATTGCGGGCGCTGCGCGCGAGGGATTGCTTGCGCGGCGGGCGCTGTTTGTGCGGCTGATTGCCATTGCGCTGCTGGCAGCGCTTCTGTGCCGGTTTCAGGAGGCGTTTGGGGAGGGCGCGGCGAACGCGGCGCAATGGATCTGCTTTCTGAACGCGGCGCTGCTGGTCGCGCAGGAAAGCGCCGGCGTGTTCGCGACCGTGCAGCGCACGGTTTCAGGCGCGGCGGAAGGGGCGCAGACGCTGTTCCCGGTGCTGACGACGGCGCTTGCGGCCGTCGGCGGAACGGGCAGCGCGGCGGCCTTGCAGCCTGCGGTGACGTTCGCCGTTACGGCGGCGACCGTCGTATGCCGACGCATCTGTCTGCCGCTGACGGCGGCGTTTCTGACATTTTCGCTGCTTGGCTGCATGACGGACGGATGGCCGCTTTCGCGGATGTCGGCGCTGTGCAGAACGCTGTGCAGCGCGGCGCTTGGCGTGGGGCTGACGGCGTTTACGGGCCTGATGACGGTGCGCGGGTTTACGGCCGCCGTGAAGGACGGTCTGACGCTGCGCGCGGCGAAGTTTGCCGCCGACACGCTGATTCCGGAGGTGGGCGGCGCGCTGTCGGATACGGCGGAATCGGCGCTCGCCGGGGCGCTGCTTGTGAAAAATGCGCTGGGGGTTACGGGAATGGTGCTGATCGGGCTGTTCTTTCTGACGCCGCTGACGGAAATCTGTCTGTCTGCGCTGCTATTTCGCGCAGCGGCGGCGGTTACGGAGCCGTTTGCAGACGCGCGGATGACGCGCTGTCTGGAAGCGGCCGGCGGCGCGATGGGAATGCTGGCCGGCTGCCTGACGGGCGTGATGGCGATGTTTCTGGTTCTGGCGGGACAGGCGGTTGCGGCGGGCGGCGTGATCGCGATGATGTCGTGAAGTCCGCACTGTATGAACCGGCGCGCAGGTTTGCGGCGCTGGCGCTGCTGGCGGCGTGCGCCGATTTTATTCTGCCGCGCGGAGAGATGCGGAAATATGCGCGCTTTGTTGCCGGGCTGGCGCTGCTTGAAGCGCTGATCACGCCGCTGGCGCGCTTCCTTGCAGGGGTGATTTGAGATGAGCTTCGGCGCAATCCGGGAGAAGCTGCGCGCAAAGGGAGCGCAGGTGGCCATGCTGCTGGCTGTGCTGGTCATTGCGGGCGGCGCGCTCTGGCCGCAGCAGACGCAGATTGCGTCGCAGACGGCAAGTCATGCCAGCGAGCTGGAAGCGCGGCTGGGCGAGGTGCTTTCCGAAATCAGCGGCGCGGGGCGGGTCGAGGTGGCGATTCAGTATGAGGCACGGCAGGAAGCACAGCCTGTCTGGGGCGGCGCGCAGACGAATTCCGGAAACGGCGCGCCCGCTTCCGTGATTGTGGTGGCGCAGGGCGCGGGGGACGTCGCCGTGCGGCTTCGCCTTGCCCGCGCGGTGCAGACGCTTTTGCAGCTGGACGCGGAATGCGTGGAGGTTTTTGAAATGAGGAAAGGAGAATAAATCATGAAAAAGCTGCCGATGATAACGCAAAGGAAAAAGCCGGACGCGCGAATGCTCACGATGTTCTCGCTTGTGGCGCTGATGCTCGCCGTAACCTTCTGGGGCAGAACGGCCGCGCAGCCCGCGGCGGTTACGCTGCCGGTGGAGCGCGTGCCGCTCGAAACGGCGCTTCCCACGCAAGAAGCGGAGATGGATTCTGCCGCGCAGGGCGCGGAAGAAACTACAGCGCAGCCCGCGGCGGAAAGCGCGTTCTCCGCCTATCGCGAAACGCTGGAAAAGACGCGCGCTGTTTCCGTGCGAATGCTGGACGAAGTCGCCGCTTCCGCCGATGCGGAGACGGCCGCGCAGGCGCTCAGCGAAAAAGCGGCGCTTGCGCTGGCGATGGAGCAGGAGGCGCGCGTGGAAACGCTGCTGGCCGCGCGCGGCTTTGGCGAAGCGCTTTGCACGGTGAGCGCGAACGCGGTGGACGTGGTGGTGCGCGCGGAAACGCTCGGGGAGACGGAAGCGGCGGCAATTCTTGAACTGGCGGCGCGCGAGACGGGAAAAGAAGCCTCCAAGATTCGCGTCACATGGGAAAAGTAACCCCAAAGGCGTGATTGAATTTATAGGCGCGATATGCTATAATGACGTGAAAAACAAAAAATCAGCAACTCGCAGACGAGGTGATTCAAATGAGCGATAATCTTCCCATCAATATGGACGGTCAGGAAAGCGGCGCGATCAGCTATGCTAACGAGGTAATCGCAATTATCGCAGGCATGGCCATGGCCGAAGTGGACGGCGTGGCGGGGCATCGCAGCGCGGGCAAGAGCGTCACCGAGCGCATCGGCCTGACGAAGGCGGCAAATCCTGTGACAAAGGGCGTCCGCGTGGAAGTGGGCAGCGAGGAAGCGTCCGTCGATCTGACGCTCGCCGTTGAGTACGGCAAGCCGATCCAGAAGGTCTGCACCGAGGTGCAGGAAAACGTGCGCAAGGCCATTGAGACGATGACCGGCCTGCATGTGGTGAAGGTGGACGTACATGTCACGAACGTGATCTTTGAAAAGGACGAGCAGACGGCAGAGCTTGCGGCGAAGCTGGAAAAGGTCGTGGAAGAAAAGCCTGCGCCGAAGGCCGAGCCGGTCTTTAATCCGGATACGGACGAAGATATCGATGTCGATACCGACATCGACGTCGAGTCGGACGAGGCTCCTGAATACGAGCCTGAAGAAAAAGAGGAGTAACCTATGAAGCTGCGCTGGTATGACAGAATTCTCGTTGCGCTCAGCGGCCTTCTGCTTGCGGCGGCGGGCGTGATGATCGTGCTTTGCGGCTGCGGCGTGGTGAATCTGCCGGAACCGCTTGCGCTGGACGTATGGACGGGCGGAGACTGGCAGTGGCTGCCGGCGATTTTCCTGGGCGGTCTGCTGGTGTTCCTGTGGGGGCTGCGGCTTCTCATCCGGCCGTTCTGCTTTGCAAAGGATAAGCAGGGCAAGTATTTTGTCGTCAGCACGGGCGAGCAGGATACGCTGTCCATTTCCGTCGCGGCGCTCGATCAGCTGATTCGCAAGTGCATTGCGGCGCGCCCGGAGGTGCTTTCCTCCAAGATTTCCATCGGCGGGCAGGAAAAGGCCATGCGCGTGCATGTGCGCGTGACGCTTTGCGGCGGCGTGTGCATTCCCGAAGTGGTGACGAAGCTGCAGGAGCAGATCAAGCAGTACGTTACGGGCTGCAGCGGCGTGCCGGTGGAATCGGTTCGCGTGACGGTTGAAGCCGCCAAGGACGCGCGCGACGCCAGTGAGATGAAGTTCCTCAACGCTGCGAGCGATGCGCCTTCCATCGACATGGCGAAGGACGAGGTGGATGAAATTCCGGCGCAGGCGCCGGTCGAACCCGAAAAGCCCGAAGCGCCGGTTGAGCCGGAAACCGCTGCGAAGACCGATCCGGTCGAAGAAGCGGCTATGCCCGAGAAACCTGCACAGGAGCAGGAAGAAACAATCGTCATGCCGGAACCGGCGATTGAGCCGGAATGGCAGGCGGAAGCGCCTGATTTTGGCCCGGCAGAGAAGCTGCCGGTCGAGCTTTCGCCGGATGCGTTCCCATTCCCCGGAGAGAAAACGCAGGATTGATTTGCAGAGCCGCGAGCTGCTTTCGCCGAGGCGAAAAAAACAAAACGCGGAACGAAAGAAACGAACGGAGCGTGGTTGCCAATGGCGCGGTCGCTGGCGCGTGAAACCGCAATGAAGCTGGTCTATGCCCAGATGATGGGCGGAGAATATGGAGAAGAAACGCTGGAAGGGCTGACTGAATTCGTGCCCACCAAGGATGACAGGCAGTATCTTGACGAAACGGTGAACGCCGTGGTCAGCCGCCGTGCGGCGCTGGATGCGGTGATTTCCAAGTATCTCGTCAAATGGACGATCGACCGCCTCTCGCGCGTCGACTTGTCAATCCTGCGGCTGGCGGTGTATGAGCTGCTTTGCAGGAAGGACATTCCTGCGGCGGTCGTCATCAACGAAGCGGTTGAACTTTCGCATGTGTACAGCACGGAAGAAGCCGGCGCGTTCATTAACGGCGTGCTGGGCAACATCAACCGCGCGGGAGAGACGCTCGAATGAAGGTCTGCCTTGGCGTCGATACCAGCAATTATAGAACCTCAACAGCCCTTTGCGCCCTGAAAAGCGGCGCAAAGGACAGCGTTTTTTATGAGGAGAAGCGGCTTTTGACCGTTGAATTGGGACAGCGCGGGCTCCAGCAGTCGCAGGCGCTGTTTCAGCATGTGACGCGTCTGCCGGAATTGATGGAGCGATTGCTTGCGGCGCATCCTGAGTGCGAAATTGCGGCGGTTTGCGTCAGCACGCAGCCGCGGCCGGTTGAAGGTTCCTATATGCCTGTTTTTCGTGCGGGCGAGAGCGTCGCGCGGGCTGTCGCGGCGTCGCTGAAAACGCCGTGTTTTTTTACGTCGCATCAGGAAGGGCATTTTGCGGCGGCGCGCGTGGGAACGGCGCTGGATGTGCAAAAGCCATATCTGGCGCTGCACCTTTCCGGCGGAACGACGGAGGTGCTGTCGGTTTCTCAGCAGGGCTGGGAGTTGATCGGCGGTTCCGCCGATCTGCA
>CAZKJW010000020.1:0-19949 GCA_964553125.1 uncultured Oscillospiraceae bacterium
TCGCGGCGCTCAGTCCGTCTGCGGAGCCGCTTCGGGCGTGCGCCAGTAGCCGCGCTGGTCGCGCGCCATCAGCCCTTCGGCGATCATATCGCGGCGCAGCGTGCAGAAATCGTTGAACGTATCGGCGATGATGAGGTTCACCTCGCGCTCGGCGTAGATGCGGCCCGGCTCAAACGCCTTGACGATTTCCTCCAGCACGACGCGCTTTTTCTTGCGCTGCGCCGGGATGGATTTCAGCTTGCCATACTCGAAGAACGAGCGGATGATCTTCTCGCGGTACGCCGCGTCGCGTTCGGCAGCGAGCGTCGTTTCGTCCGTGCGCTCGCGGAAGATGTCGCTGATCTTCGTCTCGAACATCTCGCTGCGGAGCGAGTACATCGTGTAGTACTGGTTCTTGTAGGAGCGCACCGCGCCCGCGTCCATCAGCTTTTTCAGGTGAAAGGACGTGGTGGAGGGCGTCAGGCCGAGCCGCTCAGCCAGCCGTTCGACGTACATATCCTCCATGGCGAGCGATTTGAGAATCTGCAGCCGCGACTTGTCCGCCAGACACTTGAAAAGCGCGATGGCCTCTGCTTCCGTCATGCTTCCTCACCCCATACGGTTTCAAAATGCGCGCGAATCTCCTCCAGCGTTTCCAGCTTGACGCGCTCAATCTGCGCCTTTTCGCCGTCGTCGTGCGCTTCGGCGTTTGCCAGCGCTTCGCGCCACGCACGCGGAATCGTCTCCAGCCGCTGCTGGAAGAACGCCATGGTCTTTTCCGGGTCGCTGTTCTTCGCGCCGACCGTCAGAACGGTTTTGAAGATGTCGTACACGTTCGCCCGGATCTGCTCGAAGGTCGCTTCGTCCGCTCTTTCATCGGCGCAAAGCGCCTTTTTGTTTTCTTTGCACGCGGCGATTTTCTGCTCAAGCCAGCTGACGCCGTTTGTTTCGATATTCATAGAAATTTCCTCCCGATGATTGGTTACGGGAGGAATTATAACGCATCAAAACAGAATGTCAATATCTGATTCGATATTTATCAAAGCAAATTTGCAAATCCATTTTTGCGTCTCTGTGCAATTTTCGTGTTTTGCAGCGAAGCCGTCCGGAAAGCATGGCCTTCCGGACGGCTCCCGCTGGCGCGTCAGCGCCCTGTTTCCTTCATTTTTGCAATCGCCGCGGCTCTGTCCGCCGCCTTGAAAACGCCGGTGCCGCTCACAAGCAGCGTTGCGCCCGGCTCGGTGTAAAGCGTCGCGTTGTCGGCGGTTACGCCGCCGTCCACTTCGAGCATGGCGTTCGAGCCGATTTCGTCGAGCATCGCGCGCACCTGCCGCACCTTTTCCAGCGCGGAGGGAATCAGCTTCTGCCCGCCGAAGCCGGGGTTGACCGTCATCACAAGCACCAGCCCCACATCGCCCAGCAGATAGCGGATCGACTCGGGCGAGCTGCCGGGGTTGAGCGCCACGCCGGGGATTTTGCCCAGCTCGCGGATGCGCTGCAGGCAGCGGTGTACGTGCGGCGTGGCCTCGGAATGGACGGTGATGATATCCGCGCCGCAGGCGGCCATATCGTCGATATAGCGCTCGGGGGTCTGCACCATCATGTGAACGTCCAGCGGCAGCCGCGTGAGGGCGCGCATCGCCTTGACAAGCGGCTGACCGAAGGAGATATTCGGCACGAACATGCCGTCCATTACGTCCACGTGCAGCATATCCGCGCCCGCCTTTTCCAGCGATGCGATATCCTCGGCCATATGGCCGAAATCGCAGCTCAGAAGCGACGGCGCAACCTGAATTTTCCGTTCCATTTTGTTTCCTCCCGTCCTGTGCTGATTTGCGTCTCATACGGATTCTCTTGTAAAACATAGCACAGAGCGCAATGGATTTTTCGTTCTGGCAAAGCTGCATGAAGCGGGGCGTACGGGTGGTACGCGTGAGCGGAACGAAGCAAAGTCAGGGCGGAAAGACATGCGCGAATGCTTATGGTTTCGATGAGAATTCGTATTAGTTGTATCGATGTTTCCACGCCTCGCGAACATCCGCGAGCAGCGTTTTGTATCGTTCCCAGCGCTCCGCGCTGATTTCTCCCGCATCGACGGCTTCATGCACCGCGCAGTCCGGCTCGCGGTCGTGCAGGCACGGCTCAAACCGGCAGCGCCCTTCATAGGCCGCAAACTCCGGATACCACTCGCGCAGCGTTTCCGGCTCCATTTTGCCGTCCAGCTCCAGCAGGCTGAACCCGGGCGTGTCCAGCACGGCCAGCCCGTCGCGCTCGATCAGCTCGGCGTGGCGCGTCGTGTGCCGCCCGCGGCGGATTTTTTCGGAAAGCCCGCCCGTTTTCAGCTCCAGCCCGCAGAGCGCGTTGAGCAGCGTGCTCTTTCCCACGGCGGATTGGCCGCAGAAGCAGCAGAGTTCGCCGCGCATCAGCGCGCAGAGCGCGTCCAGCCCGGAATTCTCCCGCGCGCTGACAGGCAGCACGGGCAACCCCGCGCCGGCGTATTGCGCCTTGAGCGTTTCGGCAAGCGAGGGGTCAAGGTCGCACTTGTTGACGATCAGCGCGGTTTTGATTTTTTCGCGCTGCGCGCGGATGAGCAGCCGGTCGATCAGCAGCAGGTCAGGCTGCGGCTCCGGCGCGCAGACGATGAGCAGCAGGCTCACATTCGCTGCCGGCGGGCGCAGGCATTCGCTGCGGCGGGGCAGAATTTCCTCCAGCCAGCCGTGCTCCTCTCCCTGTCCGGGCGTGAAAAGCACCTCGTCGCCCACGAGCGGGGTCTTGCGCTCATGGCGCAGCTTTCCGCGCGCGCGTAGCGTGTATTCCACGCCCTCCGCGCCGCGCACATAGTAGAATCCGCCGATGCCGCGGATGATTCTTCCCTGCATCATTGCACGTCACCGAACACCGCGACGCCGCGCGATATTTCCTCTCCGTTGAAGCGGACGACATACTCCGCCTCGCCCGGCATTTCGCGATAGAGAACCACCAGCGGCGTGGTGTTATCCTGCTCGTACACGCCGGAATATTGCAGCATCTCCACGCCGCCCTCGTTCACGAGCGCGACGGTGATCGTGCCGCCGTCCGTCATTTTTTCCGTTTCAAGGACGATGCTGGCCGTCATCAGCGAAGGCGAAGGCCGCCCGATGGTGAAGGTTACGGCCGAGCCCGGCAGCACCTCGCTGTACATGGCGGGCGCCTGCGACGTGACCACGCCGATCTGCGACGGATCGCTGACCACCTCTTCAAACGTTGCGCTGACGGTCAGCCCGTAGGCGAGAATGGTCTGCTCCGCCTGCTCGCGCGTCATGCCCTGAAGGCTCGGCATGACGACGATGCCGCCGGAGACGATCAGCTTCACGGAGTCGCCGCGGTTGGCGTTCGTGCCCGCGTCCGGGATCTGCTGAATGACGATCATGCTCGCAGCCTCGCTCGGCTGCGTCTCGATTTCGGAAACGACCAGCCCCGCGCTTGTGAGAATCTCCTGCGCTTCGCTCAGCGGCACGCCCATCACCGTGGGGATCGTCATTTCATACATGCTGCGGCTGACCGTGATCGTCACAAACGAGCCGCGCTCCAGCTTTGTGCCCGGCGCGACGCTCTGATCGGCCACGATGTTTTCCTTCACCAGCGGATATTCGTCGTAGCCGACGATCGGCTCCAGCCCTGCGGCGATCAGCGCGGTAATGGCGTCCTCCTTCATCCAGCCGATGACGGCCGGCGTTTCCACAAGGCTGTTTTTATCCTTGATCACGCGCTGCACGGCAAAATAGCCCGTGCCGACGATTGCGCCCACCAGCAGCAGGGAGAACACGCTCACCAGCACCGCGCGCATCACGCGCACGCGGCGGCGGACGTTCTTGCTGCGCCGCTCGCGCTCGCGCTCGATTTTTTCGCGGTGCTCGGCTTCCTCGCGCGCGGCAAGGATGGTATCCGGATGCTCCAGCGCAAGGCGGACGTCGCGCAGCATCTCCTCGGCGGACTGATAGCGACGGCGCGGCTTTTTCTCCATTGCGTGCAGCACGACGAAATCGAGCGCCGACGAAACCGCCGGGTTCGCCTCGTTCGGCGGCACGGGCGCGTTTTGCAGGTGCTGCATGGCGATGGCCACGGGCGTCTCGCCGGTGAACGGCACCTTACCGGTGAGCATTTCGTAGAACACCACGCCGGCGGAATAGATATCGCTTCTTGCGTCCACGGCAGCGCCGCGCGCCTGCTCGGGCGAGAAATAATACACCGAGCCCATGACGCTCTCGTCCGTCTGGTTGACGGTCTGCGCGTTGGCGATGCGGGCAATGCCGAAATCGGCGACCTTCACAGTGCCTTCTTTGTCAATGAGGATATTCTGCGGCTTGACGTCGCGATGCACGACGCCGTTTTGATGCGCGTGCTGCAAAGCCGCCAGCACGCGGATGATGATCTGCGCCGCAATTTCGGGGCGCAGCGCGCCCGATTCCTGAATGAACCGCTTGAGCGTTTTGCCCTGCACGTACTCCATGACGAGATAGCGCGTGCCGTCCTCCTCCACGCCCACGTCGAGCAGGTTGACGATGTTCGGATGGCTCATGCGCGAAGCCGCCTGCGCTTCGCGGTCGAAGCGGCGCAGGAAGCTCTCATCCTCGCTGTATTCCTCGCGCAGCACCTTGATGGCGACCTGCCTGCCCGTATTCTGATCGAGCGCGCGCCACACGCGCGACATGCCGCCCTCGCCGATGAAGCCGTTGATCTGGTAGCGCCCGGCGAGAACGCGTCCGATGCTGATCAAGCGCTCTCACCTCCCGTCTCGTCGTCGAGCACGATGAGGGTCACATTGTCGGGCGCTCCGCGCGTGAGCGCAATGCGCATCAGCTCGTCCGCCGCGGCCTTTTCATCCTGCGCGGAAAGCGCGGCCGCAATTTCTTCATCGGACACCACGCCCGAAAGCCCGTCGGAGCACAGCAGCCAGCGGTCGCCCGCCCGGCGCGGCTCCTCAAAAAAATCCACCTCGACGCGCCGTTCCGTGCCGACCGCGCGGGTGATGAGGTTGCGCTGCGGATGCACGCGCGCCTCCTCCGGCGTCAGCCGACCCTGCCGCACCAGCTCCGCCACCATGGAATGATCGTGCGTACACTGCCGCAGGATGCCGCCGCGCAGAAGATAAATGCGGCTGTCGCCCACCTGCGCCAGAAGCATCGCCTCGCCGTCGGCCCAGAGCGCGCTGAGCGTGGTGCCCATGCCGCGGCGGTTTTCGTCGGCGCTTGCGGCGCGCAGAATGCCGAGATTCGCCGCCTCGACGGCCTTGCGCAGCGAGCGGATATTCGGCGTGATTTCATCGGCGCAAAGCGCCTCCGTCAGCATCGAAACCGTCATCGCCGACGCCACTTCTCCCGCGTTGTGGCCGCCCATGCCGTCGCAGACGACAAACAGCCGGTCGCCCGCATAGGCCGCGTCTTCGTTGAGCGTGCGCACACAGCCAACGTCCGTCCGCAGTGCAAATCGCATGATCGTTCCTCCGTCAGGTTGTTTCCTCGTGCTCCTTGAGATAGCCCCGCCGCAGCTGCCCGCACGCGCCGGAAATATCGCGCCCCATCTCGCGGCGAATCGTCGCGGAAACGTGCAGCGCTTCCAGCTCGCTGAGGAACTGCTCCGCCCGGCGGCGCGTCGCGCCCGTCAGGCTGCGTTCCTTCACGGGGTTGAGCGGAATCAGGTTGACATGGCATTGCATCCCGCGCAGGCGCGCGGCCAGCTCCGCCGCATGTTCGGGCGCGCAGTTGACGCCCTCGGTGAGCGCGTATTCAAAGATGACGCGCCGCCCGGTTTTTTCGATGTAATAGCGGCATGCCGCCAGAATGTCGTCGATTTTGTAGGCCTCGGCGACGGGCATCATGGTTTTGCGGATTTCGTCGTTGGGCGCGTGCAGCGAGACGCTCAGCGTCACGGGCAGCCCCTCCTCGGCGAAGCTGCGCATCCGCGGCACAAGCCCGCAGGTGGAAAGCGACACCGAGCGCATCGACAGCTCCAGCCCGCCCTTTTCGCGCAGAAGGCGCAGGAATTTGACGACGTTGTCGTAGTTGTCCAGCGGCTCTCCGCTGCCCATCAGCACGACGTTTGTGATTTTCCCCTCGGCGTTTGCGGCAACGACCTGCCCGAGAATTTCTCCCGCCGTGAGGTTGCGCGCCAGCCCCTCCAGCGTGGACGCGCAGAACTTGCAGCCCATGCGGCAGCCCACCTGCGTGGAAACGCACAGCGTGTCGCCATAGTGGTAGCGCATCCGCACGCCCTCGATGAGGTTGCCATCGGCGAGCCGGTAGAGATATTTGACCGTGCCGTCCAGCTTGGACGGGAAGCGCTCGAAAATCGTCACGCCCGCGTCGTCGAATTCGGCGGCGAGCGCCTCGCGCAGACTCTTTGGCAGGTTGCCCATATCGGCAAACCGCGCGCCCTTATGCAGCCACGAAAACACCTGCCCCGCGCGGAACGCGGGCTGTCCCATGGCCTTGAGCGTTTCGCCCCACTCTGCGGGCGATAAATCCAGCGCGTTCGTCATTCCGGTTTGCGGCGCATACGCGCGATGAAGAAGCCGTCCATGCCGTCGCGGTGCGCCTGAAGCTGCAGCATCCAGCCGTGCGCGCGATCCTTGAGGAAGGCGGGCAGCGCGGCTTCAAAGCCCTCGGGATCGGGCTCAAAATCGGGATGCTTGCGCAGGAAATTCTCCACCTGAGCGGCGTTTTCCTCGCGCAGAAGCGTGCAGGTGGAATACACCAGCGTTCCGCCGGGCTTGACGTAACGGCAGCAGGCGTTGAGAATCGCCTCCTGATCCTTGACCAGCCCTGCGACGGTTTCCGGCGTCTGGCGGTATTTGACGTCGGGCTTGGAGAGCATGACGCCCAAGCCGGAGCACGGCGCGTCCACCAGCACGGCGTCCATGGTGCCCATCAGATCCTGCTTGACGATGGTCGCATCGCGCACGGCGGGGCGCACGTTGTCCAGCCGGAGACGGCGAACCATGCTGCGAATCAGCTCCACGCGGTGCTCGTGCTTGTCCCACGCGTATACGCGGCCGGTGCCGTGCATCGCTTCGGACAGGCAGCCGGTCTTGCCGCCCGGCGCGGCGCACGCATCGAGCACGGTCTGCCCAACGCGGGGCGAAACGCACATCGCCGCCAAGACGGAGCTTTCGCCCTGCACGGTGTACAGGCCGCGCAGGTATTCCTTCTCGATGCCCACATCGCCGATGCCGTCGGTGACGAGATACACGTCGGGGAGGCGCGAGGGCTGCCAGCTCCAGCCCTTTTCGGTCATCATCGCCTCAAACTCGCGCGGGCTGGTCTTGTCGGCGCAGCGGCGCACGGCGATCGGCCGCGCTTCAGGCTCGTAGGAGACGATATCCTCCGCTTCACCGAAGCCGTATTCGTCGACCAGCCGCTCGACAATCCATTCGGGCATGCTGTAGCGCAGGGACAGGAAGCGGACGGGGTCGCTCTCGCGATCCGGCCACGCGATATTCTCTTTTTCGCGCGCGAACCCGCGCAGAATGGCGTTGACAAAGCCCGCCTGCGCCTCGCGGTTCATCGCGTGCGCCAGCTTCACCGTTTCGTCCACGGCGGCGCTGTCGGGCACGCGCGTCATATACAGAATCTGATACAGCCCCAGCCGGAGCATATCGCGCACAAGCGACTCCAGTTCGCCCTCGCGCGCGAGCTTGCCGTCGATGAGCCAGTCGAGCGTGATGCGCTTTTCCAGCACGCCGTACACCAGCGCGGAAACGAAATCGCGGTCGCGCTGCGCCAGCTTCGAGCCGCGCAGGCGCTCGCCCAGCGCAAGCGACGCATACGCGCCGCCGCGGCTGACGTCCTGCAAAATGTTCAGCGCCGTCTGGCGCGGGTTTTCCTGCCGCTCCACGGGACGGCGCGCGGGCGCGGGCTTGCGGCTGCGCTCATGCGGCGCAGGGCCGGCGGGGCGAACCGTCGGGCGCGCAAAGCGCGGCTTTTCCTCCGCGGCGACCGGCTTGGCTTCCGGATGCGGATACGCCTTTTTCGGCGCGGGCGCGCCGCCGACGGGCTTTGCCTCCGGATGGGGGAAGCGCTTCTCGCCGAAGTCCTTTTTCTCGGGCTTGTCAAACTTGCGCGGCGGCTTTCTCTCGCCGGATTTTTTCTCGCCGAACTTGCGGTCGGCCGGTTTTCTGTCAAATTTTCGCTCGGGCTTCTTGTCCGAATAGCGCTTGCCGCCCACGGGCTTTGCCTCCGGATGCGGATATGCGGGCTTGCCGTCAGCCATTTTCTTCTGTCCCCTTTCCCAGTACAAAGCCTTTTTCAATGGGTTTTCCGCGCAGATAGGCTTCCGCCGGCATCCGTTTTGCGCCGGGGGCCTGCAATTCATCGATGCGCACGGCGCCTTCGCCGCACGCGATGACGAGGCCGTTCTTTGCGTCGCCGCAGAGCACCTCGCCGGGATTTCCTTCGCCCTGAACGGGACGCGCCTTCCAGATTTTCAGCACGCCCTCGCCAAACTCCGTCCACGCGCCCGGCCACGGAACCACGCCGCGCACCAGATTCACGACGCGCTGCGCGCCGCGCGTCCAGTCCACGCGCCCGGTTTCCTTGGTGAGCATCGGGAAATAGGACGATTTTTCATCATCCTGCGGCGTGCGCGGACAGTTGCCCGCCTCGATGCGGCGAATGGTCTCCACCAGCAGCTCCGCGCCCACGCGCGAAAGCCGGTCGGACAGCATAGCGGCGTCCTCCTCGGGAGAGAGATCGGTTTCGCGCACAAGCAGGATATCGCCGGTGTCCATGCCGGCGTCGGTCATCATGGTGGTCACGCCCGTGCGGGTTTCGCCCTCGATGATGCTCCAGTTCACCGGCGCGGGGCCGCGATACTTCGGCAGCAGCGAGGGATGCACGTTGACCGTGCCGATGGTCGGGATATCCAGCAGCTTCTGCGAGAGAATCTGTCCGAACGCCGCGGTGACGTACAGATCGGGCTTGATGGCGCGCATGGCGTCCAGCCCTTCCTGCCGGCGGATGCGTTCAAACTGCAGCACCGGAACGCCGCGCCTGAGCGCCGCCTCCTTGACTGGGCAGGCGGTGAGCGTCATCTTGCGCCCCTGCGGGCGATCAGGCTGCGTGCAGCACGCCGCCACGTCGTAGCCCGCGTCCAGCAGTGCGTTCAGCGACGGAACGCCGAACTCCGGCGTTCCCATAAAGACGATTTTCATTCGTTGTTTTCCTTCTGCATGGCGGCGAGCTCCTCGTCCGTGACCTCGCGCTCCTGCTTGTCGATATACATGGTGCCGTCCAGATGGTCGATCTCGTGGCAGAACGCGACGGCCAGCAGCCCCTCGGCTTCGATTTCGACGGGCTTGCCCGCGCGGGTTGTCGCGCGCACAGTGACGCGCGCCGGGCGCTTGACCATGCCGTGACGGTTCGGGATGGACAGGCAGCCTTCCATGCCCTCCTGCTCGCCCTCGGCCTTGATGATTTCCGGGTTCACCAGCTGGAAAAGCCCGTTCTCGTCGCCCACGTCCACGCAGATTGCGCGGCGCAGCACGCCCACCTGCGGCGCGGCAAGTCCCACGCCGTCCTCGGCGTACATGGTTTCAGCCATGTCGTCGAGCAGGGTCAGAATGCGGCGGTTGAGCACTTCCACCGGCCGCGATGTTTTGCGCAGCACGTCGTCTCCGATTTTTACCACCTGACGGATTGCCATATCAAGAAGCCTCCCTGTACATGCGAAGCGGCGGATTTTTCTCCGGCGCAGGGCGCCGGAACAATCGCTGCCGCGTCTTTTCTAACAAATCATTATAGCATAGTCGCCGGGTCAATCTCAAGATAAACCTGCGCGCCCTCGACCGGCCGCGCCGCCAGCGCTTCAAGCTGGTCGAGCACCTGCTGCGTGGGACCGCGCGCGTACAGCTTGAGAAACACCTGCCAGCGCGCCTTGCCGCGCAGCCGCTTCACCGGCGCTTCCATGGCGCGCATCTGCACCGTCTGCCGACGCAAATGCGGGCTGCGCTCAAAGAACGCTTCCATTTCGGCGGCGAGCGCTTCGGCGGTTTTCTGCGCGAGCGCTTCGTCCGGTGCTTCGACAAGCAGCCGCGTCAGCAGCGTGAAGGGCGGATACAGCCCCCTGCGGCGGCGGGAGAACTCGGTCTCAAAGAACGCGCGGAAGTCCTGCCTTGCGGCGGCCTCGACGGCGTAGTTGTCCGGCGAGTAGGTCTGCACGACCACAAGCCCCTTTTGGTCGGCGCGCCCCGCGCGGCCCGCCACCTGCACCAGCAGCTCGAACGTACGCTCGGGGCTGCGATAGTCGGGCAGGTTCAGCGTCGCGTCGGCGGCAATGACGCCCACCAGCGTCACGCGCGGAAAATCCAGCCCCTTGGCGATCATCTGCGTGCCGATGAGCACCTGCGCCTCGCCCCGGCGGAACGCGTCGAGCAGCTTCGCGTGCGCGTCCTTGCCGGCGGTTGTGTCCAGATCCATGCGCACGCTCGCCACGCCCGGAAAGCGCGCCTTCAGCGCTTCTTCCACTTTTTGCGTGCCCGTGCCGAAGTAGCGGATATAGGGGCTGCCGCATTCGGGACAGGTCTGCGGCGGCTTTGTTTCCAGCCCGCAGTAGTGGCAGCGCAGCGTGTCGCCGTCGCGGTGATACGTCAGGCTCACGTCGCACTCGGGGCATTTCATCACATGGCCGCATGCGCGGCAGCTGACGAACGTAGCGTAGCCGCGGCGGTTGAGAAACAGCATCGCCTGCTCGCCGCGCGCAAGGCACGCGCGCAGCGCGGAATCCAGCCTGCCGGAGAAAACGCTGCGGTTGCCCTTTTCCAGCTCACGGCGCATATCGACCACTTCGATTTCAGGCAGCGGACGGTCGAAAACGCGGCGCGGCATTTCCAGCAGCGTCAGGCTGCCCAGAGAGGAGCGCATGTTGGGCAGCGTGCGCGCGAAGGTTTTCAGGGAAGGCGTGGCGCTTGCAAGAATGAGCGTCGCGCCCTCATGCTCGCAGCGGCGCTGCGCCACCTCGCGCGCGTCGTAGCGCGGGTGCTTGTCGCTCAGGTAGCTCTGCTCGTGCTCCTCGTCCACGATGATCGCGCCCAGCCTTTCGCACGGCGCGAACACCGCCGAGCGCGCCCCGACGATCACGCGCGCCTCGCCCCGGCGGATGCGCCGCCACTCGTCGAAGCGTTCGCCCGGCGAAAGCCGCGAATGCAGCACCGCCGCGTTCGCGCCGAAGCGCGCGCGGAACCAGCTGGTCATCTGCGGCGTGAGCGCAATTTCCGGCACGAGCACAATGGCGGCCTTGCCCAGCTTCAGCGCTTCGCGCACGGCGCGGATATACACCTCGGTCTTACCGCTGCCGGTGACGCCGCAGAGCAGGAATTTCCCCTCGCCGCGGCGCAGCGCGGGCAGAATCTCCGCAAGCGCGGCTTCCTGATCGCGCGTCAGAAGCGGATCTTCCGCCTTTTCCGGCGTCTGCGCCGCAAAGGGACGGCGCAGCGTTTCCTCGCGCGAAAGCGTCACCACGCCGCGCTCCGCCAGCTTTTTCAGCCCCTCGCCGCTGAGCGCGCGCATTTCCGCCGCAGGGCGCGGGCCGCCTTGCAGCGCGCAGAGAATCGCCTGCCGCTTCGGCGCGCGCGCCTCCGCCGCAAGGAGCGTCTCAAAATCTGCGCCCGTGTCTGCAAGCGCGGCATACTCGACGGTTTTTTCCTTCACGCGGCCGCCGCGCATCTGCGCGGGCAGCATCAGCCGCAGCGCTTCCACGGGCAGACAGTGGGTTTTCTCCGTCAGCCAGTACGCCAGATCGACCAGCTCGGGCAGCAGCGCGGGATAATCCTCCAGCGGGCGGATGACCGCTCTGATTTTCTCAGGCGACACGCCGCCGGGATCGTCCTTCACGCGCAGCGCGTAACCCTCCACGCGGCGCGGGCCGAACGGAACCAGCACGCGCGTGCCCGGAACGAGCGTCATTCCCTCCGGCACGGCATAGGTGAAAAGCCGCGAAACGTTTTCCGCGGCGATTTCAACCACAACCTCGGCGTATTTCAAAAACGCTCGACCCCTTCCGGACGGACGACGGCATACACCAGCTTCGGCGTTTCCGCCGGTTCGTCGGCGATAACGATTCCCGCGCGCACAAGCGCCTCGGCTTCGTCCACGCCCTTTTCATTGGCGTACAGCGTGACGAGCGGCTGTCCCGCCTCGACCCGGTCGCCCAGTTCAACGTTCATAATCAGCCCCACGGCGGGGTCGATCGCGTCGGCCTTGGAAAGCCGCCCCGCGCCGAGTCGCTGGCTGGCAAGCCCGATCTTCGCCGCGTCCATGGAAACGACATAGCCCGCTCTTTCCGCCGCGACGGGAATCTTCCGCGCCGCCTGCGGCAGAAGGCCCGTATCGTCGCACACGCGCGGGTCGCCGCCCTGCGCGGCGATCATGCGGCGCAGCTTTTCAAGCCCCGCGCCGGAGGCGAGCGCGTTTTCGAGCGCTTCGCGCGCCGCGCCCTCGTCGGCCGCCACGCCGCAGGCGACGAGCATCATCGCGCCCAGCCGCAGGCTCACTTCCTTGAGGCGTCCGCCCGCGCGCCCGGCGAGAATATCGACGGCCTCCTTGGCTTCAAGCGCGTTGCCCACGTGCGTGCCGAGCGGCTGCTCCATGCCGGTTACGAGGGCGAGCGTCGGGCGGTTCGCGAGCCGGCCGACCTCGACCATAGCGCGCGCAAGCTCGATGCTGCTGTCCAGATCGTGCATGATCGCGCCGCTGCCGGTTTTGACGTCGAGCACAATCGCGCCCGCGCCGGAGGCGATTTTCTTGGACATGATGGACGAGACGATCAGCGGCAGGCAATCGACCGTGCCGGTCACGTCGCGCAGCGCGTAAAGCGCCTTATCGGCGGGCGCAAGATCGGCCGTCTGTCCGACGACGGCCACGCCGATTTCGCGCACCTGCGCGATGAACTGCTCCATGGGGATATCGACGCTCGCGCCGGGAATGCTTTCGATTTTGTCAAGCGTGCCGCCGGTGTGGCCGAGGCCGCGTCCGCTCATCTTGGCGACCTTCGCGCCGCACGCGGCGCACAGCGGCGCAACAACGAGCGTCGTCGTATCGCCCACGCCGCCGGTGGAATGCTTGTCCACGCCGACGCCGCCGATGCCGGACAGATCCGCCACATCGCCCGTGCGCACCATGGCGAGCGTCAGGTCGCGGGTTTCCTCGGGCGTCATGCCGTTGAACCACACGGCCATCAGAAGCGCTGCCAGCTGATAATCGGGGATGCTCCCCTCCGCCGCGCCCTGCGCGAAAAAGGCCAGCTCCTCCGCAGAGAGCGCCTGCCCGTGCTTTTTCTTTTCGATCAGATCGACCATGTTCATAGCGTTTCCTCACCTTCCGCCGCAATGCGCACGGCGCGCCATGCGGCCAGTTTTTGTTCAAACGGCATTGTGTAAGCCGGGCTTGTCGAAGGCAGCCGCACGCGCCGCGCGTTCCCGCCCTCGCCGGGGCAGAGCCGGTGATACAGCGTCCACGCCGCCTGCCCGTTGAAGAATATCGCGCGAATCTGCGGGCATTGCGCAAAAAGCGCCGCGAAGTCGTTCGGCCGCGCGTCGCGGATTCCGCTGTCGAGGCTTCCCTCGCGGAAGCACGCCGCCGCCACGTCCCACAGCGCCACGCGCCGCGCCCTGAGAAATGCGAGCCGCGCCGCGTAATCTGCGGGCGGCTTTTCGTCCCAGAGGGCGAAAACGACGGGCCAGAACGCATTGCGCGGATGCGCGTAATATTGCTGCGCGTTCAGCGAAGCGACGCCGGGCATACTGCCCAGCACCAGCACGCGCGCGTCGGGCGCGTAAACGGGCGGGAAAGAATGACAGTTTTCCATATTATCATTATAGCAAGCCACGGAGAAAAACACAAATATTTCGTGCATAGAGAAGGGAACAAAAACGCACGCGTCGAACAGCACAACGCACGGACTGCATTTTCTTCCGCGCAGGGCGCGGAAAAATCGTAATCCGCAGCGCTTTTGCATAGGATACCATAAAGACCAATCCGCAGACGGAGTTTTTTTACGATGCAAAGAAGGCCATTTCAAAAACGCCGCCGCGCTTCGGGCGCGCTGGCGCTGACGGTGTTTCTCGCGCTGGCGGCCGTGGCGCTTGTGATCACGGGCAGCCGCGTGCTCGTCGTGCGCGAAATCACGGTGGAGGGCAACCGCTTCATTTCGGCGGAGGAAATCGCCGAGACCGCGGGCATCGCCTTTGGCGACAGCATGCTGCTTCTGGATACGGCGGGCGCGTCGCAGCGCATCAGCGCGCACAGGTTTCTCACCTGCAACAGCATCTGGCGCGATTTTCCCAGCCGCGTTTTCATTAACGTCACCGAGCTTTCGCCCGTCGCGACCGCCAACTGGATGGGCGCGCTGCTGATGCTTTCCTCCGACGGCGTGGTGATGGAAATGACCAGCCAGATCGATCTGCAGCTGGACGTGCCCGTCATCACCGGCGCGAGCATCAAATCCGCGCGCGTGGGGGAAGCTGTGACGTACGGCGTGGCCGGGCAGGCCGAAGCCGTGGCGCTGCTGCTGGAGGCAATCGACTGGCAGGGCTTCACGTCCGAGGTTTCGGAAATCAACGTCGCGACGCTGGACGATCTGTATCTTGTCACGCAGGACGGGCTGATTATCCGCATGGGCGACGCGGAAAATCTGGACGGCAAGCTCGCGCTGGCGCGCGCCGCGCTCAAGGCCGTGCGCGCCGCCTATGAAGTGCGCGGCGCGGTGCTCGACGTTTCCACGGGCGTTCACGCCGATTTCCGCCCGATGTGACGCGGGGAGGCGAAAAAAAGTTTCGTCAAAAAGAACCAAAAAAAGAAAAAACAGATTTTTTTGCAAACTTTTTTGCGTTTTTTGGCCCGAAACCCGCAATCATTTCTTGCATTCCGGCAAGATTAAGGGTAAAATATCCATGATGCAATGGAAACTTGTGCTTGCGGCCTGCCGGCCGGAGGTTTCATATGTTTACCCAAAAGGACAGGGGGTGTCACCGTGAAGACCATGGCTGCCGCCATTGATTTCGGCACGTCCAAGGTGGTCACGCTCGTTGCGGAGAGCGGCGGCTATCATCGCTGCGATATCATCGGCGCGGGTCAGGTGCCTTACGACGGCTACGCCGATGGAGACTGGAACGAACCGGGAAAAGTTTCCGAAGCGATTCAGGCCTCCATCCAGGAAGCAGAAAATCAGTCTCACCGCCGCATCACGGAAATTCACGTGGGCGTGCCCGGTGAGTTTTGCCGCGCATATGTAGTCGAAAGCGTCCTGCAGCTGCAGGGCGTTGATCCGCACGTCACGCCTGCGGACGTGGAGCGGATTTTTGAAATTGCGGATGAAAATCTTCAGCCCGTGCGCGGCGTAATCATTCACCGTTCGCCCGCATGGTTCACCGTGGACGACGGCAAAAAAACAATGGAGCCCGTCGGCATGAAGGGTTCCACGCTCAAAACGCTTGTTTCCTTCGTCGTGGCCGACGAATTTTTCCTGAACGATATCAACCGGCGGATGCAGGCGCTCGGCGTAGAGGTGGCGGGATTCTTCTCGATGCCGATGGGCGAGTCGCTGCTGTTCCTGCCGCCGGAGGATCGCGACCGCACGGCGGTGCTGATCGATATCGGCTACCTCAACACGGAAATCATGGCGGTGGAAGGCGACGCGCTCGTCTACCACAAAGTGATTCCCATCGGCGGCGCGCATATCACCGTCGATCTCACCTACGGGCTGGAGGTTCCCATGTCCGTGGCGGAGCAGATCAAGCGCAATTACATCTTCGGAATGCCGGGCGGAGATAATATCGAGGCGATGCTTGACAACGGCCGGACGGAGTCCTTCGAGCGCGACGCAGTGGCGCGCGTGCTCGAGCCGCGTGTGGATGAAATCGCCGAGGAAATCCGCAAAAACCTCGATGAGAGCGGCGTGCGGCTGGGAAGCTGGTCGAACGTGTACCTCACCGGCGGCGGGCTTGCGCTGATGCGCGGCGGGCGCGAATATCTCGCCTCGCAGCTGGAGCGCCCCGTGCGCGCGCCTTCTCCGAAGGCGGCCAAGCTGAACAGTCCCATCTTTTCCAGCTCGCTGGGGTTGATGGATCTGGTATTTGAAACCATCGAGCAGCAAACCGAAAAGAGCGGCCTGTTCGATAAGTTCAAAGGATTATTTAAGAAATAACGCCTGGTAGCCGGGCATTGTACACAGTGAGGGGGAGAACGAATGCTGGAATTCGATGTGGAACAGAACGACTTCGCAACCATTAAAGTAGTCGGCTGCGGAGGCGCGGGCGGAAACGCGGTCAACCGTATGGTGGAAGCCGGCCTTCGCGGGGTGGAGTTTATTTCGCTCAATACCGACAAGCAGGCGCTTGCGATGTCGCTCGCACCCAACCGGCTGCAGATTGGCGACAAGCTGACCAAGGGTCTTGGCGCGGGCGCCATCCCTGATGTGGGCCGCAGGGCGGCCGAAGAAAGCCGCGAGGAAATTTCCCAGATGCTGCGGGGCAGCGATCTGGTGTTTGTCACCGCCGGCATGGGCGGCGGCACCGGCACGGGCGCCGCGCCGATCGTCGCGGAAATCGCGCGCGATCTGGGCTGCCTGACCATTGGCGTGGTCACCAAGCCGTTCGCCTTTGAGGGCAAGCAGCGCATGAAGAACGCCGAAGCCGGCATCATGGATCTGATGGCGCGCGTCGACACGCTGGTGGTGATTCCCAACGACCGCCTGCTGCAGGTGGTCACCAAGGGCACCACAATGATGGAAGCCTTCAAAATCGCCGACGACGTGCTGCGTCAGGGCATTCAGGGCATTTCCGACCTGATCGCCGTGCCTGCGCTGATCAACCTCGACTTCGCCGACGTGAAAACCGTCATGGAGTCCGGCGGCATGGCGCACATGGGCATCGGCATCGGCAAGGGCGAAAACAGCATGGTCGAAGCCGCAAAGAACGCCATTTCCAGCCCGATGCTGGAGACGAGCATCGACGGCGCGCGCGCCGTGCTGATGAACGTAACCGGCGGCAACAACATGTCCATCGTGGACATCAACGAAGCGGCGCAGCTGATCATTCAGGCGGCCGACAACGAAGCGAACATCATCTTCGGCGCGGGCATCGACGAGACGCTCGACGACGAGGTGCGCATCACCGTCATCGCCACCGGCTTTGAAAAAACGCCGTTCCCGCCGCGCGAGCCCGCCCGCAAGCCCTACGAGCGCGAGCATGACCGGCTCTACGGCTCCGGCTCCTCCTACACCGGCTACGGCAGCGCCTCGAGCTACACGCCCACGTGGCGCGCCCCGGCCGCCGAAACGCGTTCGGCCATGGACGAGCCCGAAATCCCCACTTTCGTCAACAGCCGCGCGAACGCGCCGGTGCAGCCGCAGCAGTCCTACGGACGCAGCGCGTTCGTGCCGGAGCAGCCCGTCGCGCCCGTCGAGGATGATCGCCGTCAGAGCGGCGTCGGCAGCGACGTGCCGGCTTATCTGCGCCGCGCCCCGAAGCGCTGAGTTGCGCAGAAGCAGCGAATCACCGCAAATAATATAGTAAAAAACAGAGCGTCCGGTTTTCCGGGCGCTTTTGCTTTTGGGGCGTGGACGGTGTTTTCAGCGCTGGGCGCTGAATAAAATTGCCGGCAGTCTCCGAAAATATGCCAGCTTTTCTATGCCTTTTAACAAAAATCAAAACAAAGTTTCTCCTGCCGGAAATGAGGCAGCGGAAAACGGAAGCTCTTTCATCTGCGAATTCCTTATACAACCCGAAATGAAATCAGGAGGCGAAATCATCATGTTGAAGCCTATTGTTTCTATGAATCAAATGGCAATGAATAAGTCCATCGCGACCACCTGCTGCTATGCGTATGATCTCGTGTGAGCGAGCAATTACAGTAGCAAGTATGCCTCCGCTCCCGCAACCGTACTGCATGGCGGCAAAATTTCTGTCTACCATGACTATGACTACTACTATCCTCTTGTTGCAAACGGAGCTTCTGTGAATGTTTCCAGCGGCTGGTTCAATGTACCGCTCGCCCCGACCTATGCCTATAAGAGCATAGTTTCCTCCAGTTCCGGTCTGCCCTATCAGTCCGGCGGTGAATGGTACAGCAACGACACCGCCATCACCCAGTACGCCGGTACCGACATCATCAATAAGGACGTTTGGCAGTGGGTTGACCCCAGCTCCTTCTACACTGCTCGAAGGAACCACTTCTATATGAAGCACGTAGGCGCAACGTCTCCGCATTATAAGTGGACTACAGGTAACAGCTGGCTTGCCGATCACGACGCCGTGCAGTATTCTTCCTAAGATCCGCTGCCGGCTCGATACATAACCGCGCCATCAGCAATGCGGCTGACTGTCTCACAAAGACAGTCAGCCGCATTTTCTGTTTCAAATCCAAACGCAATGGACAGCCCTCTGTTCTTCATCGCGGAGAATCCTCTCTTTTCCTCGCCGCATGATTATGCGCAAAGCCAGAAACACCCTCGCCTTTCGGACGTGCCGCGCAAAGCCCCCCGTAAGCGCGCCCTCGCGCGCAAAAGAAAAAGAAAAAACCGGGATGCGAATCGGCTTCGCATTCCGGTTTTGTGTGTCGCGGCAGGTTGTCTCAGCAGCCGGCCAGCTTGCGCAGGGTTTCCACCTTGTCGGTCTTTTCCCACGGAAGGTCGAGGTCGGTGCGGCCGAAGTGGCCGTATGCGGCGGTCTGGCGGTAGATCGGGCGGCGCAGGTCGAGCGAGCGGATGATCGCGTTGGGGCGCAGATCGAACGCTTCCGCCACGATTTTCTCCAGCCTGTCCTCGGCGATTTCGCCGGTGCCGAACGTGTCCACGCGCAGGGACAGCGGGCGCGCCACGCCGATGGCGTAGGAAAGCGCCAGCTCGCACTTCTTCGCAAGCCCCGCGGCGACGATGTTTTTCGCCACATAGCGCGCCGCGTAGGCCGCGCTGCGGTCGACCTTCGTCGGGTCCTTGCCGGAGAACGCGCCGCCGCCGTGATGCGCCACGCCGCCGTAGGTGTCCACGATGATCTTGCGGCCGGTCAGTCCGGAATCGCCCATCGGGCCGCCGATGACAAAGCGGCCGGTGGCGTTGACGAGGTAGCGTGTCTTTGCATCGAGCAGGTTTTCATCGACGGACGGCTTGACAACGTTTTCGATGATCTCCTCGCGAATCTGCGCTTCGGTGGCTTCCGGGTCGTGCTGCGCGGCGATGAGCACGGAGTCCACGCGCACGGGGCGGCCGTCCTCGAACTCGACCGTCACCTGGCTCTTGCCGTCGGGACGAAGCCACGGGAGCGTGCCGTCTTTGCGCACGGCCGCAAGGCGGCGGCTGAGACGGTGCGCCAGCGCGATGGATGTCGGCATCATTTCGGGGGTTTCGTCGGTGGCGTAGCCGAACATAATGCCCTGATCGCCCGCGCCCAGATCGTCGCTCGTTTCGCCCTCGCGGGTTTCAAGCGCTTCGTTCACGCCCTGCGCGATGTCGGGGCTCTGGCCGTGAACGGCCGTCAGCACGGAGCAGGTGCTTCCGTCGAAGCCGTACTTGGCGCGGTTGTAGCCGATATCGTTGATGACGCCGCGGGCGATATCGTCGATGGGCACATACGCATTGGTGGTGATTTCGCCCATGACGAGCACAAGGCCCGTCGTCGTGGCGGTTTCGCACGCTACGCGCGCCATGGGATCCTTGGCAAGAATGGCGTCCAGCACCGCGTCGGAAATCTGGTCGCACATTTTATCGGGATGTCCCTCGGTGACGGATTCGGAAGTGAAATAGCTGCGCATTTTTTGGGTTTCTCCTTTCTTCTTCGGCAAAAAAGAACCTCTCCGTTTTCACAGAGAGGGCGACTATCGATCGTGGCCTCATCTGCCAGCGCTCGCGCGCTGTGGGAATTAGCACCGCACGTTCTCCGCCGGTTGCCGGGTTTCATCGGGCCCAGTCCCTCCGCCACTCTGGATGAGATGCATATGAAGTTTTGA
>CAZKJW010000020.1:20049-25535 GCA_964553125.1 uncultured Oscillospiraceae bacterium
GCAGGCGCAAACGACCCGCGGTCGGCGCTGCACCGAAAAAATATACCACTTTTTCATAGCGCGCTTTGGGCGCATTTTTTGGGCGCAAACGCGCCCTGAAACCGCCTTTCCCGCCCGCATGAAAGGTGGAAATCGCGCGGGTATCGATTGCCAAAAAGGCGCGGGAATGTTATAATGATGATTCTGGTAAGGAGGGATTCCATGCGCAGCATGACGGGATACGGCCGCGGCAGCCTTGAGCGCGACGGCCGGGAATTGACGCTGGAGCTGAAAACGGTCAACCACCGGTTTCTCGATTTGAATATCCGCCTGCCGCGGGCGCTTCTGTTTCTGGAGGACGGCCTGCGCAAGGGACTGAACGCGCGGCTTTCGCGCGGTCATGTGGATGTGTTCATCAACTACCGCAACGCGCGGGACGACGCGCGCGAGGTGACGCTCGACGGCGCGCTGCTGAAGGCATACGCCAAGGCGATGGACGACGCGGCGGCGCTTCTGCCCGAAATGAAGTCCGACGCCTCGCTCACGCGGCTGGTGACCATGCCCGACGTGCTCACTGTTTCGGAAAAGGCGGAGGATCAGGATACGGTTTCCGCGCTGTGCGCGGACGTGCTGAGCCTTGCGTGCGACGCGCTGGAGCAGATGCGCGCGCGCGAGGGCGAGTCCATCGGCCGCGACCTGTCCGCCAAGGTGGACAATCTCGAGCGCATCGCCGGAGAAATCGCGCAGCGCGCGCCCGGCGTTGTGAAGGATTATCAGCAGCGGCTTAACGACCGCATTGCCGAGCTGCTGCAAAGCCCGCCCGACCCGCAGCGGCTGGCGCAGGAGGTTGCGATTTTCGCCGACCGCGCCGCCATTGACGAGGAGCTGGTGCGGCTTTCCAGCCATTTCGCGCAGTTCCGCCACCTGCTGGCCGCCGACGAGCCCGTCGGACGCAAGCTCGATTTCCTCGTGCAGGAGATGAACCGCGAAGTGAACACCATCGGCTCGAAGGCGAGCGATCTCGAAATCGGAAAGCGCGTCGTCGAGGCGAAGGCCGAAATCGAAAAAATCCGCGAGCAGGTGCAGAATATTGAATAACGGCATTCGGTTTGTGAATATCGGCTTTGGCAGCATGGTCAACGCGGGGCGGATTATCGCCGTCGTGTCGGCGGATTCTGCGCCGGTCAAGCGCCTTCTGCGCGATGCGGAGGATCGCAACCAGCTCGTGGACGCGACCTTCGGCCGGAAAGTGCGCACGGTGCTTGTGATGGACAGCGGCCATGTGGTGCGCTGCGCCATGCAGCCGGAAACGATTGCAAATCGTCTGGAGGAGGAAACATAAGATGCAGAAACCGATGATGCTGGTGCTGTCCGGCCCTTCCGGCGTCGGCAAGGGCACGCTGGGCAAACGGCTGATCGAAGAAGAAGGCTTCGGTTTTTCCGTTTCCTGCACGACGCGCGGGCCTCGTCCGGGCGAAAGGGAAGGCGCGGATTATCTGTTCGTTTCGCGCGAGGAATTCCTCAGCCGCAAGGCGGCGGGCGGATTCCTTGAAACCGCCGCCGTACACGACGAATTCTACGGCACGCCGCGCGAGCCCGCCGAAAAGGCCATGGCCGATGGCCGCGATTTTCTGCTGGACATCGACCCGCAGGGCGGCGTTCAGGTGATGGAAAAAGTGCCGGAAGCGGTGAGCGTGTTCCTGCTGCCGCCGTCGTGGGCGGCGCTGGAAGAACGGCTGCGCGGCCGCGGCACGGAAACCGAGGAAAAAATTCAAAAGCGGCTGCACAACGCGCGGCAGGAGGTGGAATACCTCCCCCGCTACGACTACTGTATCATCAACGACAATCTGGAGGAAGCGTGGAAGGAGCTTCGCGGCATTATTCACGCGGAGCGCCGCAGCACCAAGCGCTTTCTGCCCGAACTGGACTGATAGAGGAGGCAACTAACCATGGCAATGACCAATCCCACCGTCGATTCCCTGCTCAACCACGCCGAGTGCCGCTACACGCTGGTGGTGAAGACCGCCAAGCGCGCGCGCGAACTGGTGGGCGGCGACGCGCCGCTGATCACCACGAAGGAAACCAAGCCCGTTTCCATCGCCATCGAGGAAATCAACCGCGGGCTGATCGACCACACCGTCCCGCAGGACGAGCAATAAGCCATGCTTTCGGGCAAGAAAATCCTGCTCGGGGTTTCGGGCGGCATTGCCGCCTATAAGGCGTGCGAAATCGTAAGCCGGCTGAAAAAGCAGGGCGCAGAGGTGCGCGTGATTCTCACGGAGCACGCGGCCGAGTTTGTGCCGGAGACGACCTTTGAAGCGCTCAGCGGGAACCCCGTGGGGCTGAAGCTGTTCGGCTGCGACGGCGGCTGGGAGATTCGCCACGTGCGCTGGCCGCAGGGGGCGGATCTGTTCATCGTCGCGCCGGCGACGGCGAACGTCTTGGCAAAAATGGCAAACGGCATCGCGGACGATCTGCTGACCAGCTCGCTTCTGGCGGCGACCTGCCCCATTCTTGCCGCGCCCGCGATGAACACGGCCATGTGGCAAAACCCCGCCACACAGGCGAACCTCAAAACGCTTCTTGCGCGCGGCGTGAAAACCGTCGGCCCCGGAAGCGGTCATCTGGCCTGCGGCGACAGCGGCGACGGGCGCATGTCCGAAGCGGCGGAGATTGTCGCGGAGGCAGAGCGGCTGCTCTGCGCAAGGAAAGATCTGGCGGGCAGGAAGGTGCTCGTGACGGCCGGCCCTACACGGGAGCCGCTCGATCCGGTGCGCTTCCTGACGAACGAATCCTCCGGAAAGATGGGCTACGCCATTGCCGAAGCCGCGCGCGATCGCGGCGCGGAGGTGACGCTGGTGTCCGGCCCGGTGGCGCTTCCCGCGCCCGCGGGCGTGACGGTCGTTCCGGTGGAGACGACGGAGGATCTTTTCGAGGCCGTGACGAGCCGCTGCGAAGCGCAGGATATCATCGTGCAGGCGGCGGCGCCGGCCGATTTCCGCGCGGAGCGCGCCGAACAGAAAATCAAGAAACAGGGAGACACGCCGCTCGTAATGACCCTGACGCCCACGCCCGATGTGGCGGCGGCCGTCGGCGCCAGAAAACGCGAGGGGCAGTTTGTTGTGGCGTTTGCCGCAGAAACGCAGAACCTGCTGGAAAACGCGCGCAGGAAGCTCGTAAAGAAAAACGCCTCGCTCGTCGTGGCAAACGACGTGACGCGCGCGGGCGCAGGTTTTGGCACCGATACGAACATCGCCGCCTTTGTGACGGCGCAGGGCGTGCGGGAGCTGCCGCTGATGAGCAAGCGCGAGCTGGCCGACTGCATTTTGGATGCGTATGATTCTGGAAAAAATTCATAGTCCGGCCGACGTCCGCGCGCTTTCCGACGGCGAATGCGCCGTTCTGGCGGGAGAAATCCGTCAGCGGCTGATCGACGTGGTGTCGCAGCGCGGCGGGCATCTGGCTTCCAATCTGGGCGCGGTGGAGCTGACCATCGCGCTCCATCGCGCGTTCAGCGCGCCCAAGGATAAAATCATCTTCGACGTGGGGCATCAGAGCTACACGCACAAGCTGCTCACCGGCCGCGGCGACGCGTTTGACACGCTGCGCGCGGAGGGCGGCGTTTCCGGGTTTCCAAAGAGAAGCGAAAGCGAATACGACTGCTTCGGCACGGGCCACGCGTCCACGGCCATTTCGGCCGCGCTGGGCATGGCGCGCGCGCGCGACGTCATGGGCGGAGACGAATGCGTCGTCGCCGTCGTGGGGGACGGCGCGCTGACGGGCGGCATGTGCTACGAAGCGCTCAACGACGCCGGCAGCAGGCCGACGCCGCTTGTTGTGCTGCTCAACGACAACGAAATGAGCATCGCCCGCAATGTGGGCGCGCTGGAGAAATACCTCACGCGCCTGCGCGGCAGCCGCCGCTGGGATCACACAAAGAAAACCGTCAAGGGCGCGCTGCAGCATCTGCCGGTGATCGGCCGGCCGCTTGAGCACGCGCTGGACGCGGCGAAGCGCGCGCTGAAGGTGATGCTGGTGCCGTGCGATTTCTTTGAAGCGCTGGGGTTTGCGTATCTGGGGCCGGTGGACGGCCACGACGTGCGCGAATTGACGCACGCGCTGCGCGACGCGGCGGCGATGAAGAAGCCGGTCGTCGTCCACGCGGTGACGCAGAAGGGGCGCGGCTATGCTCGCGCCGAGCGCAAGCCGGAGAAATTTCACGGCGTCGCGCCGTTCTTCACCGAGAGCGGCAAGGCGCGCGAAAGCGCGCAGGGCGTATCCGGCGGCGAAACGGCGGGGCTCGCGCTGACGGAGCTTGCACGCGCAGACGGGCGCGTCGCCGCTATCACTGCGGCCATGCCGACGGGCACGGGGCTTGCCCCGTTTGCGGCGGAGTTCCCAGAGCGTTTTTTTGATGTAGGCATTGCGGAGGAGCACGCGGCGGGGCTTGCCGCCGGGCTTGCCGCGGGCGGAATGCGGCCGTTTTTTGCGGTGTATGCGAGCTTTCTCACGCGCGCCGTCGATCAGGTGATGCACGATATCTGCCTGCAGAACCTGCCGGTGACGCTGCTGGTCGATCACGCGGGCTTCGTGCCGGGCGACGGCGCGACGCATCAGGGCGTGTACGATCTGGCGGCGCTGCGCGCGCTTCCGAACCTGACGGTGTGGCAGCCGTGCGACGCGGAGGAATTGCGCGCCATGGTGCGCAAATCGCTCGAACTGCCCGGGCCGTGCGCGATCCGCTATCCGAAACGGCTGCCGGAGAAGCTCGGCGAGCCGGGCGAACCGGGCTGCTGGCGGCGCATCGCCGGGGGCGGCGACGGCGCGATCGTGGGCTACGGCGCGTCGGTGGAAACGGCGCTGCAAGCGCGCGCGCTGCTCGAAAAAGAAAACCTGCACTGCGCGGTGTGGAGCGCGTCCGGAGGCGACACGCCGCCGGAGGGATGCCGCCCCATCGCGGTAATTGAGGAAAGCCGCCGGCATGGCGGTCTGGGCGAAGCGCTCGCAGCGACGTATCCGGGGCTGCTGGTTTTTGCCTCGCAGGGCGAGGCTCCTTGCGCCCACTCGCTCGAAGGCCTGCGCGAAGAATGCGGTCAGGACGCAGAAAGCGTCGCGCGCAGGATTCTGGAGGCGCGACGGTAACTGGCGGGAGAACGGCGTGGGGAATAAGGCTTGCCGTTCTGCTGCTTTTGCACGGCGGAGCAAAATCCCCAGCGCACTTTCTCGAAGAATACAGCTACGCCGCAAGCCGCCCCACGCGCAGGCAATCGGAACCGCAACGGCAATCCTTGCGGCGAAGCCGCCCTGCACACACACCAACCATTCCGCCGTTTTCGCTCGGCGAAGCAAAACGCACGATGCACACTCGTACAGATGTGCTGAGCGCGCCCCATTACGCACGCAGGATTCTGCAATCGCAGCTGTGACTCGCGAAGAATACCGCGAACCGCATCACGCGCAGGCAATCGGAACCGCTGCGGCAATCACTTGCGGCGAAGCCGCCCTGC
>CAZKJW010000021.1:0-23182 GCA_964553125.1 uncultured Oscillospiraceae bacterium
TATCGTTTGCAGATATCTGCGCCCAGCTCGCGCAGCCGCGCGTCGATGTTTTCGTAGCCGCGCTCGATGAAGTGAATGTTGCTGATTTCCGTTTCGCCGTCGGCCATAAGCCCTGCGACGATCAGCGCGGCGCCCGCGCGAAGGTCGCTTGCTGCGACGGACGCGCCGTGCAGACGGATCACGCCGTCAATGGCCGCCGTGCGGCCGACAATGTGCGCCCGCGCGCCCATGCGGCGCATTTCGTCGAGGTGGTGGAAGCGGGACTCCCAGATGGTTTCCGTTACCGTGCTGGTGCCGCGCGCAGTTGTCAGGAGCGCGCTCATCGGCTGCTGCAAATCGGTGGGGAAGCCGGGATACGCCTGCGTCTTGAAGCTGACCGCGCGATGCGCGCCGCGGGAATGGACGCGGATCATGTCGTCGTAGTCCTCCACGCGCGCGCCCATTTCCAACAGCTTGGCCGTGAGCGATTCCATGTGCGTGGGGATGCAGCCGTGAATGGTCACGCAGCCGTGCGTGGCGGCGGCGGCAATCATCAGCGTGCCCGTCTCGATCTGGTCGGGGATGACGGCATAGGAGCAGCCGTGCATCCGGCTTACGCCGCGGATGCGGATGACGTCCGTGCCTGCGCCGCGAATGTGCGCGCCCATGGCGTTGAGGAAGTTTGCCGTATCGACGATATGCGGCTCCTTCGCCGCGTTGTAGATCATTGTGTTGCCCTGCGCGCGGCAGGCGGCCAGCATGACGTTGATGGTGCCGCCGACGGTGACGCAGTCCATGAAAATTTCCGTGCCGGTGAGATTCCCGCGCGCGGTGATGAGCGGATAGCCGTCGTCCACCTCCGCGCCCAGCGCGCGGAAGCCCTTGACGTGCTGGTCAATCGGGCGTGAGCCGATGTCGCATCCGCCGGGATGGGCAATTGCGCCTTCGCCGGTCTTGCCGAGCAGCGCGCCGAGCAGGTAGTAGCTCGCACGCATGCTGCGGCTCATCTCGTCGTCCGGGTGAACGCCGGTGAGATAGCGCGGGTCAATGACGACGGAGGAAGCGCTTTCGCGCGTGATACGCGCGCCGAGGCCCGCCATCATGGAGAGCATCAGCCGCGTGTCGGAGATGTCGGGCAGATTCTCGATGCGCACGGGGTCGTCGCAAAGAAGCGCCGCAGCAAGAATAGCGACGGAAGTGTTTTTTCCGCCGCGAACCTGTACGTCGCCCTCAAGCGGGATACCCCCGCGAATATAGAACCTGCGTTCCGTCGTCGTCATCTGTTTCTCTGCGCCTCGTCAGCGTTTGGTTCCGGAGCAGCCGCTGCAGCAGGAGCAGTTTCCGCTGCATCCGCCGGAAGAGCCGGGCGTGCCGAAAAGGCATTTGCCTTCGTAGGCGCGCTGCGCCGTTTTGCCGCAGACGGGACATTTCGCTTCTTCTGCATGGGAGAAGCTGACAAGCTCTTCAAACGTTTTCCCACAGGAAGGGCAGCGATATTTCAGCAGCGGCATTTTCAATCCTCCGGTCAGGGATTTTTCTCCAATTAGCAATTATACACGATATGTCGGAAAAGCGCAACATTCTGAGCCGATTGAATTGCGCGAAAATGCCTCCATGCGCTATAATAGCGGGTACTGGAGGCATGAAAATGACAGAAAGACTGTATTACGATCAGACGTATCTTCGGGAATTTGACGCCGTGGCCGGCGAACGGGAGCTTCGCGCGGATGGCGTATGGCTCACGCTTGACCGCAGCGCGTTTTATCCAACAAGCGGCGGCCAGCCGTTTGACACAGGCGTCATCCGCTGGCAGGGCGGGCAGGCGCGCGTATGCGATGTGGAGGCCGACGCGCGCGGCGTGTGGCACAAGCTCGAGGGCGGCTGCCCCGAAAAGGGCGAGGCCGTTCACGGCGAAATCGACTGGGCACGCCGGTTCGACCACATGCAGCAGCACGGCGGCGAGCATATGCTTGCGGGCGCCATCTGGAAAATGTATCGCGGTCACACGATCGGGCTGCATCTGGGCGCGGAGGTTTCGTCCATTGACGTGGAGCTGCCCGACGGCCGCACGCGCCTGACCGATGCGGAAATTGCGCGCCTGGAGGAAACGGTGAACGAATGGATTCAGCGGGACGCGCCGTGCCGCTGCTGGTTCCCGGAGCCGGAGGAGCTCAGCGCGCTGCCGCTTCGCAAGCCGCCGACTGTGTCGGAGCATGTGCGCGTGGTCGCGTTCGGCGATTTTGAAATGTGCGCCTGCGGCGGCACGCATCCGTCCACGAGCGGGCAGGTCGGGCTTGTCAAGGTGGTGGAAACGCTGCCGGCGCGCGGCAAGGCGCGCGTGACGTTCGTGTGCGGTATGCGCGCAGTGCGCTTCGTGCAGAAGATGTGCAACGCGGCGCGCGACGCGGCGACGGTGCTTTCCTGCGGAGCGGAGGAGCTTGCGCAGAGCGCTGCCCGCGTGCGGGAGCAGCTTGCGCAGGAACACGCTGCGCGCAAAGCGTTCCGGCGCGAAAGCGCCCTCAAGGACGTGCCCGCCATGCTCAGCGGCGCGGAAACGCTGCCGGAGGGGCGGCTGGTGCTCGCCTGCCTTGCGGGCGCAGACCGCGACACGCTGCGCGACGTGGCGGCAAAGCTGATTGAGCAGGCGGACGTATACGCGCTTTTGTGCGCGCCGGACGAGCCGGGCTGCCCCGTGCTGTTCGCGCGCGGCGCCGGTCTTTCGCAGGATATGGGAAAACTGCTGCGGGAGAGCGGCGCGAAGGGCGGCGGCAAGCCGGATTTTGCGCAGGGCGCGGGGGAGAGCGCGTGCCTGCAAAGGGCGCGGGAGCGCCTCATTCAAAGGCGAAGAGCGATTTCTCGTAGTCCTTCACATAATAACGGATGTTCGTGCGGCCGCGGGCGATGATTTCATGCCCCTCGGCCGCCAGTTTTTCGCGCTGTGCGGCGACGCCGCCGGGGTATTTCTCGTTCAGTTCGCCGTTGGCTTTCAGCGTGCGCCAATAGGGCGTTTCGTCCCCGGAGCGCTGCGCGCTCGCCCATGCGGCGATGGACACGAACACGCCCGCGGTGATCGGCTCGGTAAAATCCGCGCCGTTTTGCCGCGCGAAAAGCGCGCGGATTGTGCCGACCGTCGTGACCTTTCCGAAGGGAACGCGGCGCATGGCGCGGTCGTAATCGATGGGCGGCGCGAAGTACATGCGGCTGCCGCCGTATTTTTCAATGCTGCGCGCGTCGGTAATCCGCTGGATTTTCGGCATGTCCTTGCTGTCGTGCAGCATGGCGTTGAAGTCTTTTTTGCTTTCGTTTGCCATGAAGAATCGCCTCCGCAAAAGAGAATAGCAGATTTTCAAGCCGCCTGCAATGAGGCGGTTTGAAATGATAGCCTTTTTTTCTCAAACGGGAATATCCGTGACAGGTATCCGGGCATGGCGCTTTTTCCGCAGGTAGGCGCGAACGGCGGAATGCGGCAGATGACGGGGGAGCCGGAGACGCGGTTTCAAACCGCCGTTATCGGCGGTGATATATGCATGTCTGGTTGGTGCGGTGAAAGGCGCATCAGAAAGGTGCAAATACAAATTTACATCCAAAATACTTCGTTGCACAGCGTATTTTTTGCCGTGACCGTGCTTTGGTTCGCACGGCTTTGTTCAGGCAAAAAATGCACTGTGCTTCATGAAGCATTTCAGATGCAAATCAGAATCCGCTATGACAATTCTGCCTTTGGCAGTTTTTTTGTGCGGTGTTACAGCTCGAGGTTTTCGTTTCTTTTCTCGGTGCGCTGAATTTGACGGTTGAAGATTGCGTTCATCCGAAGCGCAATCAGATAGACGGCAAGCGGGACGTCGATGAAAATCAGCGCAGGGAAGATATAATACGTCGCAAGCCACAGCGCCGCCAAAATGAGCAGGAACAGGAGCGTGCTGGGCAGCTGGGTGAATGTCAGGCTGATTGCAGACAGAATGAGCTGTCCCGTTGTCTGCCGGAACAGCGCAAGAAGAGCGCAGGCATACAGCATGATTCCGATATAAATCAGCACTACGACCACAAAAGCGGTATAGAACCGGCCGCCCTGCTGAAAATCTGCTTTGACGCAGAGGCCGCTTTGCGCGAGCATATACAGAATGATAACCACATCCAGCGCGATAAACACATAGAGCAGCCAGAGGAAAATTCCCTGCCGCAGGTTTTCGCGATAGGATTTTTTATACATCACCCAAAGCGTTCCTTCTTCACTGCGGCGCTTTTTCAAATACACATAAAACAGCGCAGTGGTGGAACAGCCGATGGTGACAAGCGGCAAGCTGCCGATCAGCCAAAAGACTGCGAGAATGAAAAAATCGCCAAGCGCGCTGAAGAATTTCCAAAACGGGCGTTCAAACATGGTCTTCGGCGTTTGTGAATCTTTGAGTTTTCTTCTGAACATTCCTTGATCCACTCTCTTTTTTTGAAAAACCAAAGGACTCTGCGGGCAGAGTCCTTTGGAAATTGTAAGGTTTGGGATTAGTCTTCGTTCGCCTCGATCAGCTTTTCGTTGACGGCGGGCTCAAGGATATCCCACTGCTCGGTGACGTCTTCCAGATCATAGAACACGGCATCCATGAAGGTCATGACTTCGGAGGAGATGTCGGATTCGCCGGTGATGCGGTGGTTGTTGTTGACGTTGCTGATGAAACCGTACGCATTGGCGTAGTTCGCATCTTCCGCGATCTTGCCCTGGATGGTGGCGGTGTTCTTCAGGGTTTCGGTGCAGGCGAGGTAGCCAGAATGATAATCGAAGTAGGCCAGACCATCTTCAGAGGTGTAGATCCACTTCACGAAATCCCAAGCTTCGTCCTTGTGGGCAGAGCTTTCGAGGATCGCCAGGGAGTTGCCGCCGGAAGGAACGGAGTTGATGTACTTGCCCGGGATGCCGGAAACAACCAGTTCCCAGCCGCCTTCGGTCGCGCACTTGGTGATGCTCTTGAGGCTGCCGATGGAGTTGATGTAGAACGCGCAGGTCTGCGCAGTCATCATCTGCTTAATGATCGTGTTGCCATCGGTCGCGGCGCCCGGCAGGAAGTAGTTCTTGGAGATCATATCCTGCAGGAAGTTGAAGGATTCGATACCGCCTTCACGGCAGGCGAGGGACAGACCGTCTTCGGAGAAGATTTCCTGACCGCTGTAGTTCGGGATGATCATCCAGAAGTACCAGGAGTCACGGGGCTGGGCAAAGCCGTACTCGGTGAGGCCGCCGCCGACGAGGGCTTCGCAAACCGCGTACATTTCGTCCCAAGTGGTCGGGATTTCAAGGCCAGCCTTATCAAGCAGGGTCTTGTTGCAGTAGAGAACCGGGGTGGAGCAGCCCATGGGCAGCGCCGCGAGGTAATCGGTGCCGTCTTCAAGGGTCATGCGATAGGAATCGATGAAGCCGGGAACGAAGTCTTCATAGAAGAGTTCTTCGTCCATGTAGTCGAGCAGGTTGGCGCAAACGCCTTCTTCGTCAGAAAGCATACGAACCTGGTCAGAACCGGTCTGGATGACGTCGGGGCCGGTGCCGGTCGCAACGGCGAGAACGGCGTTGGCGATGGAGGTGTAATAGTCGCCCTGGAAGGTCGCAACAACTTCGACCTTATCCTGCGAAGCATTGTAGGTCGAAACCATGTGCTCGATGGAATCGGCGTTGGTGCCGGACATGCTGTGCCAGAACTGCAGGGTGATCTTTTCGCCGTCAGCAGCGAAAGCGGTGCCCATGCTGAGAACCAGCATCAGAGCAAGAACCAGGGATACGAGTTTCTTCATGAGGGTTTCCTCCTTTTTATTTATAATGAGGTCATTAGACCACATTATTCTCACTTGATTCCGGAATACGCGAAGGAATTGATGATGTATTTCGATGCGAACAGGTAGATGATCAGAATCGGGCCGACGAGGAACATGTTGCCCGCCATGATGACGTTCCACTGGTCGTTGCCTTCGGTGTCCTTCAGGCGCTGAACGCCGATGGTGATCGGGCGGATCTTGTCGCTGTTGGTCATGATCAGCGGCCAG
This sequence comes from uncultured Oscillospiraceae bacterium, assembly GCA_964553125.1. Taxonomy (GTDB): domain Bacteria; phylum Bacillota; class Clostridia; order Christensenellales; family Aristaeellaceae; genus Aphodomonas. The sequence goes on from CAZKJW010000021.1 coordinate 6,007, forward strand.
AAGTAGTCGTTCCAGTGACCGATAAAGCTCAGCAGCGCGATTGCAGAGATTCCGGGCTTTGCCATCGGCAGCATGATCTTGGAAAGCACCTGCACTTCGTTGGCATTGTCCAGACGAGCCGCTTCAATCAGTTCATCCGGAACCTGCATGAAATACTGACGCAGGAGGAAAATGCCGAACGCGTTGGTCATGTGCGGGATGATCTGCGGCAGCAGCGTCTCCGTCCACCCGAAATCCGCCATCATGTAGTAGATCGGGATGAACGTGACCTGACCGGGCATCATGAATGCAATCAGAATGATGGAGAACAGCGCGCCCTTGGCGCGGAAGTCAAACTTCGCAAACGCATAGGCCGCAGGGACCATTACCAGCGTCTGAATCACAATGATGGAGATGATGATAACGATAGAGTTCCTGAAATAAATGCCGAACGGCGCGACGTTCCATGCCAGCTTGAAGTTTTCAAGCGTAGGCGACGAAGGGAAAAATGTCAGCCTTGTAATTTCGGCGTCCGATTGCAGTGCGAGCGATACCATCCACAGAAACGGGAAGATGAAGATGGCGGCTACAAGCAGCTTCAGCAGGAAGCTAACGATATCGCCGATGATTTTTCTCGAGCTGTACATATGCGCAGGCTTCCTTTCTTATTGGTAGTGAACCTTCTTGCTGAGGAGCTTGAAGTAGATCAGCGTGAGAATGCCGACGATCACCAGCAGAACCACGCTTGCGGCGCAGGCGCGCCCGATGTTGGAATTCCAGAAAACCATCTTGTAGATGTAATAGACGATGGTGGAGGTTGCGTTGTTCGGGCCGCCGTCGGTCAGCAGGCGAACGGTGTCGAACACTTTGAACGAACCGATGGTCATGACGATCAGCGTGAAGAACAGCTGCGGGGAGATCATCGGGATCGTAATCTTGCGCAGGGTACGGAGCTCGCCGGCGTTGTCGAGCGCAGCCGCTTCATAGATGCTCGGCGAAATGCTCTGCAACGCGCCGATGATGATCAGCGAATAGTAGCCGATGCTCTTCCAGCTGGCGACAAAAATGACGGAACCCATCGCGGTGTCGGACGATTGCAGCCACTTGCTCGGCGCAAGGCCGAACGCTTCCAGAATGGCGTTGAACAGGCCGAAGTTCGGGTTCATCATCTGGGCAAATACCATGGCGATGGTGACCATCGACGTGATATGCGGCGTGAAGGCCGCCGCCTGAGCGAACTTGGTCATTTTATCCTGCTTCTTGGAAAGCCAGACGGCCAGAATCAATGCCACGAAGAGGATGATCAGCACTGTCCAGAGCGTATAAACGCCGGTGTTTTTCAGCGTCTTGAGGAAGTTGCTGTTTGTAAGCAGATAGGCGTAGTTGTCAAACCCGACAAATCTGGTTTTCGAGGGGTTGAGCTGGTTGACCTTATAGAAGCTCCACCAGATGACCCGAATGACCGGCCATATCGTAAACATTGCAATGCCGACGAACGCGGGCAGCAACAGCAGATAAGGCTTGATCTTGTCAATGAAACGCTTTTGCATTTACAGCCTCCTTACCGCTTCAACCAACGCCTGATAATCCGGAGCGCTCTTGCGGATGCGCTGTTCCTTGCCGTCGAACAGATACAGGTTTTCTTCCCGGCAGCCGACCCAGACAGTCTGAGACATAACGAAATCTTCGTTTTCGGTGCTGACGATGTAAATGTTGCCGAGCGCGTCGCGCACGGAGTAGTTGGTTACGCTGCCGAGCAGCTCCTTGGCGATGATCGTTCCTTGCGCGGCATAAACGGCCTCGGCGGGACGCGCGGCTGCGATCAGACCCTTTTCGGGGCGGAAGCCAAGCGTGTGACCCGATTCGTCAAACTTGCGGATGTTCATCGCGGGAGAACCGATGAAGCGCGCGGTGAAGAGGTTGTCCGGATCGCGGTACATGACGGAAGGACTCGCCATCTGCATGATTTTTCCGCCGTCCATCAGAACGATGGTATCCGCCATGGACATGGCTTCCACCTGATCGTGCGTAACATAAACGAACGTGGTTTTGAGCTTGTGGTGCAGCTCGATCAACTCAACACGCATCTGAACGCGCAGCTTTGCGTCGAGGTTCGAGAGCGGTTCGTCCATCAGGAACACGCTGGGGTTTTTCACGATTGCGCGGGCAAGCGCAATGCGCTGGCGCTGGCCGCCGGAAAGCGTGCTGGGCTTGCGATCGAGGTATTCGGTCATGCCGACTTTATCGCATGCTTCCACAACGAGCTTGGCGCGCTCCGCCTTTGCGACCTTGTTGTTTTTCAAACCGAACTCGATGTTGTCGCGCACGGTCATCGTCGGGTAAATCGCGTAGTTCTGGAAAACCATTGCGACGCCGCGCTTGCCGGGGGCGATTGCGGTAACGTCCTTGCCGTCGATGAGCACGCGGCCGGAAGTCTGCGGACCGATGCCTGCAATCATGCGAAGCAGCGTGGTTTTGCCGCAGCCGGACGGACCGACCAGCACGGTAAAAGAACCGTCCGCAATTTCCAGATCGAGATTCTCGATTACGGTGTTTGAACCGAAGCTCTTGGTTACTTTTTCGAAGGTAATTGAAGCCATGCCTACACCCCATTCATTTTTTCATCCGAGCCCGACGCTGTCCGTGCCGCCAATCCGGAGATAAAAAACATACACAGAGAAACGAAAAAACAACGAGCTTATTCCATAGCGACTGTGGAGAAGTCCGCATTTCTGTCTTCCGATGCCTGTGCTGCAAATCTCTTTTGCGGCAAAAACAACTGCCAAAAAACCGTGCGTTTTTGTTTTCGGACATTTTCCGAACGTTCTTTTATTGTCATTATACATAAAGGAACAAAAATAATCAAGGCGTATTGAATGAATGCGAAGTAATCATTTCAAGCGTGGAATTCAATCAAAAACCATCATAAACAATCACAGGCACACTACCGCGGAGGACGGCGCATCAACCGCGGCTGCCAAATGCCCGCTGCGAAGCAGAAGATCAATCCGTTTTCAAGGTGAAACGTGCGCACATTCGTCATCTCATATCGATATTTTTTATCGTTTTACAAACCGAAAACGGCATGATATACTATATGTACAATCCCGTTGCTTATATCGGGAAATATTTCAGAAGGACGGAGCCGGGCAGATATGGCGAAACCGTTTGAGATAGAGCGGCAGAAAACGATCATGGAGATTCTGCGGGAAAAGCGGAACGCTACCGTGAAGATGCTTGTCTCGCAGCTTTACGTCAGCGAAGCGACCGTTCGCCGCGATTTGAACGCGCTTGAGGCGTGCGGACTGATCAAACGCATGCATGGCGGCGCCGTGCTTCTGAGCAACACGGATTTTGAAACGCCCATCCTGATACGCGAACGGCAGAACGTAGAGGCAAAGAATGTCATCGCCGCAAAAGCGGCAAAATTTCTTCAAAACGGTCAGGTGATTTTCCTGGATGCGTCGTCAACGACGATGGCGCTGATCAAATATTTCAGCGCGTTTGAAATGCTGACGATTGTTACCAACGGCATCAAAAATGCGCAGCAGCTGAGCGAGCTGAACCACAATGTCTATTGCACCGGCGGACGGATGCTGCATAATTCGCTTGCTTATGTCGGCAATTATACCGAGGAATTTGTGCGCCGGTTCAATGCGGATCTGTTCTTTTTCTCCGCCGCAGGCGTGTCCGAGGAAGGAATGATCAACGATGCTTCATCCGAAGAAATCGGCGTGCGGAGGGCGATGTTTGAGCAGAGCCGCAAGCGGATTTTTATGTGCGACCAGAGCAAGATCGGAAAAAGATTCTGCTATAATCTCTGCCCGGTGAATCAGGTGGATGCATGGATCACGGACGCTGACGACTGATTCGTCATGCGAGAAACATAAAAGCAGGCGCGATTCGGTTTGAATCGCGCCTTAGACTGTCTAAAAAACTCTGGGAGGTGTCGGAGGGTTCGCAGACCCTCTGACTGTATTCGTATCGCCCGGCTTTGCCGGGCGGGCGGGGCGTTTCCGGCTCGACCGGAAACTTTCCTTACACGGAGGAACGGCCGTCAGCCCTGCTTGCAGGGCTGACAGTGACGGAGTGCAATACTCAAAAAAGTGGCTGCGGCCACTTTTTTGACACCATGAGGCGCGACGCAAACTGAGTCGCGCCTGCTTTTGCTTTATTCGTCCTGAACGAGCGGCGAAATGCCGTCCCAGCGGCATAGGCGCAGCTGCGTGTAGTGGCCTTCGTCGTTGCGTCCGTGGTCGGAGACGTAATACTTCCCGTCGCCGAATGCGTACAGCCCCGTGCTGCCAAGCGGGAAGTCATAGCCGGGCGTTTCAAAGGGCTGCGCCGCATGGAGAAGCGTCAGCACTTCGCCGGTGGTTTCCGGCTCCACGCCCTTGAGCGTTTCCGTGCGCGGCGCGATGCGCGCGTCAATGATGTACATCGGATAATTCGGGAAGGTCTCTTTCTTGCCGACATAAACCGCCATCAGGAACGCTTTGGTGTAGGCGTCGTATTCGAGGTTCTGAACGCCGTAGTTCGTGTTTCCCGTATAGACGAACAGCTTGTTGCGGGGAGATTCCGGGCCGGATGTGTGCATGGCTTCCTGTCGGAGCGGCTTTTCGTATTGCGCCCAATCGGCTGTGTCGTAGCAGAGAATCACCTGATAATCGTTGTCCGTGCGCGTCGTGTCGGAATACACGCCGTAGGAAACGAACAGATACTGCTTTTCATCGCTGCTGCCGGGGAACGGGGCGAAGGTCGTTCCGTCGATGCCGCTGCAGCCGTAGCGATGCGCGACCGTCTTGGAATTGTTGACGACCTCGGCATGATAATCGTCCACAACTTCTTTGAGATAGACGGTGGTCATTACGCCGTCGCTCGTCGCGTCCATGCCGACGCGGTTGATCTTGCTGACGTCGAAGATCGCGATATAGAACGCGTCTTCGATTGTGGTTTCAACGCCAAGGCGTTGAAGAATGCCTTGGCCGATGACGTCGTTTTTGTATTCGAGCGAGCCGTAGACCCGCCCGTCGCCATCGCAGAAATCAATGCAGCCCAGATGACCGAGCAGCCCGGTCACCGTGCCGATGACGTTGCCCTGCAAATCGGTTTTGAGCAGCATCGTCGTGAAGGAGTAGTATACATAGCCGTTTACCGGGTCGACGGCAATCCCTTGGCAGTGGCCTGCATCCCAGACGCCGGAATCGATCGAACGGGGCAGCGCGTTTGAACTCATGGAGATCAAGTCCTCTCTTGCCAGATTGTTTTGTGTGGTTTCGTTGCCTGAAGCTGCTTTTATTATAGGCGTTGTCTGCCCATTTTGCAACAGCGCTGCGAAGGCGGCGTCCGCTGCATCCATAATGGATTGCGAAACCCCGCTGAGAAGATAAACGCCCTTCGCCACTTCTTTTTCAATGTATCGATTCGGAACTGGGCGCGTCGGGTGCAGGCACAGCCCTGACCAGACGCCGTTGGCGGAAATTTCCGTTGCGCAGAAAACGCCGCCCTGAAATTTGCGAACGTTTTCAAAGCGCCTTGCGGCGGCAAGAAGCCCGTCCGATGCCGCGAGCTGTGCCGGCTGTTCGCTTTCGGCGGCCTCCGTGTTTTCTGCGCGGCGGGATAGAAGGAGCGAATCGCCGGACTCGCTGACGGCGATTCCGCTAAAGTCGAGTTCGTTCAGCGCGGCATACAGGGTTCGCCCTGCGCGAAGCAGCCGCTGCGTAGGACTGGCTGCATAAGCCAGAACGGCAATCCCTGCCGCCAAGAGCAGCACGGCGCAGGCGAGCCGGATTCTTTTTGCTTTTCGCATGGTTTCACGCCTTTCGTTTGTGGTTCGCGCGGCGGATGCGCCGCGTTCCAAGTGTGATATCAGCAGATGAACCAAATGTACAGTACATGATTTTCACATGCTTGTCAATAAAGCCGCGCGAAAACAGAAATGCTTTTGCGCGTCGAAAAAGGAATGTTTCGCGCGCCCGCCGGGCAAAATGCTGTCCGGAGGGTTTTATGCGTTTGGGTTCGTTGTTTTTTTGCGGATGGAATCTGCGGGTGGTGGCGCACAGCGATGCGCCGGAGGATCAGCGGCGCAAGCTGGCCGTGCGCGACGCGGTGCTGCATATAGCGCGAAAGCGCCCTGTGAGTATCCGCAGCATTCGGCGCGCCGCGAGGAGCGTCGATGAAACCGCGCGCCTGCATCTGACGCTGTATCCGCCGTGCGCGCCGCGGCCGACGCTTCAGGTGACGCTCGGGCAGGGGCGCGGACAAAACTGGCTGGGGCTGCTTTTTCCGGATGCGTTCGGGCTGCCGGAAGCGGGGCCGGTGCGGTTTCGGTGGTGGCTTGCAGAGCTTTTGAAAGGATGGGGATGGCTGTGATGCGGCGGGCGATTGTTGCGGCGCTGGCGCTGATGGCGGCGCTGTGCATGGCCGTGATCGGCGCGGCGGCGTGGGGCGCGGCGCACGCCGAGACGGTGTATTGGGGCTCGCGCGGCGAAACCGTGCGGCAGGTGCAGACAAAGCTGAAGCAGTGGGGCTATTATGCGGGCGAGGTGGACGGCGTTTTCGGGCAGAGCACCTACGACGCGGTGACGTGGTTCCAGCGGGTGAACGGTCTGACGGCGGACGGTACCGTCGGCGGCGCGACGCTTGCGGCGCTGGGAATTTCCGCGCAGAGCGCGCCGGGAACGTCCGCGGCTTCCGCGGTGGGCGAAAGCGACGTGGCGCTGCTGGCGCACTGCGTCTATGGCGAAGCGCGCGGGGAGCCGTATATCGGGAAGGTCGCCGTGGCGGCGGTGGTGCTCAACCGCGTCCGGAGCGCGTCGTTTCCCAACACGATTTCGGGCGTGATCTATCAGGAGGGCGCGTTCACCTGCGTGTCGGACGGGCAGCTGTATCTCACGCCCGACGAGGACGCATATCGCGCCGCGCGGGATGCGCTCAACGGCTGGGATCCGACATATGGGTGCCTTTACTATTATAACCCGGAAACGGCCGTGAGCGCGTGGATCTGGTCGCGCGAGGTGCGGCTGACGATCGGCGCGCACGCGTTCGCGGTGTGAGCGCGCAAATTTCCTTGAAGGAGAGCCAGAATGAAAAAGCAGCATTCCATTCCGATTTATGCCGCGCTGGCCGTCGCGTTTGTCGCGGCCGCCGCGCTTGCGCTGTGGCAATTCAAAACGGCGCAGGCGGCGGAAATCGCCGTGCGCGCGGGCAGGGAGCGCGCTTATTACGGCGCGGTGGACGCGCTGACAAACCTTGAGACCGATCTGTCCAAGGCGCTGATTGCATCCGGCCCCGGCCAGCACGCGCTGCTGCTCGGGCGCGCGGCGACGCTCGCTTCGGCTGCGAGCGAAAACCTCTCGGCGCTGCCTGCCGCATATGGGGCGGACGAGGCGGGGCTGAAGTTTCTTGGCCAGACGGAGGAATACGCGCAGACCCTTGCGGCGGCCGCCGCCGAGGGGAGAACGCTGACGGAGACGGACGTAAAGCAGCTTTCTGCGCTGATGCAGAAAAGCGGCGAATTGCGCCGTCATCTGGAAAGCGGCTCGGGGTTTGCGTATGATGCGGACGGCGGCGAGGCGCGGCTTTCGGGGATCGAGTATCCGTCGCTCCTGTATGACGGCCCGTTTTCCGACGGCGTGCGGCAGGGAACGCCGCGCGGCGTTTCGGGCGAGGAAATCACGGCGGAGCAGGCGGTGGAGGCGGGACGCGCGTTTCTCGGCGCGCACAGCGCGCAGCGCGCCGCCGACATGCAGGGGCCGATTCCCTGCTGGGGCGTGTCCGCGTGGCTCGGGGACGTCGCCGTCACGATGCAGCTGACGCGGCAGGGCGGAAAGGTTTTATGGATGGCGCCGGAAACGGCGGGCTTTGAAACGCTGCTGGACATGGACGCGTGCGTCGCGCGCGCGCAGACGTTTCTTGCGGAGCACGGCTTCGGCGAAATGGAGCCGAGCTTCACGCAGCAATACGACGGGCTGGCCGTCATTAGCTTTGCGGCCGTGCAGGACGGCGTGACGCTTTACCCCGATCTGGTCAAGGCGCAGGTGCGCATGGATACCGGCGGCGTGGTCGGGCTGGAGGCCAACAACTTCTGGATGAACCATACGCGGCGGGAAGACCTGTCGCCTGCGGTGGATGAGGCGCAGGCGCTTCGCGCCGTGTCGGGCCGCCTTGCCGTGACGGGCGCGCGCCTGTGCGTGATTCCGGTTGACGACGGGTTGAACGCCGGAAAGACTGAGAAGCTCTGCTGGGAATTCTCCGGAACTTGGGCGGGAAGCCGGTACTTCGCCTACGTCGATGCGGAGACGGGCGAGGAGGAAAAGGTGCTGAAGGTGGTTGCGGGCAGCGGCGGAAGCCTTACGATCTGATTTGCCGCGAGTGAACGGCGTCCCTTCCGGGCAAACTGTGCCGGGAGGGATTTTTGAATGCGGGAGAACAGACCGGGAAGATACTGGGTGCTGGCGGCGCTGGGGCTTGCGCTGGCCGTGGTCATCTGGGCGACGGCGGGCGAGCCCGAGGCGCGGCAGCGCCCGAAAATCGCCTATGCAGAGGGCGGCGCGACGGCGGACGCGCTGGAAAGCCCGTTCAAAGCGGTATATGAGGCGGTGCAGCCCGCCGTGGTCGGCATTGAAACGACGGCCGCTTCGCGCGTGATGAACGGCCGCATTGTGACGACCACGAATTTCGCCGGTTCCGGTGTCGTCATTTCGCAGGACGGGCTGGTGCTGACGAACTATCATGTCATCGAGGGCGCGGAGGGGCTGTACGTGCTCGCCGGCGAGGAGGAAATTGCGGCGGAGCTGATCGCGGGCGACGAGGACAGCGACATTGCCGTGCTGCGCGCGGATGCGGCGAACCTTACGGCTGCGACGCTCGGGGATTCCGATCAGCTGTTCGTGGGCGATTGGGCGCTTGTGGTGGGGAACCCGCTGGGCGAGCAGTTTGCCAATACGCTGTCGGTCGGCGTGATCAGCGGGCTGGGGCGCGATGTGCGCTCGCAGTCGTCGGGGCGCACCGGCTCGGCGACGTCGGCGAACATGATTCAGACGGATGCGGCGATTAACTCCGGCAATAGCGGCGGCGGGCTTTTCAATCTGGCTGGAGAGCTGGTGGGCATCACGAGCATGAAGCTGTCGAACAACGGCTATTACGGATACGCGTCGATTGAAAGCATCGGGCTGGCCATTCCTATCAACGTCATCAAGGGGATTGTGGACGATCTGGTGGCGTACGGCCGGGTGCGCTATCCGCGCATTGGCGTGAAGGTGACGGAAATTGCAAGCCCGTCCATGGAAGCGACGGAGGACATGCTGCCGCGCTCGCTCTGGGTGACGGAGGTGGAGGCGGGGTCGCCCGCCGAGGCGGCGGGGGTGCGCCGCGACGATCTGATTCTCGAAGCGGACGGCGCGCGCGTGATGGACGCGGCGTCGCTGCAAAGCGCCGTGCGCGCGCACAAAGCGGGCGAGCAAATCGTGCTGCGCGTTTACCGCATTCCCGGCCTGACGTCGCTGAAGGCGTCGGAGAAAATCCCGCAGGGAGAGTATCTGGAGTTTTCGGTGGAGACGGCGCTGGAGGAATGATTTGCGCCGCTTTTCGCGGCGGACGGGCGCAAAACCGCGCGGGAAACCCGTCCGCCGCCCTGCTTCGGCGGCAAAGGAACGCCGGATGAGCGAAAAATTGCGATTTTCGGCAAAAAAATGAAAAAAAGAGTTGACAAACGATGAGACGCACGCTATAATATACCTCGTTCGGTAAGCGGTTCGCCCGCAAACGGGACGCTGTAGGGGAATGGTGTAACGGCAGCACCTACGACTCTGACTCGTATTGTCTAGGTTCGAATCCTAGTTCCCCTGCTTTTTTATTTGCCTCCGTGGTCTAGAGGCCTAGGACATCGCCCTCTCACGGCGGTAACACGGGTTCGAATCCCGTCGGAGGTGCGCTTGAAAGCCCTGCGGATTAGTCTGCGGGGTGTTTTTTTATTTTGTTGAAGCGAGAATGATAAATAACGGGCGATACCTGCCGCCATAATGCTGCGATATCACCCGCTGCTGAACGCGCGTATATAATTTTGGCGATGAACGCAATGTTATCTGGAGGGATCTTCAGGTTTGTGCAAAACTTTTGTTTCGGTAATCACACGCTGATGATACGCTGGCGTATATTCTGTGCTTTGATCTTCGCGCGGACCATAATGATAATCATCGATAATGTACTGCCGGGACAGGCGCGGCATCTTCGCATAGGCGACATAGCACAGAATGAGCTGAATTACAACGAAATAAAACCATGCAACCATTGCAAGCAACGCGACGGAATATAGAATTCCGGCCACGAGCGCGGCCCAGCGCCTGTTTGAAATCCAGCCAATTACGGCGAACAGGCATGCAAGCGTTGCAAGCGACTGATGAGGCAAAACAAGAACCATTCCGATTGACTTTCCAATCAACGCAGTTGATTCTGTTTCAGACGCTAAACTACCGAATGTGTCGCCTATATAACTCCATGAAAAAATGAGCATCAGTATGCCGATGATCACCGCGACCAGAAGAATTTTTGAGCGTTTCATTCTTGTTCTCTCGCTTTCTGCTTTCGCTGTTTTGTGCTGCGTTCCGAACGCGATGCGGTTTAGAATCCCAAGCCGACGTAGGGCATGAAAACAACGGAAGATAGTATTTCGATGCTTTCGCCGTTGAGCAGCTCCAGCTTGCCGATCTGCTCGTTTTGCTCAATCGCATACATCTTTTCGGTGTAGTTGCCTTTGCTGTCTTTCACGGTGATCACGGTATAGTCCTCGTCGCAGAGAAGTGTGTAAGTTCCTGCCGGAATATCTTCGCCGACTTTGTAAATTCCCGCTGGAACCTTGACTTGATTGAAATCCTTTCGGGTCATGATCTCCGACACAACGGACTGATTCAGGGCTTTCAGTTCGTCGATTGTCATTGCGGAAAGATCGATATCCGCCATTGCGGAAGAACAGGCCAGACACAGCGCCAGACAGAATGCTGGGAATGCTCTCTTTTTCATTTTCTACTCCTTTTTTGATTGGAAATAAACTCCATTTTATTCATTCTAATATATATATATATATATGAAGTGAGACGATTGCATTACGACTTTCTTACATTTTCGACGACCGAAGATGAATAGCGTCCGGTTGCTGCTTGGCAAAGCGGTTGAAAGGCAGAATAAAAAAGCCGCCCATGAATCGGGACGACTTTGACTGCTGGGAAAACAGGCGTATGCTGAAGCGTTTTTTATGCGGCGCGAAGCGCCCCTTCCCCCTGCGTTATTTCGCTTTCATATAGAAGGAACAGCCGCCGATGAACTCGCGCAGAATCGCCGTCGGGCCAAGCTCGCTTTCGCAATCGGCCGAGCGGAAATAATTCAGGAACTTCACCATGCGCCGCGCGGTGACGAAATAGGGGCTGCCTTCTTCAATGGCGGCCAGCGCCGGATAGGCGTATTTTTTCAGCAGCGCGGGCTCATAGGCCAAGGCGGAGTTGAACATTACGTCCGCCTCCTCCTGATAGGGGATGATGAACTTTTCCTCGCCGCGCCGCACGGACGGCCACATCGACAGCGTTTCCTCGAAGGGCGCGTGGCGGAACTGCGAATCGCGCACAAGGCGGCGCAGCAGGCGCACGTCGGTGGTGCGGATGCGGTTGTGGTCGTCAAGGTTCAGCGTGGTCAGCGGGCTGATATAAATGCGGAAAATCTGCTCCTCCGGCAGCCCTTCCGTCAGGCGCGGGTTCAGGCCGTGAATGCCTTCGATGAGAATCGGCTGATCCTCGGCGGCGCGGAGCGGGTCGCCGCTTTCCTTGCGGGTGTTCGTTTTGAAGCTGTAACGGGGCAGAAGCACTTCTTCGCCGCGGAAGAGCGCCTCCAGCTGGCGCGTCAGAAGCGGCACGTCCAGCGCTTCGAGACATTCCAGATCGGGTGCGCCGCTTTCGTCGCGCGGCACCTCGCTGAGCGGACGATAATAATTATCCAGCGAGAGCATCAGCGGGCGCAGATGGTTGACGCGCAGCTGCACCGCCAGCCGGTTTGCAAACGTCGTTTTGCCCGAGGAGGAAGGCCCTGCGATGAACACGGCGCGCGCATGGCGCTGCGCGATCTGATCGGCGATGGCGGCGATGGACTTTTCCTGAAGCGCTTCGTTGACGCGCACGAATTCGGCGATGTCGCCGCGCGCGATCATGTCGTTGAGATCGGCGACGTTCGTGCAGCCCAGAACGCTGAGCCATTCCGCGTTTTCGCGGAAAGCGCACATCATCTGCGGGCGCTCGACATAGGGCGCGGGGGTTTCCGGCGCGGAGGGCGCCGGCATTTGCAGCACGAGGCCCGGCTCGCGGTGAACAAGCGCGAACGCGCGCAGATATCCCGTCGAGGGCAACATGTCGCCGTAAAAATACTCGCACATGCCGCCGCATTCATAGATGTCGAAGAACGCGTGCGGACGGTATTGCAGCAGGCGAACCGTGTCCAGCTGCCCCTGCGATTCAAAATAGGCGATGGCCTCCTCGCGCTTCCAGCGGCGGCGCACAAACGGAAGATCCGCGGCGCACAGCGCGCGCATCCGGATTTCAATCTGCGAAACGGCATCGTCGCTAAGCGGCGCGTCCACGCGGATATACAGCCCGTAGCCCACGCTGTGCTCGATGCGCACGCGCGCGCCCGGCAGCACGTCGCGCACAGCCATGAGCAGCACGAACCGCAGCGAGCGCTCGTAGATGCGGCGGCCCTCGTCGTCGGAGTAGTCGAGAATTTGCAGCTCGCAGTCGGTTTCGGGCGTCCAGTTCAGCGGGCGGGTGCGCCCGTAGAGCGTGGCTGCGAGCGGACGCGGCTCGCGGCCGGGAAACAACGCATCGAAAATCTGTCCGGCCGTCGCGCCTTTTTCAAAAGCGCGCTGTTTGCCGGAAACGATGACCTGAATCTGTTCCATCGGATCGACTCCTTCTGAGAAAAATATGCCCGCGAGGGCGAAAAAAGCCGTCCCTTTTCGGACGGCTTTCGGAGAATATGCTTTTTTGTCAGACTACGACTTCACGCTGCTCGGTCGCGATGACGGAGAGCGTTTCGGGGGCCGTGATTTCTTTCAGCTCGCTGGACAGGTTCAGATACTGATCCAGGCAGGCGATCAGGTTGTCTACGTCGGTCTTCACGCGCGCGGAAAGCGTTTCACCGTCCATGCCGTTCATTGCGCACGCAAGGATATACACATGCCGCGGGGTCAGGCGGCACACGCCGTAGATGATTCCGCTGTCCTCCTTGGGCAGCAGGTTGCCGACTGCAACGCGCAGCCGGTCGCGGCCGTAACGCCACACATCCTTGAGATAAGCGTCGCCGCACTGCAAACGCAGCACACAGCGGCAGCTGAGACAATCCGACTTGAGCGGAAGCTGCAGAACGGAAAGCCTGCGATCGAGAGCGGCCGGGCTTGCAATCTGCCCTGCCCAGAGCGCATCCCAAAAATCCAGCCTCATTTCCGGCAACATCACGCCAAAACGGTTCTCCTCCATACGCTGATTCCCTCCAGTGCTGTATCGAGCGGCTTCGCCGCGCTTGATCCGTGGCGCGTCCGCGCGGCTGAGCCAACCGCAATAAAACGAACCGAAAGAGCCACTCCCGTCTATTATACGATATGATTCGGGATTGCGCAAATGGTAATTTTAGAGTATCATACATTTCTGGACAACTTATCGGAAAAAAGCGGTTCTTTGCGCAGAAAAAAACGGAGGATACAGACATATGCCACGCTTTCAGGCATTCATCAGCGATATGGACGACACGCTTCTGCCGGCGCATCAGCCCATGAGCGAGCGCACGAAGCAGACGCTTCAGCGGCTCAGCCGTCAGGGGGTGAGCGTCGTGCTCTGCTCCGGACGCGCGGGCGCGTCGATTCTGCCGTATGTGAAGCAGACGGGCGCGACGGGCGAAATGATCTGCTTCAACGGCGCGCGCGTGATCGACCTGAAAACGGGCGAGGTGCTGGTGCAGAATGAAATCGAGCCGGCGCTTGCGCGCGAAATGCTCGCGTGGCTCAAGGCACGCGGCTGCTACGCGCACTATTTTCAGGGTGATGAGTGGTTCTGCGAGGAGGATTGCGAGGAGGCGCGCTTCTATGCCGAAAAGACGGGCATTCCCGCGCGCTATACGCATCGCCCGCTGACGGAGTGCATCCGCGAGCCCGCGCCGAAGATTCTGGGCATCGGCGATCCGGACGATATCGCGCGCCTGCGCGAAGAAGGCCGCGAAGCGTTTGCGGGGCGGCTGAACGTGATGACGAGCGCGACAAATTTTCTCGAAATTACGGCGCCGCAGGCGGATAAGGCGTGCGCGATTGAAAAGCTGTGCGCCGTGCGCGGCTGGACGAAGGAGACGGTGCTGTGCGCCGGCGACGGCCTGAACGACCTGTCCATGATGACATGGGCAAAATACGCGATCACGGTTGAAAACGCAAGACCTGATGTAAAGGCGGTTTCGTGGCGGATCGGCAAAAGGTGCGACCAGGATGGAATCGCGCTGCTGCTGGACGAACTGATCCCGTCGGAGGAGGAAGAATGAAAGTCAACGCAAGCCAGCTGGTCAAGGCGCTTGAGCTGGAGGAACTGGTGCCCTCTGTGCGCGAGGAGCTGGAATTTGAAGCGCCGAACCAGAACAGACCGGGATTGCAGTTCAGCGGGTATTTCAAGCATTTTGCGTGCGAGCGGATGCAGATCATTGGCCGTGCGGAGATGACGTATCTGGATACGCTCTCCCAGCCGGTGCGCGCGGTGCGGCTTCAGGAGTTTTTCTCCTATGAAATGCCCTGCATCGTCATTTGCCGGAACCTCGGCTGTCCGGACGACATTCGCGAACTGGCCACTGCGCACGACATTCCGGTTTACGGCTCCAAAATGCGCACGGCGCGTTTCCAGATGGACGCGATGCAGTATCTGTCCAACGTCATGGCGCCGCGCCAGACGATGCACGGCGTGCTGGTGGACGTGCATGGCGTGGGCGTGCTGATTACGGGCGAGTCCGGCGTGGGCAAGAGCGAGGCGGCGCTGGAGCTGGTCAAGCGCGGGCATCAGCTCGTTGCGGACGACGTGGTGGATATCCGCCGCGTTTCGGAGACGCGGCTGGTGGGCGAGTCGCCGGAGATGATCCGCTATTTCATGGAGATTCGCGGCATCGGCATCATTGACATTCGCACGATGTTTGGTATTGGCGCGGTCATTCCCTCCAAGTCGATCGATCTGGTGATCCATCTGGAGCACTGGGTGCGCGAGCGGAACTACGACCGGCTCGGCATGGTGGAGGACAGCACGGAAATTCTGGAAGTGAAGGTGCCGCAGATTGTGCTGCCGGTGCGGCCGGGGCGCAATCTCGCCATCGTCATTGAGGTGGCGGCGCGCAACCTCAGCCTGCGCAAGCTGGGCTATAATGCGGCGAAAACGCTGGACGACCGGCTGATTGAAATGGCCGGAAAGGGAGGAGCACAATGATTTCAATCGGAATCGATCTGGGCGGCACGAATATCGCCGTGGGCGTGGTGGACGAATCGGGCAGAATCATTGGCCGCGCGAGCCGTCCCACGGGCGCACAGCGCCCCTATGAGCAAATCGTCTGCGATATGGCGCAGACCGTGCGCGATGCGCTTGCAAATGCCGGCCGCAGCGCGGACGAGGCGGCGTTCATCGGCTGCGGCGTGCCCGGCCTGTACGACGAGGAAACGGGGCGCGTGCTTTTCTGCACGAACCTTGGCTGGAAGGACGTGCCGCTTCGCGCGGAAATGGCGAAGTATTTCGGCACGCGCTTCCTCTGCGACAACGACGCGACGGTCGCCGCGCTGGCAGAAGCCAAGGCGGGCAGGAGCGCCGGCGTGGACAGCAGCGTGCTGCTCACGCTGGGCACGGGCATCGGCGCGGGCGTTGTGCTGGGCGGAAAGATTTTCTCCGGCGCGCACGGCGTGGCGGGCGAGTTCGGCCATTTCATGTATTGCGCGGGCGGGGAGCCCTGCTCGTGCGGCAAGCGCGGGTGCTTTGAGCGCTATGCATCCGCCACTGCGCTGATTCGCATTGGGTGCGAGGCGGCGCTGCGCCATCGCGAAAGCGCGCTTGCAGGCATCGCGCCCAACCAAATGAGCGCGCGCGCCGTGGTGGACGCCGCGCGTGCGGGCGACGCGGCCGCGGTGGAAGCGTTCGATGAATACACGACCCACCTTGCCAACGGAATCGTCGCGGTGATCGACTTCCTCGACCCCGAGATGATCCTGCTGGGCGGCGGCGTTTCGGCGGCGGGCGAGTTCCTGCTCAAGCCGGTGCGCGAGAAGGTGGAGCGCTGCAAGTTCTATGTTTCGCGGCCGCATGGCAGCATCGAGCTGGCCGCGCTGGGCAACGACGCGGGCATTATCGGCGCCGCAATGCTGGGGCGGCAATGATCGGCGGGCAGATTTTGCAGCGCCATGCGCTGCCGGAAGGCGCAGCCGCGCAGTTTGATGCGTTTCATCGGCTGCTGTGCGAAGCGAACGAGCATATGGATCTGACGAACGTGACCGCGGAGGACGAGGCGCTTGAAAAGCATTACCTCGACTCGCTCACGGCGCTGCCGCATCTGGAGCAGGGCGCGAAGTGCGTGGACGTGGGCACGGGCGCGGGGTTTCCCGGCGTGCCGCTGCTGCTGGCGCGCCCCGACCTGAAAATGACGCTGCTGGATGCGCAGCAAAAGCGCATCGGCTTCCTGCGCGAGACGCTGGCCGCCATCGGCGCGGACGCTGAGTGCGTCCATGCGCGCGTGGAGGATTTTGCGCGCGAGCGCCGCGAAAGCTACGACGCGGCTGTGAGCCGCGCGGTTGCGCCGATGAACATTCTGCTGGAATGGCTGCTGCCGCTGGTGCGCGTGGGCGGCCGCTGCATCCTCTGGAAGGGCCCTGCCGCGCAGCAGGAGCTGGACGATGCGAACCGCGTCAGCGCGCTGCTCGGCGGCGGCAAGCTCGAGGTTCGCGAGGCTGCTGCATCCGAGGCGGGCAGCGGGCATGTGCTGATCCTTGTGGAGAAGATTGCGCAGACCGATGCAAAATTCCCGCGCAAGGCGGGTATGGCGAAGAAACGGCCGCTGTGAAACAGGAGCAAGCGCGGAGTATGACCGGCGGCTCGCAGGCAGGGAATGCTTGTGAGCCGCCGGTTTTTTGCTGATTGCTTCGCATGGTTTCTCATGGGCG
>CAZKJW010000021.1:23282-25382 GCA_964553125.1 uncultured Oscillospiraceae bacterium
TTTTCAAACCACGCCGTGATTTCTTCCAGCCGCTTGATGCGGTGCAGCGGCTTTCCGCTGCGCGAGAGCTCATGGTTTTCGCCGCGGAAGCAGACCATCTTCGCTTCCACGCCGTGAGCGGCGAGCGCGGTGTACATCTGATAGCCCTGATCGATCGGGCAGCGATAGTCCTCGAAGGCGTGAATGAACAGCGTGGGCGTTTTGCAGCGGTCGGCGTATTTGAGCGGGCTGTGCTGCCAGAGCTTTTCCGGCGAGGGCCAGATTGTTCCGGCGCACTGATCGACGGTGAAATCGACGCCGATATCCGAAACGCCGAAGAACGACACCCAGTTGGAAATGGAGCGCTGGCTCGCGCACGCGCGGAAGCGGTCGGTGTGGCCGATGATCCAGTTCGTCATGAAGCCGCCGTAGGAGCCGCCCGTTTCAAAGAAGTTGGCTTCGTCCATTTCCGGATAGGCGCGCAGCGCCGCATCGCAGAAGGCCATGAGGTCGTCGTAATCGACGGTGCCGTATTTGCCGATGATGTCCATGAACTCGCCGCGGCCATCGGAGCCGGTCGGGTTGCAGAAAATGACGAAATAGCCCATGCCCGCCCAGAGCTGCATTTCGTGATAGAACACCGGGCCGTAGACGGTTTTCGGGCCGCCGTGTACATCGAGGATGACCGGGTATTTCTTGCCCTTCTCAAAGCCGAAGGGCTTGAGCACGAAGCCGTGTACCTCGTGGCCGCCTGTGGTGAAGCGGAGCGGTTCCGGCTGGGCGATATATTTGCCGCGAAGCGGCTTCTCATTCAGACGGCTCAGCTGTTTGCCCGTTTCGTCGTAAAGCTCCTGCGCCTTCATGTCCCAGAGCGCGACCATGAGCAGCTTGCCGCCGCGCACGTCGAAGCAGTCTACGGAGCCGGGGCGCTCGACGACCGGCGTGACGGCGCCGTTCTCCAGCTTGTAGACGCCCGCGTCGTCGAAGCGCGTGGAGATGAAATACAGCGTGTCGCCTTCCATGCGCAGCGACTGGCCGCCGCCATAGCGCACGTCGGAGCCGACGGAGCTGCCCAGCGCGTTGCCGTAAACGGCGTAGGGCGAAACCTCCCATGTGTCATAGGCGACGGTGTAGAAATCGGGATCGGTGTTCATGCCGAGATGCCCGTCGGATGCGGCGAGCAGCAGGAAGGAAGCACCGAGCTCGTAGGCGTGCAGCATGAAATCCCTGCGCCCCTGCACGAGCTTTTCGGCCTTGCGCGAGGCAAGCTCGATACGCCAGAGCGCATCCTCGTAAAACGTCGGGTGCTGCGCCGTCGCGTCCTGCGCGACGAAATAAACGAAGCGCTCGTCCGCGGAGAGCTTGACGCTGCCGATGTTCAGCCCTGTTTCCGTCAGACGCGTCAGGCGATTTTTCTTTGCGTCGAAATAGAAAAGCGACTCATACGCGCCGCGCGTGAACGTGCCGCCGTTCCACCACCACGGGTTCTGGGTGATTTCCTCGTAGTCGGCGTTCTCCTTGCGGTGCTTGAGATACGCCGTCGTGCGCTTTGCATCGCCGTCAGAAAGATCCTCCCAGCCGGGGAACGTCGTGCCGAGCGCCAGAAAGTCGCCGTTTTTGAGCGGGATCATCCGCTGCACGGGGATGGGCAGCGTGTACGCCAGCGCGGCTTCGCCGCCGGAAAGGCTGATGCGATAAAACCGGGTGGCGATGGACGGCTCCTTCGACTCCTCGCGGTTGGAGGGAAAGAGCACAGCGTCGTCGCTCAGAAAGCAGAACGCGCTCTCCTTGCCGCCCGTCGTAAGCGGGCGCACCTTGCCGTCCTTGTAGAGATAGAGACAGGAGGCGTATTTGTTTTCCTTTTTCAGCGCCTTGGTGACGGTAAAGCAGGCGCATGCGCCCGAGGGCGAAAACTCCACGTTGGAAAGAAAGCTCAGGCTGCAAAAATCGTCCATTGCGACGGGTTTCATTTTGTGTACCTCGTTCTTTGTTTTTTTCGGCGCGGCGCGCCTTCAAAAGACGACCGCCGCAACGCTATTATAAACACTGCGGCGGAGGTTGGCAAGCGAAAGCAGGGGGGCCTGTGCGGGAGGAACGCCGTTTGGAGTGTGGGCGTACAGC
>CAZKJW010000022.1:0-9685 GCA_964553125.1 uncultured Oscillospiraceae bacterium
AAAAAAGGGGCGCTCCTGCGCCCCTGAATCCATTCGCCGTATTTATTCTGTGAACGTCCGGCCGGTCTTTTCCGCGGCGACCTTCGCGAAGCGCGCGAAGTCCGCGTTGAGAATCATTTCCTCCGGGAAGCCGATTTCGTCGAGCATCGTCAGCGAGTTTTCAAACCGGCCGACGGCGTCCAGATAGTGCGCGTCCGTTGAGACGACGACCGGCACGCCGTGCTTCATGCACAGCTTTGCGATGTCGCGGCAGTTTTCCGCGCTGCCGCGGCGCACGTCGAAGGAGTGGTTGTTGATTTCGACAATTTTGCCGTTCTTCGCGCACGCGCGGATGACCTCCTCGTGCTCAAAGGGGTATTGCCCGTCGCCCATATGACCCATCACGTCCACGTTCGGGTTTTCGGCGACGGCCAGCCATGCGCGCGTGTGCGCGGCGACGTCCTCGGGCGTGTAAACGATGTTGTGCATCGAGGCGACCACCCATTCCAGCCGCGCGAGCCTTTTCTCCGTCAGGTCGAGATGCCCGGCGCTATCGAGCACGTTGACCTCCACGCCGCGCAGAATGTATACGTTTTCAATTTCCGGCGGCACGATGCTTGCAACGCCCATGAAGTACACATCCGTCGGCGCGCCCAGCAGCTGCGGCGCGTGGTCCGTCATGCACAGGAAGCGCAGCCCGCGCTCCCGCGCCGCACGCGCGTTCTCCGTGATCGTCGAAAAAGCATGACCCGAGGCGATAGTATGCGTATGCGTATCCGCGATAATTTTCATTTGCTTCCCCTTCTTCAATAGCCGATTTTTGCCATAATCCTGTCCACCGTGCGCGCCACGCCCAGCGAGAACGCTTCCGGCACGAGCGGCGCTTCGCCCTGCGCGATGACGCGGCCGAACTGCTCAATTTCCAGCAGGTAGTTGTTCGGGCAGTCCACCGTCACCGTCTCCCGCGCGCCGTCCGGCGTGCAGATGGCAAACGTCTGCGCGCCCTGCGAGTTGAACTCCACCGGCGCGTCGATCCAGCCGGCCTCGCCCATCGCGCGGAATTCGCTCATCCGCGCGCAATGCGAGCACATGCCGTTTGTCAGGGCCGCAAGGCGGCCTCCGCCAAAATCGAGCATCTCCGTGCAGAAATCGTCCACCTTCAGCGGCGTGAAATGCGCCGCCGCGCCGACGTCCTGCGGCTCCGCGCCGAAAAGATACTGCGCAAGGCTGATGTTGTACACGCCCAAATCGTACACCGAGCCGCCGCACGTCTCGCGCCGGGCGCGGATGTTCTCCTGCCGGTCGTAATAGCCGCGTGTGAAGAAGCTCGCCTGCACCACGCGCAGCTCGCCGATTGCGCCCGCGTCAATGCGGCGCTTGATCTCGCCGATGACCGGGCTGTGCAGATAGGCGAACGCCTCCATCAGCCGCACGCCGTTTTCGCGGCAAACCGCAAACATCTCGCGCACCTGCGCTTCGCTCACGCCCAGCGGTTTTTCGCACAGGACGTGCTTGCCCTTGCGCGCCGCGCGTTTGACCCACTCCAGATGCATCGTGTTCGGCAGCGGAATGTAGACCGCCTCGATCTGCGGATCGTCAAGCAGCGCGTCGTAGCTTGCATAGGCCTTTTCAAAGCCGAAGCGCTCGGCGAACGCCTGCGCCTTTTCCCCGCTGCGTCCCGCGATTGCAACCATGCGGCAATTCTCCGCCGCGCGCATCGCCGCGAACGTTTCCCGCACGCCGATATTCGCCGTGCCCAGCACGCCCCAGTTGATTTTCTGCATGTTCATTCTCCTCACGCGTTCCGTCAGCTTCCGGTAGACCGGCAGCATACACGGCTCCGTCCCGTCGTCGCGAACCTCCTGCGCCGGCCGCCAGCGCACGCCGCTGTTTTCGTCGGGCTTCGCCCGGAGAAACGCATCCTGCGGCGCTTCCAGCAGATACGTCACATTCAAATGCACGTGTTCCCGCACCGTCTGCCCGCGCTTGACGTGCTCCGGCACAGGCAGAATCTCCAGCGAAAAAATCTCGTCGCTCACCGGACGTGCGCGCACGCCGGTTTCCTCCTCCGCCTCGCGCAGCGCCACGGCGCGCATGTCCGCCTCGCCGTCCGCGTGGCCGCCGAGCCATGTCCACGCCTGATAGATATTGTGATACGCCATGAGCACCTGATCGCGCGCCGGGTTGACAATCCACGCCGAAGCGGTGAAATGCCCCGCTTCATCCCCGCGCGTCAGCACGTCGGGATGTTCGTCCAGCCAGCGCAGCATTTCCGCGCGGTCGGCTTTCTCCTGCGGACAGCCGGGGCGGAAGCGCTCGAGCGCTTCGCGAAGCTGCTGCTTTGTCATGCGCGCACCTCGTTCCTCGGCGCGAAAGCGCCCTGTCATTTCCAAAGGGAAGGCGAGAAAAGAATCAGGATGGGGAAAATCTCCAGCCGGCCAATGAGCATCGTCACGGTGAGCACCACCTTGGACAGCGGCGAATACATGGCAAAACTGCCCATCGGGCCAA
The DNA here is from genome assembly GCA_964553125.1 of uncultured Oscillospiraceae bacterium. GTDB lineage: Bacteria > Bacillota > Clostridia > Christensenellales > Aristaeellaceae > Aphodomonas. Next base: position 2,491 of record CAZKJW010000022.1, read on the forward strand.
CAAGCCCGAAGCCGGGGCCGACGTTTGAAATGCACGTGAGCGCCGCGGTGAAGTTCGTCGTCATGTCGAATCCGTCAAGGGAGATAATCAGCGCACACGCCAGCAGCAGCAGGATGTACATAAAGAAGAAAATCAGCGAGCCGCGAATCGTGTCGTCGTCCACGATTTTTCCGTTGATCATCACGCGGTTGACCGTGCGCGGGCGAATCATGCGCCGCATTTCGCAGTGCGTCGCGCGGCCCATCAGCAGCACGCGCCCCACCTTCACGCCGCCGCCCGTGCTCCCGGCGCACGCGCCGCAGAACATCAGAATCACCAACACCCAGCGCGAAAGCTCCGGCCAGAGGTTGAAGTCAGCCGTGGCAAAACCCGCCGTGCTGATTATGGACATCACCTGAAAAAACGCGCCGCGCAGCGCGGAGGAAAAGCCGTCGTAGAGCGGCAGAACGTTAAACGTGATGATGGCCGTCGCCGCCACGACAATCACGCCGAAAAGATGCAGCTCCGAGTCCTTCAGCGCGTCCTTCCAGCCGCCGCAGAGCACGAGATAATAGAGGTTAAAATTGATGGAGAAAATCACGAGGAAAATCGCAATCACCCATTCAATGTACGGGCTTTCATAAGCGCCCACGCTCAGCGCACGGTTGCTGAAGCCGCCGGTTCCGGCGGTGCCGAAGGCGTGAATGAGCGCATCGAAAAGCGGCATCCCGCCTGCGAGCAGCAGCGCCACCTGAACTGCCGTAAGCACCAGATAAATCGTATAGAGGATGCGCGCCGTCTTGCGCGCCCGCGGCACAATCTTGCCCACCGTCGGGCCGGGCACCTCCGCGCGCATGATGTGCATGGCGTTGTTGTTCGCCAGCGGCATCACCGCCAAAACAAACACCAGCACGCCCAAACCGCCGATCCAGTGCGTCAGGCTGCGCCAGAAGAGCAGGCTGCGCGACATGGCTTCCACATCGGTCAGAATGGACGAGCCGGTTGTCGTGAATCCGGACACCACCTCGAACATCGCGTCCACAAAGCTGGGAATTTCCCCCGAAATGCGAAAAGGAAGGGCGCCGAACACACTCATCAGCACCCATGACCCAGCAACGCCGACGAATCCTTCCCGCGCGTAAAGCGCGCGTTTTTTGGGCTTGAACAGCAGAAGGATTCCCGCACACGCGGCCGTTACCGCAATCGTAACGATCCACGCGAACATTTCTTCATGATAATACAGCGCGACAGCCGCCGGAAGCAGCATCAGCGCCGCCTCAATGCCGAGCACCAGCCCGAGCGTGCGGCTAATGATTCTGTAATTCATTGTGGTAGCCTCTGTCTCCTTGCTGATATTCCAGTTTCAGCAAGTATAGCAGAAACCCGCGCAAAAGGGAAGACCCCCCGGCCGTCACTCGCGCTCGTGCGAGGCGTTGAAGGATACGACGTACTCGTTCTCGCTCAGGAAGCGAATCAGCTCGTTGAAGCCGTTGCTCTTGAGCGGAATCTTGATTTCAAGATCGAAGTCCGTCTCGTCCTCGCGCTTGACGACGCCGTTCTCCATCACGGTGATGCCCAGCTCTTCAAACTTCTTGGCGATCTGCTCCTGAAACGCCGTCGTGTCGTGGACGGTAATCTGGAGCCAGCTCGTCAGGAACGCGTCCGCGCCGAGCGTGAAGCGATGCATGACGATCATCAGCACCACGACGAACACCGTCACAAACAGACCCACCAGATACATGCCCGCGCCAATGGCAAGGCCGATGCCGGCCGTCACCCAAATGACCGCGGAGGTCGTCAGACCGTGAATGGAGCGGCCCTCCTTGAAGATGACGCCCGCGCCGAGGAAGCTCACGCCGGAAACGACCTGCGCGGCGATGCGCGCCGTGTCCGCGCCGCGCGTGCCGGCAAACAGCTCGCCGCCCACGCTCATGTCCGCAAAGCCGTACTTGGAAATCACCATCATCAGCGCCGCGCTCAGGCCGACGATGCAATGCGTGCGAATGCCGGATTCCTTGAAGCGCAGGGAGCGCTCATAGCCGATCGCCGCGCCGCACAGCCCCGCCACAATGATGCGGACGCAAAACGCAATCATTTGCGCAAGGGGCAGCTGTTCGTTCATCAAATCCAAGAGTGTGCGCATTTTTCTTTCTCCTTCAATAAAAAAGTGAAACCGGGTTTTTGCCCCGGCGCACCAATAATGCTATTCTATTATGAAACTTCGGTTTCGTCTATGGATATAATAAAATATTATTATGCCCTTTCATTTGCTTATAACGCGATTGTATAGGCGTCGCACAAAAAACGCTCCCCGGATGGCTCCGGGAAGCGTCCTTTTTCTTTTGGGGCTATAAGATTATTCCGCAGCCTGAACCGGCATGGTGATGCAGCCGGCGGGGCACTTGGCGGCGCACTTGCCGCAGCGGGTACACTTCTCGGGGTCGATGACGGCAACGCCGTTGACCACGTGAATCGCGTCGAATTCGCACTGGCGCTCGCACAGCTTGCAGCTGATGCACGCCTTCTGGCACATTTCGCGCGCGATGCGGCCGGCTTCCTTGTTCTGACAGCGAACGACCACCGTGCTCTCCACGGGCACGAGCTTGATCACGCCGCGCGGGCAGGCCTTTTCGCACGCGCCGCAGGCGACGCACTTGGATTCGTCAACGCGCGCCAGCGTATTCTCGATGGACAGCGCGCCGAACTTGCAGGCCGCTTCGCAGTCGCCCAGGCCGATGCAGGCGTAGGGGCAGAGCTTCGGGCCTCCGGCGATAGAGGCCGCAGAGCGGCAGCTCTTCGCGCCCACGTATTCGTATTTTTCCTTGCAGATGCCAATCTCGCCGTTGCACAGCACCTTGGCAACCTTCGGCGCTTCCGCGCTATCGGCAATGCCGAGGATGGCGGAAATCTTTTCCACGCCCTTGGCGCCGGCGGGGGCGCAGCCGCTGGGCTTCGCCTTGCCTTCCACAACAGCCTGTGCAAACGCATCGCAGCCCGCAAAGCCGCACGCGCCGCAGTTGGCGCCGCCGAGGCAATCGCGCACCTGCGCAACGCGCTCGTCTGCTTCCACATAGAACTTCTTATCGGCAAAAGCGAGGATCAGGCCGAACACCGCCGCCACCGCGCCCAGCGCGAGTACGGCATAAAGAATTGCAGTCCAGTTCATCTTTGCCCCTCCTTCAGCCGACGAGGCCCGAGAAGCCCATGAACGCCATGGACATCAGGCCGGCCGTGATCAGACAGATCGGGAAACCCTTGAAGCACTTGGGAATGTTGGAGCTTTCTAGGCGCTCGCGGATGCCGGCCATAAGAACGATCGCCAGCAGGAAGCCGACCGCGCCGAAGGTGCCGTTGAGCACGCTCCAGAGGAGGTTGTAGCCGGAAGTGATGTTCAGCGTCGCAACGCCCAGCACCGCGCAGTTGGTGGTAATGAGGGGCAGGTAGATGCCCAGCGAGTTGTAGAGCGACTTGAGCGACTTCTTCATGAACATCTCAACGAACTGCACCAGCGCCGCGATGATGAGGATGAACATGATCGTATCCAGATACGTCAGCTTCAGCGGCACGAGGATGTAGTAGTAGCCGAGGTAGGTGAAGAAGGACGCAAGCGTCATTACGAACACGACGGCCAGACCCATGCCGGTTGCGGTTTCCACCTTGCTGGAAACACCCAGGAACGGGCAGTTGCCCAGGAAGCGGGAGAAAATAAAGTTATGGCACAGGATGCAGTCGATCATGAAAAGCCAGAAATTCATGGTCATGCTTTCTCGCCTCCTTTCGCAGCCTTACGGGCGGCGAGCTTGTCGGAAACGGCGTTGATGATGCCCAGCAGCAGGCCGAACACGATGAATCCGCCGGGAGCCAGCACGAACAGCAGCATCGGCTCAAACGCCGCGCCAAACACCTGCAGGCCGAAGATGGTGCCGCTGCCGAAAACTTCGCGGATGGCGCCCATGAGCAGCATGGCCAGCGTGAAGCCGAGACCCATGCCAAGGCCGTCCACAGCGGAGGCAACCACGCCGTTCTTGGAAGCGAACGCTTCCGCGCGGGCGAGGATGATGCAGTTGACGACGATCAGCGGGATGAACAGGCCCAGCGACGCATACAGCGACGGCACGAACGCCTGAAGCAGCATCTGAACAATGGTAACGAACGTGCAGATGACCAGCACGAAGCAGGGAATGCGCACCTTATCCGGAATGACCTTGCGCAGCGCCGAAATGACGACGTTGGAGCCGATCAGAACGAACGTGGCGGCCAGACCCATGCCCACGCCGTTGATGGCGCTGGTGGTCACCGCGATGGTGGGGCAGGTGCCCAGCACCAGACGGAACGTCGGGTTTTCGTTGAGAATGCCATTGATGAATACGCCGCGGAGAGACGGCTTGTTTTCGTCCTTAGGCATTTTTCTTCACCTCCCCATACACCTTACGCTTGCAGTATTTGTCGATCAGAGGCGTGATGATGTTCATGATCAGGATGGCGTAGCTGCATCCTTCGGGATAGTTGCCGTATTTGCGGATCAGCACGAGGATCAGACCGCAGCCGAACGCGTAGATGCATTCGCCGATGGCGAGCATCGGGCTGGTCACATAGTCGGTCGCCATGAAAATCGCGCCCAGCAGCACGCCGCCGGAGAGCACAGCCGCCAGCGGGTCTTCGCCCAGCGCCCAGGAAAGCAGCGCCACAGTGGCCACCATGACCACGGGAATCTGCCAGCCGATCACCTTGCGCACCAGCAGATACACAAGGCCGATCAAAAGCGCAACCTTGCACACTTCGCCGATGCAGCCGGGGATGTTGCCAAGGAACAGGTCAAGGTACGAAGCGGACTTCGTCGTCAGCGGCGTAGCCGCCGTGACAGCATCCGCAACCTCCGCGGTGTGCACAAAAAGCGTGCGCTGCGGAAGCAGGAAGGTCGTCATGTGCGCCGGCCAGCTGGACAGCAGCGCCGCGCGCGCAGCCAGCGCCGGGTTGAGGAAGTTCGCGCCCAAGCCGCCGAAAAGCTGCTTGATGACGAGAATGGCAAACGCCGCGCCGATCACGGGCATCCACCACGGGGCATTGGAAGGCAGGTTCAGACCCAGCAGCAGGCCGGTCACGGCCGCGGAAAGGTCGCCCACCGTGGACTTCTTGTGGCCAAGCGCGCACCAGAGCGCTTCAAACAGCACGCAGCTGGCAACGGACACAGCCAGCACCATGGCCGCGCGCGCGCCGAAGAAATAGATACCGGCCGCCGTCGTGGGCAAAAGCGCGATGAGCACGTCCAGCATGGTCAGCCGGGTGTCGCTCTTTGCGCGGATATGCGGGCCGGAAGAAAGACTCAGTCTCATTTTTTCGCCCTCCTCGCCGCCATGATTTCATCTTTTGCATTCTTGAACGCCGCGGTCATCCAGCGGCGCGCCGGGCACACGTAGGAGCAGCTTCCGCAGAAGATGCAATCCAGCAGATGCTCCTTCTCGGCCTGCGCCTTGTCGCCGGCTTCGCACAGGTTCAGCAGCCTGTACGGGTTGAGCCCCATCGGGCACGCGCGCACGCAGCGTCCGCAGCGGATGCACGCCGTCGTCTCCGGAGGCGTGGCTTCTTTTTCGTTGAGCACAACGACGCCGTTGTTGCCCTTGGTGGTGGGCACGGTGTCGTCCGGAGCGCAGATGCCGCACATGCTGCCGCCGGTGAAGATCTTGCCGGGGGTCTCACTGTAGCCGCCGCAGGCTTCGATTGCATCCTTGAAGGAGGTGCCCACGCGCAGGGAGAGGTTCGCAGGCTCGCGCACGCAGCCGGTCACGGTCGTGATGCGCTCGACAAGCGGCTTGCCCTGGGTCACGGCGTCGGCAATGGCAGCGCAGGTGGCCGCGTTGAGCACGACGACGTGCGCGTGCATCGGCAGTCCGCCGGACGGCACTTCGCGGCCGGTGATCGCCTTGATGAGCTGCTTTTCACCGCCCTCGGGGTACTTAGTTTTCATCACGGCAACCTCGACGCCCTCGCGGCCTTCGGCGGCCTTGCGGATCGTGGCAACCGCGTCCATCTTGTTTTCTTCGATGCAGATAATGCCGCGCTTGACGCCCGTGGCGCGCATGGCGGCGCGCAGGCCGTTCACGACGCGCTCGGGGGTTTCCAGCATCAGGCGGTGATCCGCCGTGAGGAACGTCTCGCACTCCGCGCCGTTAACGAGGATGGTGTCAATCGACTGGCCCTCGGGGATGCGCAGCTTCGCCGCGGTCGGGAAGCTCGCGCCGCCCATGCCGCAGATGCCCGCGGCCGCAATGGTCGGGATGATCTGACCGGCGGGCGCGTTTTCCACGTCGCCCAGCGGCTTGAGTTCCGTCCACTCGTCGTTGTGGTCGTTCTCAATGGTGACGCACTCGCTCAGGTTCGCGCCCAGATTCTGACGGCGGCCTACTTCAAGCACCGTGCCGCTGACGCTGGCATGAACCGGAACGCCCAGACCGCCCACGGGTTCGCCGATGAGCTGACCCATCAGCACATGATCGCCCTTCTTGACGCACGGCTTGCTCGGTGCGCCCAGATGCATGTCCATCGGAATGCAGACCGTCTCCGGCACAAACGCGCGCACAGCCTTATCCGCCGTCGGCGTTTTGCCCTCATGCCGGTCGTGCAGCGGATGGATACCGCCCTTAAAGGTATACTTTTTCAACGCCCATTCCACCTTTCCAGATGTTGCAAAACGCTTTTCTTATTTCGACGCAAGCGCCTCATTCACCGCGTCCACGACTGCCTGCGAGGTGATCGTCGCGCCCGCAAGCGCGTCGATGTCCTTGCCAAGCTCCAGCGCGCCGCTCTTGCCGACGAACTGGCTCGTGAATTCTTCTTCCTGCGCTCTCGCGCCAAGGCCGGGGGTCTCCGCGAACTTGTCGTCGCCAACGACAACGGCGGCAATCTTGCCTTCCGCGTCGAGGCTCACTTCGACGTACACGTCGCCGCCGAAGCCCTTCTTCGTCGCGCTCACGCTCGTCGTTTCGCCGGCCGCTTCAGCCGGGGCGGCGGAGGCAAGCGCCTCATTCACCGCGTCCACGACTGCCTGCGAGGTGATCGTCGCGCCCGCAAGCGCGTCGATGTCCTTGCCAAGCTCCAGCGCGCCGCTCTTGCCGACGAACTGGCTCGTGAATTCTTCTTCCTGCGCTCTCGCGCCAAGGCCGGGGGTCTCCGCGAACTTGTCGTCGCCAACGACAACGGCGGCAATCTTGCCTTCCGC
>CAZKJW010000022.1:9785-21928 GCA_964553125.1 uncultured Oscillospiraceae bacterium
TCAAGGCCGACTTCGACATACACGTCGCCGCCGAAGCCCTTCTTCGCCGCGCTACGGACATCCAGAGAAGCGTCGATTTCGCGCGTCTCGGCGGGCGCAGCCGGAGCGGCCGGTTCCGCGGCGGGAGCGGTCACGACTTCTTCGCCGGTAGCGGCAGCCATGGCGGTGTTCACGGCGTTGACGACGGCCGTGGACGTGATCGTCGCGCCCGCGATGGCGTCGATATCCTGACCGAGCACGAGCTGGCCGGTCTTGCCGATGAACTGGCTCTTGAACTCATCGTCCTGCGCCTTGCCGCCAAGGCCGGGGGTCTCGGCAAACTTGTCGTCGCCGACGATGATTTCGGTAATCACATTCGCGCCGTCCAGCGCGATTTCGACGTACACGTCGCCCGCGAAGCCCGCGACCGTCGCCGCAAAGCGGCCGTCGCCCAGCGCCACCGCGCCCGCGTTGCCGGAATCAAGCTCAAAGCCGGCGTAGGGCGCAATCGCTTCCATCGCCTGGTTCACGCCGCGCACAACCGCCTTGGATGTGATCGTCGCCGCAGTAATGGCGTCGATTTCCTGCGCGTCGGTTTCGTTCGCTTCGCCGTCGTTGAGCATCACGGGAGCCAGCTTGCCTTCAAACTGGTTCATGAACTTGGGTTCCTTGGACTTCGCGCCAAGACCCGCCGTCTCGGCGAAATCGGAGCCGCCGATTTTCACGCCGGTCAGAACGGGTTCATCGGCCTGCGTGCCCACGGTGATTTCAACCGGGCCGCCAAAGCCGGTGACGGTAACCTGCGCCACATAGCCGACGGGCTCGCCGTCCTTCGTGCCGCAATACAGGGAGTCCACGCCTTCGGCTTCAAGCGCCTCAAACGCGTCCGCCTCCGTAACAAGCGCCTTCCGGGCCGCTTCCGCGTCCGCAACCGCCTGCTGCGCGATGACGTCCTTGGTCACCTCGTTGGTCAGCGCCAAGCAAAATGCCGCGACCACCGCGATGATCGTCAGCACAATCCATGCCGCCAGCTTCCTCTTCTTCATGTGCCATCCCTCCTACGCATTGCCTCAGGGCAGGGCCTTCCGAGCATGCGCTCCGCGAGCGCGAAATCGCCCTCCCGGATAGCCCGCCGAATTGCCGTGCTGGATATTACTTCGCCGCCGTCAAGCCGCACAGGGCCGACGACGGTAAGGCCGATGTGATATTCCGCGCAGAGCGCGGAAAGCATTTCCGTTCCGCACTCGCCCAGATAGCCGAAGCGGTGATCGTATCCGGCGACGATGTGCCGGGCGTTCAGCCCTTCAATCAAACGGGTCTGAAGAAACTCGCGCGCGTGCATGGTGCGCATTTCTTCATTAAAATCGCTGACGGCCGCCGCGTCCGCTCCTGCCTGCTGAAAAAGCCGCAGCTTTTCCGGAAGCGCCGTCAGCTCAAGGTGATCCTTCTCCGGGTGCAGCGCCTTTGCGGGCATCTGGCTGAACGTATGCACGCAGGCGGCCAGCCCCTGCTCCCGCCCGACGGCCACAGCCGTATCGATCAGGCGGCGATGCCCCAGATGTACGCCGTCGAAAAAGCCCAGACAAACCACGGACGGCCTTTGCAGGCGCTCGCCCCTGTCCATCCAGACCACTTCAAACGCGTTTTCCAACGATGAACTCACTCCCCTATCGCGCACAAAAAGCCCATCCGGAAGAAAAATACCGGACAGCTTCGGCGTTTTTTCATCGTATTCATGAATTCATATAATGATACCATTATGCTAATTTTCATGTCAAGCTAAATGCGCGCAAAAAATGTGTGAAAACAAAGACTTTTCAAACATCCGGCAGATCGCCCTGCGGCATGTCCGCGCCGCCCTCCAGCTCGATCATGACGCGGTTGGGCAGGCAGACAATCTGGCTGCCGAGCGCGCGGAAAAATCTGTTCGTTTCGCTCACGCTGCCCTGCTGCACGCACAGCTGGTTGTCGCAGCTGGAAAACGCCATATGCACGCTGCCGTTTTCAATCGCGATCACGTTCACGCAGCCGTCCTCCTGCTCGACACGGATTTCCCCGTCCTGCGCAAGCGGCCTTTTTGCATAAAGCTGCCCATCCACATACACGCACACCGTATCCGCGCCGCCTTTTGCGCCGAAAACCTGCGTGAACAAAAGCGCGCCCGCCGCCACCAGCAGCGCCAGCCCAACAATCAGAAAATCCTTCCTGCGAATCAACCGAAAAACTCCTTTTCGACGATGTTTCCGCCTGATTATATCACACGCGCGCCGCGCGGGCAACGCGGTTTTGCGTCCCCGCCGCGCTGTGCGCGTCTGCGGGCGTCCCCATGTATAAAGAAATCGTTCGCCCGTGTTTACACAAATTTCATATTCCCATGTTATGCTGAAAAGTGAGGTGTTTAGAAAAATGACGCAAAGCAAAGAATTTCTCGGAACGGAACCCATCGGAAAGCTGCTGAAAAAGCTCGCCCTGCCCACCGTGGCCGCGCAGCTGATCAACATGCTCTACAACATCGTCGATCGCATCTTCATCGGCCACATGCCCGGCGACGGCGCGCTCGCGCTCACGGGCGTCGGCGTGTGTATGCCGCTGATCATGTTTGTTTCGGCATTCGCCGCGCTCGTCGCTTCCGGCGGCGCGCCGCGCGCGTCCATCGCCATGGGTGAAAACGATATGAATAAAGCGGAGCGCATCCTCGGCAACTGCTTCGCCATGCAAATCTATATTTCCCTTGCGCTCACCGCCGTGCTGCTGGTGTTCGGCCGCCGTCTGCTGCTCGCCTTCGGCGCAAGCGAAAACACCATTGAGTATGCCGTGAAGTATATGCGCATTTATTCCATCGGCACGCTCTTTGTCGAACTGACGCTGAGCATGAACATGTTCATCACCGCGCAGGGCTTTGCAAAGGTGGGCATGATGTCCGTGCTCATCGGCGCCGTAATGAACATCATCCTCGATCCGATTTTCATCTTCGCCTTCAATATGGGCGTGGAAGGCGCGGCGCTCGCCACGATTCTCTCGCAGGCCGTCTCCTGCGTGTGGGTCGTTTCGTTCCTGACGGGGCGCAAGACGTTCCTGCGCATCCGGCGGGAAAATATGGCGCTGCGCGCCGATATCATCCTGCCCTGCCTCGCGCTCGGCCTCGCCGCGTTCATCATGCAGGCGAGCGAGAGCGTCATCTCCGTCTGCTTCAACGCTTCCCTTCTGCGTTACGGCGGCGATATGGCCGTGGGCGCAATGACGATTCTCTCCAGCGTGATGCAGTTCGCCATGCTGCCGCTTTCCGGCCTTGGGCAGGGCGCACAGCCGATCATCAGCTACAATTACGGCGCAAAGAACGCTTCGCGCGTCAAGTCCGCGTTCTTCCTGCTGCTGCGCGTGAGCCTTGCCTATTCCGCGCTGCTGTGGGCGCTCATTCAGATTTTCCCGCAGGCGTTCGTCAGCGTTTTCACCGCCGACGCGGCGCTGATGGACTTCACGCGCTCCGCGCTGCGCGTCTATTGCGGAATGCTCGTGCTCTTCGGCATCCAGATCGCCTGCCAGATGACGTTCACCGCCATCGGCAGCGCCAAATCGTCCATCGCCGTGGCCGTGGTGCGCAAGTTCGTGCTGCTCATCCCGCTGATCTACCTGCTGCCCGCCATTTTCACTGCCAACAAAACCACGGCCGTGTATCTCGCCGAGCCGGTCGCCGACCTGATTGCCGTCACGTTCACGGCGGTACTCTTCTCCGTGCAGTTCAAAAAATCGCTCAAAAAAATCGCATAAGCGCGTCCCGCAATAGAGACGCAAAAGCCTCCGACCGGATTCGTATCCCCCTGCCTGCAGGGCTGACAGCAACGGAGCGCAATACTCAAAAAAAAGTGGCCGCAGCCACTTTTTTTGACACCTGAAAGCCCCTTCCCTTTCCATTGCGGAAAGAGAAGGGGCTTTCCATCTCCGTGCGGTTTATTCGCACGCCACAACCTTCGTCAGCGCGCCGCCCTGCTCCGCGCAGATGTACGCGCGCCCCGCCGAGAAGCTGACCGACGCGGTCTGCCCGTCGTAGAACACCTGATTGTTCAGCCCGTCGGTGCCGCAGCGATAGAGGCAGCCGCCCATGACGTAATACACCTTGTCGCGGTATACGCCCATCCATGTGGCGTTCGCGTCCATCAGCAGGCGGCTTACGCCGTTGTCCACGCGGTAAATCGCGCCGCCCGAGCGGAAGAACACCACCGTGTCGGCAAGCGCCACCTGATCGGCCGCCGTGGTGACGAGCGTTTCCATACCGCTGCCGTTGAGGCCCACGCGCTTGACGCCCGTGTTCGTTGCCAGATACGCCATGTAGCCGTAAATATCGATGATGAAATCGTTCACGTCCGTGGCGAGATACACGGCGCTGCCCGTCGCCGGGAGCTTGACGAGCGTGCTGCCCTCCAGATAATACATCGTGCCGTTGATCAGCGAGAACTTGGCGATGGAGCCGGCCAGCGCCTTCACCGTGACGTTGGAGCCGTCAAGGTTGGCGGAGTAAATCTGGTTGCCGCTCACGAACGTCAGCCCCGCGGACGAGGCGTGAATGAACCGCGCCGGCATGTCGATGAGCAGCGTCCCCGTTCCGTAGGAGTTGCCGGCGTAGATGCGTCCGCCCTCGCCGGTGTAGTAGAGTTTGCCGTTATACGCCGCCGCAACGCCGCCGCCCGACAGGCTCGCCTGAATCGCGCCGCCCGCGTTCTGCTCCTCCAGCTCGCGGGAGCGGTTGTTCACGGAGGTCATGGCGCCATTGGCCGCGCTCTGCGCGCCCGAGGATACGACCGCCGCTCCGTACAGCGCCGTGAGCGTCGATTCGCCCGCCACGCCGTCGGCGATCAGCCCGTTGTTCTGCTGGAAAAGCCGCACCGTCGTCGCCGTCGCGTCGTCATATACGCCGCTGGGCGCGATGTTCGTATAGCCCAGCGCCTGAAGGCGCAGCTGCAATTCGTATACATCGGAGCCGCTGTCGCCCACGCGCAGGGATGTGCGCGGCGCAGTTGTGGCAATCGCCGCAGGCTCGCCGTCGCCGGAGTAGAGAAGCGCCAGCGTTTCCGTACCGGCAACGCCGTCGGCCTTGAGGCCGTTCTTCTGCTGGAACGCCGTTACGGCCAGCTGCGTGGTGTAGCCGAAGGTACCGTCCACCGTCGCGGTGTAGTAGCCCATCTCGGCGAGCATTTCCTGCATCCGCTGCACATCCGCGCCGGACATGCCCTGCCGCAGCGTCGTGAAGTTCGGGTTCTCCGTCGCAACTGCCTGTCCCACAGAGACCGGCGTGCCCGAATAGAGCAGCATGAGCGTCGCAGGGCCCGCCACGCCGTCCACGTTCAGGCCGTTCATCGCCTGGAACTGCTGCACGGCCAGCACGGTGCTGTTGTCGTATACGCCGCTGTTGACGGCGGTGTAATAGCCGTAGCTGCGCAGAAGCGTCTGCAGCGCGTTCACCCTGTCGCCGGTGTCGCCCGCTCGCAGGGTGGAGTAGGTTGCATCGCCGGCAGAGGCCGCTACGGCGGAGCCGTCGTAGAGTTTTTTCTGCGTGTCCTTTCCGGCCTTGCCGTCCGCAGAGAGACCGTTCGCCTTCTGGAACGCCTTCACGGCGGCGGTCACGTCGTCGTCATACACGCCGTCGATCATTCCGGCGTAGTAGCCCAGATCATAGAGCGCCTGCTGCAGCTGATACACCGCCTCGCCTGTCGATCCGCTCTTGAGCGTCGTGTATCCCGCCGGCTGCGCGGTCGGCGCGGACAGCGCCGTTTCAGCGTAGAGCGCGCGCTGCGTGTCAGTTCCGGCAACGCCGTCCACGGTCAGCCCGTTGCGCTGCTGGAACACCTTCACGGCCAGCTCAGTTGTTTCATCGTAGATGCCGGTAGCCGTCCCGGTGTAGTAATACAGTTCCGCAAGGCGCGCCTGCAGCGAAGAAACCTCCGCGCCCGCCGAGCCCTTCTTCAGCGTCTGATAGCTCGTCTGCTGCGGCACGGGCGTCACCGCCACCATGCCGTAGAACGGCAGCGCCGCGGAGGAATAGAGCATCCGCTGCGTATCCTCGCCCGCAACGCCGTCCACCCACAGCCCGTTGCGCTCCTGAAACGCCGTCACGGCGGCCTTCGTCGCATCGCCGAACGTGCCGGTGACGGAGCCGGTGTAGTAGCCCAGCTCCCTGAGGCGGGTCTGCAGGTTCTTCACGTCGTTGCCCGTCGAGCCGTCCTGAAGGTAGCGGTACGTGCTCGGCGTGGAGGGCGTGTACGTCAGCGGCGTGGGCCGCGAGGTGGCGTACACATAGCTGACCGTCTGCGTCGGCGACGGCGCCGCAACGGCGCGCCCCGAATCGAGCAGGCTCTGCGTGGCCTGTCCCACAACGCCGTCCGCCCTGAGGCCGTTGGCGCTCTGGAACGCCTTCACGGCGGCTTCCGTGCCGGAGCCGAAATCGCCGTCAATGCTGCCCGTGTAGTAGCCCAGCGTCTGCAGCTTCTGCTGCAATGCGCGCACGCGCACGCCGGACGAGCCGGTACGTAGCGTCGTATCCTCCGTCGGCGCGACGGTTGCAAAGCCGCCGGGCGCGACCGTCACAGCGGAGGTTCCGGTGGTCGCGATGGGCTTGATGGTATATGCCGGCTTCGCCGTCACCTGCGGGGTGATCACGGCAATCGGCTGGTATGTCTGCGGCGCGTTCGTCGCGCTCGTGCCGCCGTTCCAAGTCTGCATGGCGTTCGTCGGCGCAGGGGTCGGCGTGGGCGTGGTCGTCGCAAACGGCAAAAGCACGGCTTCGCCCGTCGTCTCCACGGTCGTCGTGTCGGGCTTAATCACGCAGCCCGTTGCCGCAAGCAGAATCGCGCACAGCATCGCGCACAGCGCAACGCGCTTGATCCCGGTTTTCTTCATTGCGTTTCTTCCTTTCCCGTCAGCGGCTTGCAGCCAGCGCGTTATTGGAATAGAGCATCCGCTGCGTATCCTCGCCGGCCACGCCGTCCTCCCAGAGGCCGTTGCGCTTCTGGAACGCGCGGACGGCCGTTTCCGTATCCGCGCCGAAATCGCCGTTGACCGAGCCGCTGAAATAGCCCAGATCCTTCAGGCGCTGCTGCATCTTGGTCACGTCGCTTCCGCGGCTGCCCAGCTGCAAATAGCGGTACGTGCTCAGCGTGGAGGGGACGTAGGTGCGCATCGCGGGACGCGCCGTCGCCTTGGAGCTTTCGGACACGGCCGACTTGGCGCTGGACGAGTTGAGCTTGTTGAGCGTGGCGGTTCCGGCAACGCCGTCAGCCGAAAGGCCGTTGGCCTTCTGGAACGCCTTGAGCGCCCTTTCGGTGCCCTCGCCAAACTGGCCGTCCACGCTGCCCGTGTAGTAGCCGAGGTTCTTGAGCTTCTGCTGCATGGTTTTCACCTTCGAGCCGCTCGAGCCGAGGCGCAGCGCGCTGCTGGTGGGCGTCGGGGTCGGCTTGGGAGTGGGCGTGGGCGCCTTTTTGGCGTTGCCCGATTCCAGCAGCTTCAGCGTAGCTTCGCCCGCAACGCCGTCGGCCTTGAGGCCGTTGCGGCTCTGGAACGCCTTCACGGCGCTGACCGTGCCGTCGCCGTAATCGCCGTCCACCTTGCCGGTGTAATAGCCGAGCTGTCTGAGCTTTTCCTGAAGCGCCGTCACGCGCGTGCCGGTCGCGCCTTTTTTCAGCGCCGGCTCCGCCGTGGGCGTCACCGTGGGCGCCGCCGTGCCTACGCCGATGCCCGCAATGCCGATATCGCCCGGCTCCACCGGCACGGTGCCGCCGCCGATGGAAAAGGTGACCATGGCGCTCGGCGGCTCCGTCGTGATCGTCGCGGCGGGCTGCCACGAAATATCCGCCGTGGGCACAGCCGTCGCCGTCGCTCCGACGGGCACGGGCGTGTTCACCTGAAAGGTGAGCATCGTCGGGTAGGTTCCCGATTCGCCGCCGTTCACCGAGTCGGGACGGATCAGGCATCCCGTAGCGCACAGAAGCAGACCCACGACAAGCGCGCCCAGCGCGCAGATTTTCAGCGTCCTTTTCCATTCTTTCATAGCCACTCAAGCGCCTCCTTCAGCGTCCGAATTTCGTAATCCGGCAAAAAAGCCGTGGTGTTTTTCTTTTTCTTCGGGTTGAACCAGCAGCTCGCCGCGCCCGCGGCGTTCGCCGCCGCGATATCGCTCGTGAGCGAATCGCCCAGAACCAGCGCGCGCTCCGGCGTTGCGCCCACGCGCGCCAGCGCGTTTTCAATGAACCGCGGATCGGGCTTTGCCATGCCGATCTCCTCGGACACGACGATATCTCGGAAAAGCGGCGTCAGGCGGCTCCTTGCAAAGCGCGAGCGCTGCACGGAGGAGATGCCGTTTGTGATCATCACCACGGGCACGCGCGCCGCCGCCTCGCACAAAAACTCATACGCGCCCTCGATTTCATCGCACCGCTGGGACACATGCGCCAGAAAATCCTCGGACATGCGCTCCGCGTCCGCATCGCTGCCGATGCGCTCGAGAAACAAGCGGAACCTGTCCACCCGCAGCGCCGCCTGCGTGGTCTCGCGGCGTTCAAACGCTTCCCAGAGGCTGGCGTTGATTTCGGAATACAGCTTCTCGCGCGCCTCATCCAGCCGCACGCCCTGCGCCTGCGCCGCCAGTTTCAGCGCCACGCGCTCCGCCGCGTCGAAATCCATCAGCGTTCCGTCGTTGTCCGCCAGCAATACGTCGTATTTCATCCGGGGCCTCCTTTTGCGGCTGCCTGAAAATCCGCCAATTTACCAATTTTAGAATATCACGGCAGCGCCGCCGCGTCAAGCGCAGACCTCCATATATATAACAAAGGTCACAAAAGCGGCTGCGGCCGAAACCTCCCCCGCCCGACCGGCAAAGCCGGTCGATACGATTGCAGCCAGAGGGGGCTGCGGCCCTTCCGTCCCCTCCCAGAGCGCTTTTCTGACAAGCCGCATATATATAAGACGTTTCCAAGCCTTCGCGGATTCCCGGCTTTTATTTTTTATGGGCGCTTTGCGCCGGATATGCCGTCCGCGCCAAAAAAGCGTCCGGGCGGAGACGCATCCCCGCCCGGAGCCGGCTGTTCATTCGCCGCGTGCCAGCGCCCGCGCCACAAGCGACGCGGCCGCCGCAAGCATCGCCGCCAGAAGCGTTCTTGCGCCGAACGTCATGCCGCCCAACAGCCACGGAAGCAGCGCGCCGCCCATGAGCGCGCCCAGTGCGCCAAAGAGCACATATACCCCAATCCACGGCCAGACGCGCGCGCGGTCGAGCCAATGCGCGCACAGACCGATCAACACTCCGAAAGCACAAAAGAAAAGCAGGGCAAACAAGGGTTCCACTCCAATTCCCCCCTGCGGAGATTTCGGAGGCATCGCCTCCTGCTGCATCCTATGCCGCCGCGCGAAAAAGGTTAATAAACCGGACACAATTTACTAATATTTCCATGATAGGCTTATGATAGAAAAGTGTCAGGAGGTTGACCCACGCATGAAGAAATCTACCCTTCAGAAGTGTCTTTGCGCGCTGCTCGCGCTTACAATGGCGCTTTGCGCTTCCCTTGCTGCCGCCGAAAGCGTCGCGGCCTACGAAAGCCCGTTCAAGGCCGCCTACGAAAAGGCGAGCAAGTCGGTTGTCGGCATTGAAATTTCCACCGGCACCACCGTCTCCAACGGCCGCATTTCCACCAACACCTCGTTCGTCGGCTCGGGCGTCGTCATTTCCGAGGACGCGTATGTGCTGACCAACAACCACGTCATCGAATCGGCCGAAACCGTCTACGTGCTCGTCGACGGCAAGGAATATCCCGCCGAGCTCGTCGCCACCGACGCGGACAGCGACGTCGCCGTGCTCCTTTGCGAAGGGCTGGACGTTCCCGCCGCCGCCATCGGCGATTCCGACGCCCTGAGCGTGGGCGACTGGGCGCTCGTCATCGGCAACCCGCTGGGCGAAGCGTTCACCAACACGCTGACGGTGGGCGTCATCAGCGGTCTTGGCCGCGACGTCAGTTCCGTCGGCGCGCGCACGAGCGTGACCGACCTCATCCAGACCAGCGCCGAAATCAACGCCGGCAACAGCGGCGGCGGCCTGTTCAACATCGCGGGCGAATTGATCGGCATCACGTCCATGAAGCTGTCCAACAACGGCTATTTCGGCTACGCCGCCATTGAAGGCATCGGCTTCGCCATCCCGATCAACACCGTCGCCGACGTTGCGGACGATCTCATCAACTTCGGCCAGCGCGTCTATCCGCGCATCGGCGTGTCCATCTACTCCATCGAAAGCCCGTCCGACGAGCCGACGGAAGACGCGCTGCCCGCGAGCGTGTGGGTTGTGAGCGTCGAGAAGGATCAGCCCGCCGCCGTGGCCGGCATTGAGGCGAACGACCTCATCGTCGAAGTGGACGGCGAGCGCATCCGCACCGCCGAGGAGCTGCAAAAGGCCGTGCGCGCGCACAGCATCGGCGACACGGTGGCCATCACGGTCTATCGCATTCCGAACCTGACGAGCATCAAGGCCGACGAGCCGATCCCGGCGGGCGAGTATCTCACCTTCGACGTCGAAGTGAAGCTGATCGACGACTGACGCTTGTTTTTTCCGCGCAGGGCGCGGATGAGAAAAAATGCGCGCTCCGTCTCCCGCCGTGGATGCGGAGCGCCTTTTTGTCCGCGTCCGCGCGTGTTTTTCAGCGGCGGACACGCCTTTCCGGCGCAAATTGTGCAAAAGAAGCGTGCAATTCAGGAAAAATATGATTTTTTCTTCAAAAAGTACTTGCCGAACATGCTTCGTTGTGCTATATTGCCCCCGGTAACGAAGCATCTCCAAGGAGGAACTACATGGCTCTGCGTAAATGTCCGCGCTGCGAACTGAATTACATTCTGGATGGCGGCGACCTCTGCACCGTCTGCCGCGAGGAAGTTCGCGGCACGAGCGGGCGGGACGATTCCGTCATGATGTGCTCGGTCTGCGGCGAAGAACCCGCGCTCCCCGGCGAGGATGTGTGCAAGCACTGCCTGGCCGATCTGCGCTATATTCACCTGATCTCCACCGACGAAGAAGAAGACACGGGCACGGTTGACGCCGGCGGCGTAAACGTTCCGCATCTGAGCGAAATGGAAGAAATCGAATCCGTCAAGCGCAAGCGGAACCCCTCCGCGGATTCCGGCGACGGCGACAGCGACGATGACGACGACATGGACGACGATCTCGACGACGAGATGGAAGAACCGCCGCTGGACGACCTGGAGCAGCTCGACCTTGACAACCCGTTTGAAGACGACGAAGACGTCGATCCGGACGAGGAATAACATACCGCCAAAAACGTCCGTCCCGCGCAAGCGGGGCGGGCGCTGCTGTTTTTGGAGGGGCGCAGAAGGCAGCGAAGGGGTAGCGGCCCTGAATTCTCCTTGCCTTCGCCAAGGGCAAACGGCGGTGTTTTGACGGCGCTTCGCGAGGGACGGGGCGTGGCGAGTCATGCCGAGTTTCCCTTGACCGCGGTTTTCAGCTTGCGTCGCGTTTGAATTTCCTTGCCTTTATTGAATGCGAGCGCTGGCATTCTTGTAGGAAAACGCTTCTCACGGAGGTAGGACGGAGGCGGAGCGAGTCTCGTCGAGTTTCCCTTGACCGCGGTTTTCAATTCGCGTCGCGTTTGAATTTCCTTGCCTTTATTGAATGCGAACGACGGCGTTCTTGCGGGAAAACGCTTCTCACGGAGGTAGGACGGAGGCGGAGCGAGTCTCGTCGAGTTTCCCTTGACCGCGGTTTTCAATTCGCGCCACACACGAATCCCCTTGCCATAAAAAGCGAACGACACCATTCTCGCGGGAATGTGCTGCGCGCGGGGGTACGACGAGCTGGCATAGGCTTTCATTGAAAATCGCTGCATGAAAGGAACCGCGCCGCTTGCTCTCGCCCCCATTTCTCCCGTCAGCCTTTCTATTTTGAAATTCCCAACATGCAAAAATGCTGTTCTGCACAAGCGGGCAGACACCATTCTTTTTAGAGAACGCCCGCATAAAGGCGGTGGTACGAAGCATCCCTCGTTCCCCCTAACCACTGTTTTCACTCGCGCCGCGCACAAATCCCCTTGCCTTTATAAAATGCGAGCGACGGCATTCTTGCAGGAAGTACTTCGCGTGGAAACGGAGGCGAGGCATGATGAGTCATCCCCCATCCC
>CAZKJW010000022.1:22028-25114 GCA_964553125.1 uncultured Oscillospiraceae bacterium
AGGAAGTACTTCGCGTGGAAACGGAGGCGAGGCATGATGAGTCATCCCCCATCCCCCCAACCGCGGTTTTCAACTCGCCCCGCGCATGTCGCCCATCCCGCGCCATCCTCCTATCATGCGCATGAGATTCTCACCGCACCAAATGCCCGTTCCGTTCGTGCAAGCGGCGCAAGAGCGAATGAGCACACCGCGCATATGCTCCCTATGCCCATATGTTTCCCCCTGCCGCACAAATCCCCCCTTTCCGCATGAGCAAAGCAAGCGCGCCGCCCTTCAGAAACCGCCCTGCTCAAAAGCGAGAATCGTCGGCAGAACGTGCAGCCCGTGCAGTGCTTTTCATTTTCCGCGCCGTCCCCTTTCATCCCTACCATTCTTTTTTTGAAATCGCCTTCCCACAGAATACCCATGTCGCGGCGCGCGGACGCGCCTTATCCACAAAAGCAACGTGCAGGAGAACGCTCTCGCACTCCCTCCCCTGCGCCACTTCTTCCTATTAAGACTCGCAATATACAAAAACGCCCGCCCCGCATTTCCGGGACGAGCGTTCCTGTGTGTCGAAAAAGCCGCGCCGCCCTTCCGGCGCTCCTGCGCCGAAAAAAATCGCATCCCCTGCCCGCCGCGTCAGTCCAGCTCCATGCGGATGCACGCGGGGTAGCCCTTCTGCCACGCCGCGGGATTGCAGCGCACGGTCATGCAGGTTTCGTCACGCGTGAATGGCGCGTTCGCGCCGTCCATCGTCCGCACGCCCGTCACGTGATAGTCCGTCGCGTCGCCGTAGTTGCGCGCAAACGCTTTCAGCCGCAGCACGCCATCCGCCGGCGGGTTCATGCAGAATGCGTAGACCGCGCCGGGCTTGGCGGTGTAGCGGAAATCCTCCGCCGTAAACGCCGGGCGCTCGCCCTCGCAGAACGAGCCTTCGGGCGTTTTCGCCGCGCCCTCGCCATAGCGCGCCCACGGCCGCGTGCCGTAAATTCCCTCGCCGTTACGGCGAAGCCATGCGCCGATGGCGCGCAGCACGCGCGTTTCCTCATCGGTGATCGTGCCGTCGGCGCGCGGGCCGATGTTGAGCAGCATGTTGCCGTTCTTGCTGACGATATCCACCAGATCGGCCGTGAGATCCTCGGCGCGCTTGAATTCGTTATGCTCCGTGTAGCCCCATGAATTCTTCGCCACAGACGTGCAGGTCTGCCACATGTCCGGCTGAATGCCGCTCATGTAGCCGCGCTCCACGTCGCGCACGGCGCTGCCCGCCATGAACGCGCCGTATTTATCGTTGATTGCAACCTCCTCGCCCCACTGCTGTGCAAGGTTATAATAGAACGCGGCGAATTTTCGCAGGTACGGCCGGAACGCGACGTTCTTGACCCACCAGTCGAAATAGACGACCCGCGGACGATACGCTTCGACCAGCTCGCACACGCGCGCCAGCCAGTTCTCCAGATGCTTCTCCGGCGGAACGGGGCTGTAAATATCGTTCAGCGAGCGCGTGTCGCTGCCCATGGGAATGGGGCGGCCGTAAAAATCGGGGTTCCCCGGCACGTCCGAAGGAAAGCTCATGCCGCCGCAAAAGAACCAGCAGTGCTCCGCACGGTGGTTCGACGTGCAGAACGCCAGCCCGCGCTTCTCCGCCTCGGCGCGCAGTTCGCCCAGCACATCCCGGCACGGCCCCATCTCCGCCGCGTTCCAGCGCGAAAGCGCGCTGCGATACATCAGAAACCCGTCGTGATGCTCGGACACGGGCATGACGTACTTCGCGCCGGACTCCGCCGCAAGCTCCATCCACGCGGCGGGTTCGAATTTCTCCGCCGTAAACATTGGGATGAAATCCTTATAGCCGAACTGCTCCTGCGAGCCGTAGGTTTTCATGTGATGCTCGTAAGCCTTCGAGCCCTTGAGATACATATTGCGCGAATACCACTCGCTGCCGAAAGCGGGCACGCTGTACACGCCCCAATGGATGAACAGCCCGAGCTTCGCATCGGCATACCATTTCGGGACGGGGTGTGTACAGAGTGACTGCCACGTATCGGTGTACGGCCCCTGATCGATCACGCGCTGAACGCGCCTGAGAATCTGCTGCTGCATCGTGCCTCCTTATTGCGCCGGTGCCTTGCCGTGCGCGCGGATCTCCGCGATGTACGCGCCGTCGATGACGTCGTAGCGATCCTCGGGCGGATAGAGCGCGCCGCCATAGAAAATATCGCGGTTATTCTGCGTGGATGGGTCGAAGCGCTGCGCAAAGCGCGCCGCATGAATTTGCCGGCAGCCGGTTTCGTCCAGAATCCGGTCAACGTTTTTGAGGTTCACGCCCGCGCCGGGAAGGATTTCAATCGCGCCCTGCGCGAATTCAACCATCTCGCGAATCGTCTCCAGCCCATAAAACACATCCGGCGCCTGACCGCTCGTCAGCACGCGATCCACGCCCAGCTCAATGAGCTGCGCAAGCATCCGCTTCCAGTCGGGCGCGACGTCAATCGCGCGGTGAAACACCTTCGTCCGCCCGCCGCACAGCGCGACCAGCTCCTTCGTGCGCTCCGCATCGAGCGTGCCGTCCGCGTTGAGGAAGCCGAAAACCAGACCGTCCGCACCGTGGGCAAGCAGCTGCTCCGCGTCGGCGAGCGCCGTGCGGTATTCCGCGTTCGTGTAGCAGAAGCCGCCCTGCCGGGGGCGAACCATCGTCATCACGGGCACATCGACCAGCTGCTTTGTCACAATCAGCTCGCCCACGCTCGGCGTAAGCCCGCCGTGAAACAGGCACGAGTTCAGTTCGATCCGATCGGCTCCGCCGCGCACGGCGGCCAGCGCGTCCTCCACGCTGCCGCAGCAAACCTCCAACAGGAATTCTCTCATGCTTTTTCCTCTCCCGGACGGCCGCGCCGCCCGAAGCAAATCCTTTTGCGGCAATTATACCATATGCGCGCGCCCTTTGCAGCCATGCCGACGCGCCGGTCGCGCAAAAAAAATTGATTTTTTTGAGAATTTCCCCTTGACAAATGTGTGGTGAGTGTGTATTATATATTTCGTTCGCAACACGCGCCATTAGCTCAGTTGGTAGAGCACCTGACTCTTAATCAGGGTGTCCCGGG
>CAZKJW010000023.1:0-15987 GCA_964553125.1 uncultured Oscillospiraceae bacterium
GTGCGGATTTCAACGACGACGGTCTTGTCCATCTTGTCGCTGACGACCATGCCTACGCGGGTCTTACGAATGCCTCTAACTTCGGCCATGGATTGTTTCTCCCTTCTCCTCAAGCCTTGAGCTCGTTCTGGCGGATCAGCGTCTTGGCGCGCGCGATGTCGCGGCGGACATTCTGAATGGCCATGGTGTTTTCAAGCTGACCGGTGGCAAGCTGGAAACGAAGGTTGAAAAGTTCAGACTTGAGCTCCTTGACCTTGGCTTCGAGCGCGGCGTTGTCCATCTGCCTCATTTCGCTGGCCTTCATTTCGCTTCACCTCCCGTGAACTGTTCTTTGCGCATGATCTTGCACTTGATGGGAAGCTTGTGAGAAGCAAGGCGGAGCGCTTCGCGCGCATCGGCCTCGGCGACGCCCGCGATCTCGAACAGAACGCGGCCGGGCTTCACAACGGCCACCCAGTATTCCGGAGAACCCTTACCGGAACCCATTCGGGTTTCGGCCGGCTTTTCGGTCACGGGCTTGTCGGGGAAAATCTTGATCCAGACCTGGCCGCCGCGCTTGGTGTAACGGGTCAGCGCGACACGGGCCGCTTCAATCTGCTGAGAAGTGATCCAGGCCGGCTCCATCGCCACAAGGCCGATATCGCCATAGGCGAGGAAATTGCCGCGATGGGCGGTACCCTTCATGCGGCCGCGGAACACGCGACGCCGCTTGACTCTCTTGGGCATCAACATGGTTTATCTTCCTCCTTCGGCACGGACGGGGGTCTTTTTGCTCTTGGGAAGGATCTGGCCCTTGTAGATCCAGACCTTCACGCCAAGGCGGCCGTACGTGGTCTTCGCCTCGGCGAAGCCGTAATCGATGTTCGCACGCAGGGTCTGCAGCGGGATGGAACCCTCATGATACCCTTCCTTGCGGGCGATGTCCGCGCCGCCAAGACGGCCGGCAACCGAGGTCTTGATTCCCTTCGCGCCGCCCTTCATCGCGCGCTGGATGCTCTGCTTCATCGCACGACGGAAGGAGATGCGGCGTTCGAGCTGCTGCGCAATGTTCTCGGCAACGAGCTGCGCGTCAACTTCGGGGTTCTTGATTTCCATGATGTTGAGGGAGCACGGGCAGCCGACGAAGGCTTCGATTTCCTTCTTGAGCGCTTCCACGCCGGCGCCGCCCTTGCCGATGACAACACCGGGCTTGGCGGTGAAGAGCGTCACGCCAACCTTGCCGGCGCTGCGCTCGATGTCGATGCGGGAGATGCCGGCAGCATTGTGCTTTTCCTTGAGCATCTTGCGCAGACGGTAATCGGACTCGAGGTAGTTGGCGAAATCCTTCTTCTCCGCGTACCAGCGGCCGCTCCAATCCATGATCACGCCGACACGCGCGCCATGGGGATTAACTTTCTGTCCCACAGTGGTTCCTCCTTCTCCCTCTTACTTCTTGCTGTCCAGCACAACGGTGATGTGGCTCGTACGCTTGAGCATCGGGCTCGCGCTGCCGCGGGAGCGGGCGACATAGCGCTTCAGCGTGGGGCCGGGGTTGGCGTAAACTTCGGCGACGTAGAGGTCTTCGCGGCTCAGGCCGAGATTGTTCTCCGCATTGGCAATGGCGGAGTTCAGGAGCTTGAGCACAACGGGCGCCGCAGCCTTGGGGGTGTACATCAGGATGGCGGCGGCCTGATCAACCTGCTTGCCGCGGATCAGATCGATGACGATCT
This sequence comes from uncultured Oscillospiraceae bacterium, assembly GCA_964553125.1. Lineage (GTDB taxonomy): Bacteria > Bacillota > Clostridia > Christensenellales > Aristaeellaceae > Aphodomonas. The sequence continues at coordinate 1,710 of CAZKJW010000023.1, forward strand.
TGACCTTGCGCGGGGAGATGCGGATGTATTTCGCAATCGCGCGCGGCCTCTTGTCGGCGCCCTGCTTGCGGGCTTCCGTCTTTTCACGGGTTCTGGTGGCCATTCATCTCATCTCCTTCTTCTTACTTGCGGCCGGTGGCCTTCTCACCGGCGTGGCCGCGGAAGGTACGGGTGGGGGCGAATTCGCCCAGCTTATGACCGACCATTTCCTCGGTGACGTAGACCGGCACATGCTTGCGGCCGTCGTGCACCGCGATGGTGTGTCCAACAAACTCGGGGAAGATGGTGCTGGCGCGGCTCCACGTCTTCAGCACAGCCTTCTTGCCGGTTTTGTTCATTTCGTTGATTCTCTTCAGAAGGCGTTCGCTTACAAACGGTCCCTTCTTGACGGATCTGCTCATTGCTTTGCCTCCTTACTTTCCGTTGGCGCGCTTGACGATCATCTTGTTGGAGTACTTCTTGTGCTTGCGCGTCTTCAGGCCGAGAGCCGGCTTGCCCCACGGGGTGACAGGCGCGGGCATACCGACAGGGCTCTTGCCTTCGCCGCCGCCGTGCGGGTGGTCGCAGGGGTTCATGACGACGCCGCGGACAGTCGGGCGAATGCCCATGTGGCGCTTGCGGCCAGCCTTGCCGATGCGGACGTTCTCATGATCGGTGTTGCCGACGGTGCCGATGGTGGCGCGGCAGTTCATCGCAACCTTGCGCACTTCGCCGGAAGGCAGACGCACCTGCGCGTACTGGCCTTCCTTCGCCATGAGCTGGGCGGCGTTGCCGGCGGAACGAACCATCTGGCCGCCGCGACCGGCTTTGATCTCGATGTTGTGGATCAGCGTGCCGACCGGGATGTTCGCGATGGGCAGGCAGTTGCCGGGCTTGATATCGGCGGATTCGCCGGAAACCACGACGTCGCCAACCTTCAGGCCGAGAGGCGCCAGGATGTAGCGCTTTTCGCCGTCAGCGTAGCAGACCAGCGCGATGAAGGCCGAACGGTTGGGATCGTATTCGATCGCGGTGACCTTCGCGGGGATGTTGTCCTTGTTGCGCTTGAAGTCGATGATGCGGTACTTGACTTTGTTGCCGCCGCCCTGATGACGGACGGTGATCTTGCCCTGGTTGTTGCGGCCGGCGTTCTTCTTGAGATACTCGGTCAGCGAACGTTCAGGAGCCTTCTTGGTCAGTTCTTCATAGGTCAGAACGGACATGAAGCGCCTGGCCGGGGAAGTCGGCTTATAAACTCTAATGGCCATTCGTTTCCCTCCCTATTACTGCGCGGCCATGCCGTCGAAGAATTCGATCGACTTGGAATCGCTCTTGAGCGTGACATAGGCCTTCTTGATTTCCGGGGTGCGGCCGGAGAAGCGGCCCTGGCGCTTGATCTTGCCGAGCGTGCGCACGGTGTTGACCTTTTCAACCTTCACGCCGAAAACTTCTTCAACAGCCTTCTTGATTTCGGTGCGGTTGGCGTCGATGGCGACTTCGAACACGTACTTCTTATCGGCAAAGCCTTCGTAAGACTGTTCGGTCAGCACCGGGCGGCGGATGACGTCATGTACGTTCTTCATTACGCGTACACCTCCTCGACCTGGCGGACGGCGTCCTGCGTCATGATGAAAGCATCGTGGCGAAGGATTTCGTAAACGTTGATGGTGTTCACCAGCGCGACGGTGACGCCGGGGATGTTGCGGGCCGCGCGGAGCAGCTCCTCATCCTTTTCGGCGACGAGCACGAGCGCCTTCTTGGTCGCGCCCAGCGCGCGCAGAACCTTGACCATTTCCTTGGTCTTGGGGGCCGCCAGCTTCAGGCTGTCGAGCACGATGATTTCATCGGCCTGCGCCTTGGAAGTGAAAGCGGACTTCATCGCCAGACGGCGAACCTTCTTGGGCACGGAGATGTCGTAGTCGCGGGGCTTGGGCGCGAACACGACGCCGCCCTTTTTGAACTGCGGAGCGCGGCTGCCATGATGGCGCGCGTTACCGGTGCCCTTCTGGCGGTAGATCTTGCGTCCGCCGCCGCGAACCTCGGTGCGGGTCAGGGCGCTCTGCGTGCCCAGACGGCGGCCGTTGAGGATTGCGCGGACAACCAGATGCATGGCGAAGGGATTGACTTCGGCGGCGAACAGCTCGTCAGAGAGTTCCACCTGGCCGACGGTCGCGCCCTGGATGTTTTTCAGGTTGACGGTAGGCATGTATTCGTTTCCTCCTTCCTCAGCCCTTCACGGCTTCGCGCACGATGAGCGTTCCGCCGTTGGGGCCCGGCACTGCGCCGCGGACGAGCAGCAGATTGCGCTCGGCGTCAACGCGCACCACGGACAAGTTCTGGATGGTGACCTTCTCCACGCCGTACTGGCCGGCCATATGCTTGTTCTTGAACACGTGGCTCGGATCGGAGTTCGCGCTGAGGGAACCCACGCCACGATGATACTTGGAGCCGTGCGCCATGGGGCCGGTGTGCTGGTTCCAGCGCTGGATGGCGCCGGTGTAGCCGTGGCCCTTGGTGATGCCGGAGATATCAACCTTGTCGCCTTCGGCAAACACGTCGCACTTGATCACCTGACCCACTTCGTAGGAAGCGGCGTCTTCAAAGCGGAATTCGCGCAGCTTGCGGCAGGGCGCCACGCCAGCCTTTTTGAAGTGGCCGGCTTCAGGCTTGTTCACAAGCTTCTTCACGCGGTTTTCCGGGATCTCGTCAAAACCGACCTGAACGGCCTCGTAGCCGTCGGTTTCAACGGTTTTCTTCTGCACCACGGGGCAGGGGCCGGCCTGGATGACGGTGACAGGGATCAGGCGCCCGTCGGGCGTGAACACCTGCGTCATGCCGACTTTCTTGCCGACGATAGCTTTCTTCATGACCTCTTAACCTCCTGTTTACGCTCGAATCACAGCTTGATTTCGATTTCCACGCCCGCCGGCAGATCGATCTTAGTCAGCGCGTCCACCGTCTTGGGGGTCGGCTGCAGGATGTCGATCAGACGCTTGTGGGTGCGGCGCTCGAACTGCTCGCGAGAGTCCTTGTACTTGTGGGGAGCGCGCAGGATGGTGACGATCTCCTTTTCGGTAGGCAGCGGAATGGGGCCGGACACCCGGGCGCCCGTTCTCTTCGCCGTCTCGACGATGCGCTCTGCGGACTGGTCGATGAGGCTGTGCTCATAGGCCTTGAGCTTGATGCGAATTTTCTGGTTGGCCACGTCTTTTCCTCCTTTTTTTCAGGCCTCCTGCACACCGTGCCGGGTGTTTCCTAAAAGGATGCATTCTGCACGTTCAGGAGCCTGTCGCCCGATTTTTCGGACATGGTCCGCGGTAATTCTCCGACGGCCAATCGGTAACTTACCGCTTCATCCCAAACGACAGCCCTATTAGTATAAACGAAAGTCGTTGGAATTGCAACTGTTTTTTTCGATTTTTCAAGGATTTTCCTTGCTTTTTTGCCATTTTCGCCGCTGCGCGGCGGCTTCAGCGCGTCCGGAGCGGAAATTCGCGCTTTTTTGCGTTGCAAAATGAACACGCCCCCGTGTGTTTCATCGTTTTGCGTTTCCTTATTGCCGCGCGGTTGGCGAGAGAAGGCGACGCTTTTCCGCGAAAAAAATCTGCTGCGCGAAGAAAAATATTTTACGCATAGCCTGCCGTTGCCCCATTTGCGGTGCGCCCCCCGTCTGCTCCCCCGCGTTTCTTCCTTTTATATGTATCGCACTTGCCAAAGGCGAACCGCTGCAAAAGGCGCGAAAGCGCCCTGAATATCACAAAACCGCCCGCAGTGAACCTGCCGGCGGCCTGTGTTTACTCTGATTCTTCCCTTTTATACTGCGCGCCGCTTACAGCGACAGAATCTCGCTCGTGAGCAGCGTGTGCGGATCGATGGACTTTCTCTGCGCGAGCGCTTCCGCGATATCGATATCCACCACGCGCTCGCCCTTATAGGCGACGATGCGATTCACCTCTCCGCGCGTGAGGCATTCGACAGCGTGAACGCTCATCTGGCTGGCAATGACGCGGTCGCGCACGGTGGGGCTGCCGCCGCGCTGAATATAGCCGAGGATGGACACCGCCGGCGTAATGCCGATGATCTGCTTGATCTGCGCCGCCAGTTCCTCGCAGGAGCACGCGCCCTCCGCGACAATCAGGATGAAGTGCGTCTTGCCGCGGCTGCGCCCGGCGAGAATCGGCTGAATGACGTCCGCCTCCAGCTCGAACGGCTTTTCAGGGATCAGACAGATTTCCGCACCGTTGGCAATCGCTGCGTTGATGGCGATGTATCCGGCGTGACGACCCATCACCTCGATGATGCTGCACCGCTCGTGCGAATACGTCGTATCCTTGATTTTGTCCACTGCATCCTTGACGGTGTTCAGCGCGGTATCGAAGCCGATGGTGTAATCGGAGCAGCCGATGTCGTTGTCGATCGTCGCAGGAATGCCGATGACGGGAATTCCCTGCTCGCTCAGCTCCTTCGCACCGGCAAAAGAGCCGTCGCCGCCAATGACGACGATTGCGTCGAGCTTGAACGCGCGCGCGATGGACGCCGCCTTCTCGCGGCCCTCAGGCGTGCGGAATTCCGGGCAGCGCGAGGTATGCAGCACCGTGCCGCCATGGTTGAGAATTTCGGAAACCGAGCGCAGCGTCATCGGCTCAAGCTGCCCGTCGAGCAGACCGCTGAAGCCGTTCTTGATGCCGTACACCTCCATGCCGTAGTAAATGCCCGCGCGCACAACGGCGCGGACGGCCGCGTTCATGCCCGGCGCGTCGCCGCCGCTGGTCAGAACGCCGATGCGTTTGATTCCGGATGTATGATTCATAGATGGATCTCCATTCAAATTCGGGATGCTGATATTGTATCACGCGCGGCGCGTTTGGCAAGTTTGCCGCGGCATTTTCTTTTTGTAGAAATTCCGCCGTCGGGTTTGGTCGGATTGACAAACCGCCTTCGCCTCCCTATAATGAAGCGTATCATTTTTATCAATATTCCTGCGGAGGAGGCATACAGTAAATGAAAAAATATTTTTTCGTTGCGCTCCTTCTTCTTTTCCCTCTAACCGTCTATTCTGCAGGGCTGTCAGGACTGCTTCCCCTTCCGTCCGTTCCCGATCCGGTTGAGGTGACGCATGAGGAGCCGTCACTTTATCGTCTGCTTTTTTATGAGCAATCGCGCCAACAGTTCGACGCGTACTCGTTTTCCATGCCGGAAGATCCGAACGCGTTTCTTGAAGCCTACGGCGTGCTCTGTGAAAACGTCGGCTACACTTTAGAAGAAGACGTATGGGAAGGGCAATATCTGTGCTACCGCATCGTTCAGGGCGAGCGCATGGGTGGCGCGCTCCTGATGGACTGTGAAGACCGGATGCTGCTGCTCGTTCTGCGCGATATGGAATACCGTCCGCTGCCCACGCCGTCCCCGACGCCTGCACCGACATACGCGCCCACGCGCGCGCCGTCCTCTGCCGCATCTGATTCCGTGCAGACAGATCGCTCATCCGGCGGTCATTGGGAATGGCAGATAAAAACGGTGACATGTCCGGAATGCAATGGTTCCCGCTCCTGTCAGATTTGCCACGGCACCGGCGTATATCGTCTGTATGGAGAGGCTGTGCCGTGCAGCCGGTTCTGTTCTTTCTGCGACGGCCGCGGTTCTTATGAAACAAGGCAGTACGTTTATGCTCCCTGACCTTGACAAAAAAACAAAGGAGGTTCCCCGGATGAAAAAAGTTTCCTTTCTCCTCACACTGCTCCTGCTGACATGCCTATGCTCCACCGCATTCGCAGGCGGACTGAGCGGTCTGCTCAATCAAAACACAGCCGCTTCCACCAACAGCGCGCTGCCAGACCCGGCGGACGCGCTCACCAGCGCTTACGGCACGCAGACCGAGAAAAATTACGACTACGGCGACGGTTATTACTGCAACGTTTATACCTATGAAAAACCGGTCAGCGCCAACAAGTTTCTCAACGAATATCTTTCTCTCGCCGAAGCGGCAGGATATCCGGCAACTGAAACCGTGCTGGAAGGGCTGACTGCATACGCATTTCAAAGCGCAGACGGCAAAACAGCCTATCTGCTGCCCGAAACAGGCGGCGATATGCTCCTTCTGGTTGAAACCGGCATGAACTTCTCGCTTACGCCGCGCAGAAATTTCCTAACCGTCGAATGGAACGGGAAAGTGCGCGAATATGAAATGTGGCACGCTCAAACTCCCCGGTATTACAACCAAGGCTATTACGGTATGTCTTTCGTCATCGGCACCGATTACTATAACAATTCGTTAACCATCGAATTGCCGCAGACCTTCTACGAAGGCGACACGCTGTATGCAAGCAAAACCGATGGCCGCGTGAATCGACTCCAGTTTGCAGAAAACTGCAACGATCATTATTTTCTCTCGGATTCCTCTTTCGGACGCGACGATCTGTCCGGTTCCGGCGATTATTTCATGATTACGATCACGCAAAAGGAAAAAACCAGCTTTGGCGAACGGATTTCCGGTACGTTTGAAGGCTCCTTCAATTACGGCGAGACGGTCTTTACCAACGGCGTCTTCAGCGCCGATTGCTACGACTGACGCTTCACCCCACGCCCGCGGCGCGATTGCTGTGCCGCAGGCTCTTTTTTGTTGCGCCGACAAGCGAAAAGCCTTGACACGTCTCCGCTTTTCTGGTATACTTCCTCCTGCTGTCAAGCAGAATGCTTTTACACTTTCGTCAAGGAGGGCGCCAATGGAAAAGCGCGTGCAGACCAGTCTGCTCCTTTCCTTTTACGGCCCGCTTCTGACGGAGAGGCAGCGCGAAACGCTCCGTATGCACGAGGAGGACGATCTTTCGCTCTCCGAAATCGCGCAGGAGGCGGGCGTGACGCGGCAGGCCGCGCACGACGCGATCCGCCGCGGAGAGGATCAGCTCTTCCAGCTGGAAGCAAAGCTGGGGTTCGCCGCCCGGTGGCAGCGGGTGTGCGAAGGGCTTCGTGAAATTCAAAAGGCGCTTTGCGCCGAAGACATAAACCGCGCCGCCGCGCTGGCGGAAGCAATGCTGCGGGAGGAGGAATCCGGGGATGGCGTTTGAAGGGCTTACAGAGAAACTGCAGGGCGCGCTGAAAAAGCTGTCCGGCCGTGGAAAGCTGAGCGAGGCCGACGTAAAGGCCGCAATGCGCGAGGTGCGCATGGCGCTGCTGGAAGCGGACGTAAACTTCCTCGTGGCGAAGGATTTTGTCAAGCGCGTGACCGAGCGCTGCGTCGGGCTGGATGTGCTCGAAAGCCTCACGCCTTCGCAGCAGGTCGTTAAAATCGTCAACGACGAACTGACGCAGATGATGGGCGGTGAAGTCGCCCGCCTGACGTGGAGCCCCGCGCCGCCGACCGTGTTCATGCTCTGCGGCCTGCAGGGCACCGGTAAAACCACGATGTGCGGCAAGCTCGGGCGGATGCTCAGAAAGCAGGGCAAAAAGCCGCTGCTCGTCGCGCTGGATATCTATCGTCCGGCCGCCATTGAGCAGCTCAAGGTTGTCGGCAAGAGCGTGGACGTGCCCGTCTTCGAGCGCGGAACGCAGAGCCCGGTCAAAACCGCAAAGGAAGCGATCGAGCATGCGAAGTATTACGGCTTCGACACCATCCTGCTGGATACCGCCGGTCGTCTGCACATCGACGAAGCGCTGATGGACGAGCTGGCCGAGGTGAAAGCCGCCGTCAAGCCGCAGGAAATCCTGCTGGTGGTTGACGCGATGACCGGTCAGGACGCCGTAACCGTCGCCGATACATTCAACAAAAAGCTCGCCGTGGACGGCGTGATTCTCACCAAGCTCGACGGCGATACCCGCGGCGGCGCAGCGCTGTCCGTGCGCGCCGTCACCGGAAAGCCCATCAAGTTCTGCGGCGTTTCCGAAAAGATGGACGGCATCGAGCCGTTCTATCCCGACCGCATGGCCAGCCGCATCCTCGGCATGGGCGACATGCTCAGCCTCATTGAGAAGGCGCAGGAATCCTTCGACGACGCGGCCGCCGCCAAGCTCGAAAAAAAGGCGCGCAACGCCAGCTTCGACCTTGAGGATTACCTCGAGCAGATGCAGCAAATGAAGAAGATGGGCTCGATGAAGGATGTTCTGAACATGCTTCCCGGCATGGCCGGCAAGCTCAAGGACGTCGAAATCGACGAGGGCGCGCTGAAAAAGCCCGAGGCCATCATTCGCTCCATGACGCTCAAGGAGCGCCGCAACCCCGATATCCTCAACGCTTCCCGCCGTCGCCGCATTGCGGCGGGCGCGGGCGTCACCGTTCAGGACGTCAACCTGCTGGTTCGCCAGTTTGAGCAGGCCAAGCAAATGATGAAGCAGATGATGGGCAACAACAAGCTCCTCCGCCGGAGGATGAAATTCGGCCGCTGACGGCCGCCGCACCGCGGATCTCAGGCATTGCCTGTTTTCCATATAAATTGCAAAGCACAGGACTTTAGGAGGTTTACCATGGTCAAGATCCGTCTGAAGAGAATCGGCATGAAGAAGATGCCCTTCTACCGCGTTGTCGTCGCCGACAGCCGTTTCCCCCGCGATGGCCGCAACATCGAAGAAATCGGCTACTACGATCCGCGCCAGAATCCCGCTGTCATCCACATCGACAACGAGCGTGCCCAGTACTGGATCAAGTGCGGCGCGCAGCCGACCGATACCGCCCGCGTGCTGCTGAAGAAGAGCGGCGCCATCGAAGGCTAAGAGCCGCTGTAAGGAGAAAGCATGACAGAGCTGGTACGCTTTATCGCCCGTTCTCTGGTTGACAACGCCGACGCGGTTGACGTGCGCGAGGTGGAAGGCCCCGACGCGATGGTGATCGAGCTGCGCGTAGCCCCGGAAGATATGGGCAAGGTGATCGGCAAGCAGGGACGCATCGCCAAGGCGATCCGTTCCATCGTCAAGGCCGCCACGCCGAAGGACGCTAAGCCGGTCTTTGTCGAAATCGTATGATGGACAATACGTTAATCGTCGGGGAGGTTCTGCGCCCGCAGGGCCTCCGCGGCGAAGTGAAAGTCAAGCCCCTTACGGATGATCCGGACAGGTTCTTTGATCTGCGCCGTGTTTTTTTGCGCGGCGAGGAAAAGCGCTGCCGCTGCATCCGCGTCCATGAGGGGTACGCCTACATGCAGATCGACGGGATTTTCAGCCGCGAAGCGGCCGAAGGCATCCGCGGCGAATTGCTGCATATCCGCCGCGAGGACGCCGTGAAGCTGCCAAAGGACACGGATTTCATCTGCGATCTGATCGGCTGCGAGGCTGTCGACACGGAAGGGCGCATGTGGGGGAAGCTGGTGGACGTTCTGCAGCCCGGAAGCTGCGACGTTTACGTTTTCCGCCGCGACGACGGACGGGAGCTGATGATTCCCGCGCTCAAGCGCGTGGTGCTGCAAACCCGCCCGGATGAAAAGCACATTCTGCTCGACGCGCAGGGCGTGCGCGAAACCGGCGTAACGGAAGACACCGAAAAAGCATAAGCCCAAGACCCCTGAGCGGCTTTTAATAAAAGCAATCGCGCGGGGGATTTTCTTTCTGCGAAAGGAAACTCCCCCGCGCAAAAATATACTTCTGCGAGGTTGCCCATGCGTATTACGGCGCTCACGATCTTCCCGCATATCTTCGATTCGTTCGCAAACGAAAGCATCATCGGCCGCGCGCGCAGGCAGGGGCTGATCGAGTTCGAGTCGGTCGATCTGCGGCCCTTCTCGGACAGGAAGCACAAAAACACCGACGACGATCCCTTCGGCGGCGGAGCGGGCATGGTGATGCTGGCGCAGCCGGTTGTGGACGCCATGGAAGCGCTCGCCACGCCGGGATGCCGGCGCATCTATCTCTCCCCGCGGGGACAGACCTTCACGCAGAAAAAGGCTGAGGAATATGCGGCGCTGGATCACCTGATCCTGCTGTGCGGCCATTACGAGGGGCTGGATCAGCGGGCCATCGACCTATGCGTGGACGAGGAGCTGTCCATCGGCGATTATGTGCTCACCGGCGGCGAAACGGCAGCGATGGTCGTGCTGGACGCGGTCTCACGGCTTGTACCGGGCGTGCTGGGCAACGAGGAATCGTCCGAGGATGAGAGCTTCACCAGCGGGCTGCTGGAGTATCCGCAATACACCCGGCCGCGCGAATACCGCGGGCTGGAAGTGCCGGAGGTGCTGCTCAACGGCAACCATGCGGAAATTCTGAAATGGCGGCGCGCGCAGGCGCTGCGCATCACGTTTGAGCGCCGTCCGGAAATGCTGCAAACTGCGCCGCTCACGCCGAAGGAGCGCGCGATGATCGAGGGCTGGAAAAAGGAACAGGAATCGCCCGTCGGGTGATTACAGCAAAAATCCTCCGCAGGGTCGGAAGACCCGCACGGAGGATTTTTTGTTTTGTATGGCTTTCGCGCAAAACAACCATCCGCTTCGCCGGCGGTCTTGATTCTCTGGAACCGCCGGGCATGGGCACATGTTTCTTTTTCAGCGCCGCCGGTGGGTATGTCCCGCGCTCAGCGCGGCTGCAAAAAGCGTTCCGCGCCCCACCAGTCGGGAATCAATTCCTTCAGGCGCACCGTTTTGCGCGTCTCCAGATCGAGCAGCACCTCAATTTCTCCGCTGTCCCGGTCGAGCTGCATCATGTATTCGCGGCACGCGCCGCACGGCGCGCCGACCTTTCCGTCCGGCGTCACGGCAACGATTTTGTCAATCCGGCTTTCACCGTTTGTAATCATATTCGCAATGGCGTTTCTCTCCGCGCACATGCCGAGCGCGGAGGCCGTGTCGATGCACACGCCGACGTACATGTTTCCGGCCTTCGTTTTCAGCGCCGCCGCAACGCCGCCCGCCTCGATGAAAGGCGAAATCGTCCTCCCATTCTGCACGCGCCGCGCCGCCTGATACAATTCATTCCATTCGTCCATGCCGCCGCCCCCTCAGCTTTCGTTTTTTCACGCCCATCTTAGCACAGGCGCGCGCGATTCTCAACTGCTTGCGGCGGGCATGTTTTTTTCTTCCGCGCCCTGCGCGGAAACCACAGAAGAAACACGCTGAATTTTGCCGAAGAATCTATTTCCATTGCCCGCAATGCGTGGTACACTATAAACAAAGAATCATCCTTGCGGAAAGAAGGAGTTTTTTATGGAAAACATCGTTTTGAAAAACGGCAGACTCACCGTGGAAATCAGCCCGCGCGGCGCGGAGCTGCAAAGCATCGTGGATGAAAACGGCGTGCAGCGGCTCTACCAGGGCGACTCGCCCTTCTGGAGCGGACGCGCGCCCGTACTCTTCCCTGTCGCCGGCGGCTTTTTGAACGACCGCTATGAAATGGACGGCAAAACCTACGACATGCCCAAGCACGGCAAAGTCCGCTACGAAACGCTGGAAACGGAAAACGTGAGCGACGTCAGCGTCACGTTCGTCTGCACGAAGAAGTTTGACGGCTTCCCGTTCGATTATGCGTTCCGCGTTCGCTATACGCTGGTGGACAACAGCCTGCGCGTAGCCTATCTCACCGACAACACGGGCGATACGCCTTTCTGGTTCTGCGTCGGCGGGCACGAAGCATACAGCACGCCCGAAGGCATCGAAGCCTACGAAGTCGTGTTCGAGCGCGACGAGCCGCTGAACTCGAACATCCTCGTGGGCAATCTGCTCTCGCATGAGGTAACGCCCATCGAATCGCACGAGGGCGTCATGCCGCTCAAATACGACTACTTCGCCGTGGACGCCATCGTCTTCCCCTACCTTGCCTCCAAGAGCGTCACCCTGCGCAGCAAGGCGCACGACCGCCGCATCCGCGTGGACTTTGCCGGAAACTCCAACCTGATGTTCTGGACGAAGCCCGGCGCGCCGTATATCTGCATTGAGCCGTGGACGAACACGCCTGACTTCGTCGATCATGACGGCAAGATCGAGCACAAGCGCGGCGCAATCCGGCTCATGCCCGGCGACCGCGACGTTCGCGAGCACACGATCACGGTGCTGTAAAGCAGTGGCTGCATCAAAGCCGCATGGAATTGAGAATCAGCTCGGTTACGGCGGGGGTGTCTGTTCCCCCGCCGCTTTTTTTATTCCGCTCCGCAGGGCGCGGGGCTGGGGCTGGGCGACGGCTCGGGCGCGTCCACGCGCAGCGCATCGGTGAACCAGTCAACGTCAACGTTCCCGTCGATCCCGCACACGCGGCCGTCGTCGGCGTATTGCCAGCCCGCCCATGCGTCCCATTTTCCGTTCGGCTCCGGAGCCTGCGCATAGTCGGCCACCCAGAGCGGATAGCGCGACAGGCTCCTGAAATAGCGCGTGCGCGCACCGTATGCATCGGAATAAATCGCCGGGCGCACGCCGGTCAGCTGCTCCACGCGCGCAAGGAACGCCGCGGCGACGCGGTTGAATTCGTCGTCGCTCAGCACGCCGTCGCCCACGCCAAAGTCCATCGCCGGGCGAAGCGTGAAGCGATAGCGCGCGATTTCCCGCGCAAAAAACGCCGCCTGCGCTTCGGCCTCCTCTACAGACGTCGCCGTGAGAAAATGATAGAAGCCGTACTCCAGCCCCGCGCCGCACGCGCCCTCGGCGTTTCTTTCAAAGAACGGGTCGCGGTAATCCGTGCCGAGCGTCGAGCGGATATACACGCCCCAAACGCCCGCTTCCTTCACGCGCGCAAAGTCGATTTCCTCCTGCCACTGGCTTACGTCCACGCCCGCGCGCACGGGCAATGCGGCAGGCTCAAACTCCGCAAGCGCGCCCTGCGCGCAAAAAAAAACCATCGCCGCGGCCAGCGCAAGCAGGCGTTTCTTTCCAGATTGCATCCAATCCCCTCCCCGTCATGACATTATGCGGCAAAGGGCAGTTTTGCCACTGGCAAAACCCATGCATATCGGGTATAATGGCAGCATGAAAATAAAAAGTATGCTGAAGATGGGGCTTGCGCTGCTTGTGGCATGCTGTGTCGCACTCCCGTGCGTTTCGTTTGCAGGCGAAGCGCAGGGGGACGGCACGCAGGTCTGCCGCGCGCTACTGGTGGGCTGCGATCAGTTTCTCACTGAATCAGAAACCACCCCCATCGCCCATAACAATATACAAATGATGGAATCCATGCTGAAGCTGGATACGCGCGGCTTTCTCATCCGCCGCCTGGACGGCGTTGCAACCGGCGCGGATTCGCTCAAGGCCGCCGTCGACTGGGCGTTTGCCGGCGCGGACGAGGACGATATTTCCCTCGTCTACATCAGCACGCACGGCTCGTTCGATTCGGGCCGCACGCTGCCGGAGGGCACGCTGCTTTTCTCCGACGGCACCATGGAGGAAGAAGTCGGCGCGCAGACGCTGGAATCGCTGCTGGCGGGCATTCCGGGGCAGAAGGTGCTGCTCGTGGACGCCTGCTCCTCCGGCGCGCTGATCGGCAAGGGCGTTTCTCCGTCTGTCGGCTCGGCGCGCGTTCGCGCGGCCTTCCGCGGCGATGATTTCCATGTGCTCGTCTCCGCCGGCGCAAACGAGCTTTCGTGGTACTGGCAGGCCGACACGGAAGAAGCGCCGCCCGGCGCGAGCTACTTCACCGCCGCGCTCGTCGCGGGCGCGGGGCTTTACGGCACCTACTCCGCCGACCAGAACAGCGACGGCACCATCACCCTGCGCGAAATGTACACCTATCTGCGCACAGGGCAGCCCAGCTCCGGCGCGCAGGCCTATCCGCAGGAGGACGATTTCCCGCTCATCTGCTACGACCCCGGCGCCGCGGTCGATCAGACGCTGGGCGAATTGACGGGCATCGTTTTCCAGCGCACAGCGCTGGATCCAAAAAGCCCGTCCGTCACGCTCTACTACACCGCCACGGTTACAACGCGCGTGGCTTACAGCGTCACGCCCTACAAAAACGGCCGCTGGGACTGGGAGCACGCCACGCTCATTCCGGACACCACCGAATGGGACGACGCGGCCAACCCGTCCGGTCAGGTCTTTCCCGGACGCCGGCTTTCGGAGGTTGATCTCACCGACGTGCTTCCGGAGGGCTGGCAATATGCGATGATTCACGTGCTGACGCTTTCCGGCGTGGACGACAACTCCGCGCCTTCCGCCGTATACGCGGGGCGCGTGCTGCGCGCGGAGGTTGACGGCAATCCGGAGCTGTCCATTCGCGCAACGTCGAGCTGGCGGCGCGCCGTGCGGCCGGAGCTGGAGATTTTCATCGGCCACACGCTGCCGCTCAACCTGACGGTCACCATCGAGGACGCATCCGGCAGAACCATCAAAACGCTCGCCGCCGCCGCGTCCACCCGCCCGGAAAGCCTCACCCCGGAGGGCAGCCTGTTCTACTGGAACGGAAC
>CAZKJW010000023.1:16087-24568 GCA_964553125.1 uncultured Oscillospiraceae bacterium
ACCGCATGGGCGGTCTTCATCCCTGCACGCAAAATCCCTCTGCACAGCCAAAGCCATGCGGAGGGATCGCTTTCTCTGTCCGCGCCTGCGCGCGTTATTCTTTCTCCGTCAAATCCTCCCGGAGCCGGTACAGCGTCGCGCCCGTATTTTCGCTCACGCCGAGCCAGCCGGTCACGTCGTTCATCGGCCACGCCTGCCGCGCGCGCACATAGCCGTGCTTGACGCCGTTCACGCGCTTGTTGGCGAAGTTGCTGTCGCACCAGTAGAGCGTATCGTCGCGCTCGTCGTAGGGCTGCGTGATCAGCACCGTATGCGTGCCGCGCGCGCCGCTGGAATATACCGCCATGATTTGCAGCACGTCGCCCGCCTGCGCCTGCGAGAGAAACTCGCGCGCCGCCGCCTTGTTCTGCTTGGCGGACATGGAGCCGTCAAAGTCGAACCACGCCACCGGCTCGTATGCGCAGGCTTCGCCTTCGCCCGGCGCGGACCAGACCGTTCCGACCGGCCGACCGCTCTCTTCCTTGCTCATGTGGTCGATGGGCAGCACAAGCGTCGCATCCGGCTGCCCCACAGGCGCAAAGCCTTGCGCCGCTTCCAAAAGAGAATCGGCCTGAAACCGGCGGCACTGGCCGTGATACTGGTTGCCCGAGGATCGGTTCAGCTCGCCGTCCTGCGCCGCTTCAATCAGAATCATATGCGCAATGATTCTCTCCTGCGGCGGAACGCTCTGCACGCCGCTTGAAAACATCAGCATCGCCGACAGCGCGGTGCTCATCAGCGCAATCATTTCGCATCTTCCGCCTTTGCAGGGATATACTCGCCGTAAATATACTCGTGCAGCGCCTTCGCGTTCTTCGCCACGTCGATGGTGATCACGTCGCTGTCCTTGATTCTTTCATACTTCCAGCTGTTTTCAATCGGCAGGGAGAACTCGCTCAGCGAGAAATCGCCGGCGGCAAGGAACTGCGTGCCCAGATTGAGAATCGTCGGCACGTCCAGATTGGTGGACGTGTTCGGCACGAGCGTCACGGCCAGACTCATCAGCGTGGAGGGCGTGATGTTCTCCATCATTTTGTTCAGCAGCGCCTGCATCAGAATGCGCTGGCGGCTGCCGCGCTGAAGGTCGTTGTCCAGATGGCGGATGCGCGCGTAGCTCACGGCCTGCAGGCCGTCAAGATGCACGCTCACGCCGTCGTCCGCCTCGGTCAGCACGCGCCGCGCCTTCGACTTGGCGAAGCCTTCGTAGTCCTCGCTGACGGCGACGTTGTAGTTGATGTAGTAGTATTCCAGCCCCTGAAGCTCAATGTCCACGCCGCCGAGCGCGTCCACAATGGCGGCCATGCTCTTGAAATTCACAACGGCGTAATACTTGCAGTTCAGTTCAAACGTCTCATTCACGGCCTTGAGCGACAGCAGCGGCCCGCCGTAGGCGTAAGCGGCGTTGATGCGGTTTCCGCCCGCGCCGTTGGGCAGGGTGAGATACATATCGCGCGCAAGCGAGCTGAGCTTGATTTCGCCCGTTGAAGCGTTCACGCTCGCCACGATCATCACATCGGTGCGCCCGTTGTTCTTGGCGATATCGCGGCTGTCGGTCGCCATCAGAAGGACGTTCACCCACTCGTCCGGCAGGTTCTCGTTCAGCGCCAGATCGTCCGAGGCGACGGTGACGCGCTTCCCGTCGGGAATTTCTTCTTCCTCTTCCTGCCGCGCCAGCTCGTCGAGCAGCGCGTCCAGATCGGTTTCGGTTTTGATTTCCTGCGCGGCTTCGCCGCTTTCCTCCGCAGAGGCGGAAGAAATCAGCGCCCGCATCAGGCGGCCGAGCACGGGGGGCTTCGTTGCAAATTCAAGCGGCTCGGCGCTCGCCAGCGCGTCCGGCGCGCTCACGGGTTCAAAAACGCCCGTCGCCGCCAGCGCGACGCCGCCCAGAAGCATCATTGCGCAAATAATCAGCACAAGCAATACGCCCGCGCCTCTGTCTGCTCCGGAGACGCGATGCTTTTCGGGCTGCCTGACTTTTCCGTTTTTCTTCATCGTTTTGATTCCTTTCCCATGAGGCGGAATTGCGTCGTTTGTTCTGCCAAAGAGACCCGCCTTGAAAATACAACGAACCGGACGGGGAAAACCTTCCCACGCGCGCGTTTTTTATGCCGCTTTGCGCGCAGAACGCGCCGCAGAGCGCATCACATCAGCTGCTGCTCGTTGATGATGAGCTTGAATTGCAGCCCCAACGTCTCCGCCGCCTTGCGGCACATGATCATGCGCTCCATGAAAATCTCAAAGTAGTTCATCACGGAGCTGATCTTCGGATCGATCTGCAGCTTCAGCTTGATGAGCGTTTTTTCCTCGTTGATTTTCAGCAGCGATTTTTCCACGGAGTAATTCACGCGGTCGTGAATGTCGAAGGTGGACGTATCGGCGTTGCGCACGCGCGAACGGCGCACGTCGGATTTATCGGCAAGAATCAGCGCCGCAGCCACAGCGTTCACCGGCACGCCGGTTCCCTCGTCGTGGTTGCCGATGGCGGTTACAATCGTCGCAACGTCGCGCGGCGCCATGTTCAGGTTATCCAGAATGCGGAACGCCATCACCGCGCCGCTCTGCGAATGCTCAACGCGGTTGACGAGGTTGCCGATATCGTGCAGATAGCCCGCAATGCGCGTCAGCTCCACCTCATGCTCGGAATAGCCGAGCGTTTCCATGATATACGCCGCCGTTTCGGACACGCGCGTGACGTGCGCGAACGAGTGCTCGGTAAAGCCCAGCGCGCGAAGCGATTCGTCGGCGCAGGCGATGTAGGTTTTAATTTCTTCGTTGTTCTGAATTTCCTTGAATGTGATCATTCATTTCCTCCCTTTTTTTCGCTCAACCCTTCCGGCCGAGCATCATCATGGCGCGCTCCAGCGCCGCGTCCTCGCGCATTTTGCCGGACTTGATTGCGTAATCCGTCTCCACGCACAGATCGAGCTTTGCCTTCAGGGTCTGCACGCTTTCGCGCTGAACCTGACCGGCAAGCCGCCGCGCCGCAAACGCGGGCACGCCCAGCCGTCGTGCAATTTCCGGCTCCGGAACGCCCGCCTCGCGCTGCAATTTGTAGTGCAGCATGTTGCGGTATTGCCGCGCAATCATCGCCAGCGCACCGATGCGCCCCTCGCCGTTCTCCAGCAGCACGTTCAAAAGCCGGAACGCTTCCGCCTCCTTGCCCGCAACGAGCGCGTCCGTCATCTGGAAGACGGTGCATTCCGCCGTCTGCGTCGCGATTTGCTCCACATCCCCGCGCGTAATCTCGGCGCGGTCGCCCGCATAAGCCGCCAGCTTGCGGATCTCCTGTGCGAGCGTCATCAGCTCCCGCCCGGACGTAAAGGCAAGCTGCATCGCCGTCTGCGGCGCGATCGTCTTGCCAAGCTGCCGGCATTGCGCGGCAATCCACTTGTTCAGCTCCGCGTCGGACAGCGGCTCAAACCGCACGGCCGCCGCCTTTTTCGCAATCGCCTGCGAGAGCTTCTTGCGCCCGTCCGCCTGTCCGCGCACATAGAAAACGATGCAGGCGCTTTCCGGCAGCGCGTCGAGATATTTCGTCAGGCGCTCTGCGCCGTCCGAATCGCCCGCCGCTTTTCCGTTGGACACATACGCGCACTCGCGCACGATCACCAGCCGCTTTTCTGCCATGACCGGCACCATCTCGGCGCACTCGATGATCTGCGCGGCGGCGGGATTGGTCAGCGTCGTTTCGTTCAGCGCCTCCAGCCCCTCGGGCAGGAGCTTTGCGCGCAGCGTTTCCAGCGCGCGCTCCTTCACATATTCTTCCTCGCCGTCAAAAAGGTACGCGCGCGCAATCTCGCCGCGCTTGACGGCTGCAAAAAACTCCGTATGCGTCACGGCAGATATTCCTCCACCCTCAGTCCGTCCTGTTCAAAAATCACGCGGATGCGGCCGCTGCCGCGCGTCGCATACACCTGCGCGCCCGCCGCCTCCAGCCGCGCGACGGTTTCCGCGTTGGGATGATAGCGCGAGTTGCCGCAGGAGATCAGCGCAATCTGCGGCGACACGCCCGCGAGCGACGCCTCGTCGCACGCCTTGCGGCTGCCGTGGTGCGGCGTCTGCAAAACGTCGCAGGCGACGCCCTGCGGCTCCGTCGCGCCGTCCGCATCGCCGGTAAGAAGGAGCGTCCGGCCCCGCACCGTCACGCGCAGCACAAGCGAAAGATCGTTTGCGTCGCGCGGAATCTCGCCGCGCGCAGGCGCGAGCACCTCCGCCGTCAGCTCGTCCGTGCGGAAGCTGTCGCCCGCCGCCATTTCCACCACGGGAATCCCGGCATATGCGACGGCCGCCATGAGCGCTGCAAATTCCTCGTCACCGCAGGCCAGCGCGTTCGGCGGCACGACAACCGCGCCGATCTGCACGCCGTCCTCCAGAAGCCCCCACAGCCCCTTATAATGGTCGTAGTTCGGGTGGCTGAGAACGACCGCCTCGATCCTGCCCGCATAGCGCCGCAGCACGCAGGCCAGCTCGCTTGAATAGCGCCCGCAGTCGTAGACGTAAATCTTCCCGCCGACATGCAGCACGCCGCAAAGCCCCTCGCCCACATCCAGCTGATCGTAGAAGCAGTCCGGCTCGGCAAACCATACGCCGCACAGCACGCACACAGCGCACAGCGCCGCCAGAAAACGCAGCCGCGTCTTTTTGTTCCAGCGCACCGCGCTGGAGACTGCCGTCAGCCCGGCATAGAACGCCAGCGTCGTCCACCAGCGAAACGCCGGAATGCGCACCGAAGCGAGCGGCACAGCCGCAGCCAGCTCCGACAGGCGAAGCAGCAGCGCGCATACGCCGCGCGCCATCTGCGCAGGAATCGCGCCCAGCGGCGCATATACCGCATCCAGCGCCACGGCAAGCGCTCCCACGGGCAGCAGCACAGTGGCCAGCGGAATGGCGATCAGGTTGAGCAGCACGCCGATCGGCGCAATCCTGCCAAAACACGCCGCCACGGCCGGAAGTGCGCCCGCCTGCGCGCTCAGAGAAACTGCAAGGCTCTGCACCGCGTCGTCGCGCAGCCCTTCCGGCTTTTTGCGCGTCAGCACCGGATACAAAAGCGTGATGCCCGCCATCGCGCCGAACGACATGAGAAACCCCGCTGCGAAAAGCTCCAGCGGGCGGAACGCCAGAATCAGCGCGCCCGCCAGCGCCAGCGACGTAACCGGGTCGTTCATTCGCTTCGCCGCACGCGCGCCCTCGCCCGTGAGCAGCATCAGCGAAGCGCGGAGCACCGACGCGCGCAGCCCCGTCACAAGCGCATAGCACGCAAGCAGTGCCGCAAGAATCGCCAGCCGCGTCAGCGGACGCGGATGCGCAGGCGCGATCAGCCGCCGCAAAAGCGCAAACCACAGCGCGACGTGCAGCCCGGACACCGCCAGCAGATGCGCAACGCCCGCGCGGCTCATCCACTGCGACCATGTTTCCGGCATCTCCGTGGAATCGCCCAGCAGCACCGCACGCAGCACGGGCGACGCTTCGCCAAAGAGCGCGTCCATGCGCGCCGCCAGCGCGTGATTTGCCGCAAGCGCCAGTCCGCGCACGGAAAGCCGCGCGCCCGCCAGCCGTTCAACCGGCTCGGACGCATACAGCCGCACATGCGCGCCGCGGCGCGCCAGAATCAGCCGCTCGTTATAGCCGCCGGGATTGCGCTCGCCCCGCAGCGCGTAGGATTTTCCCTCTGCGCGGATCGTCTCGCCATAGGTCAGCCCACTCTGCGCATCCTGCGCAAGGAAGCAATAGAGCGTGCCGCGCAGAGGCCGGGCTTCGCCCTCCTCCGGATAGACCGTCACATCCCGCAGATAGCAGCGCGCAAAGCCGTCATACACGGCCGGGTCGGAGCAGATCGTCCCTTCCACCGTCCAGTTCCCGCAGGCCGGCATTTCCGGAACGGCCAGCCTTGCCGCGCAGTTCGCGCCGCCCAGCAGGAAGCAGACGGCAACGGCCGCCGCGCCGCGCTTTGCGCGCGAAAGCGCAAGCCACCCCGCCGCCCCGGCAGCCAGCGCCGCGCCCCACGCGCAATCGTCGAGCAGCAGCAGCTTCGCCGCCAGTATGCCGAGCGCGAAGGCAAAGCACGCCGCCGCAAGCGGCCGCGGGCGCAGAAACTCCGGAGCCGCAAAAACGACACGCCTTCCTGCGCGCAGCCGCATGACGCCACGTCCTTCCGCAATGAGTCATGCGGACAGTTTCGGCGCGCGCCGGCGGCATTCCTGCGAACGCCGCCAAAAAAGCGCGGGAAATAAAAAAAGACACGGCTTTTACCAAACCGTGCCATTTTTTGCGCGTGTCAGTTAGCGGCCTTCGCGAGTCTCTTGGCAAGACGGGCCTTTTTGCGGTTGGCTGCATTCTTGTGCAGCACGCCCTTAGCGACGGCTTTATCGAGAGCGCTGAAGGAATTGTTCAGCAGGGCCTGAGCCTGCGTCGGCTCTTCGGCAACAGCGGCGTCAAACTTCTTAATCGTGGTCTTCAGGGAAGACTTGATCATGCGGTTGCGAAGGTTCTTCTTTTCATTCACCTTCACGCGCTTGATGGCGGACTTGATATTCGGCAATGTGTTCACCTCCTTGTCAGAGAATCGCAACGATTATATTATCACGCAATTTGGTGAAATGCAAGCCTTTTTTTCAAATCAACGGATATAAATTCGTCCGGAAACGCAAAATACGTTCTATATCAGGAGAGGAGCGGTAAAAATGCGCAGTTTTCGTTCGGATCTGGCCGTGGAAGCGCACGCGCTCTCGGGCGGCTCGGACGTTCCCGGCGTGCGGATGGAGCAGCTTCGGCTGGGAGAGTTGACCGAAACGGTTGTGGAAATCGTGGACGACCGCGGCGCGGCGGCGCTGGGCAAGCCGTGCGGGCGGTATGTCACGCTGGAAAGCGAGGGGCTTTCCGGCCCGGACGCGGAGCTTTTGCAGGTCGCAGAGGACAGGCTTGCCCACACGCTTGCCGGGATGCTTCCGGAGCTTGGCGCGGTGCTGGTCATCGGGCTTGGCAACCGGCGCATCACGGCGGACTCGCTCGGCCCGCGCACAATCGACGGCGTGCTCGTCACGCGCCATATGCGCGAGAATACGCCCGTCCCGCTCAAGGGGCGGCTTCGGTGCGTCAGCGCCGTCGCGCCGGGCGTTCTGGGCGTGACCGGGCTGGAAACGGCGGAAATGGCGCAGGGCATCGTCGAACACGCAAAGCCCGACGCTGTGATCGCCATCGACGCGCTGGCCGCGCGCGAAACAAGCCGCATCTGCACCACGCTGCAAATTTCCGATACCGGCATCCAGCCGGGGAGCGGCGTGGGCAATCACCGGCTGGGGCTGAATCAGGAGACGCTCGGCGTGCCGGTCATCGCCGTGGGCGTGCCGATGGTGGTCTATGCTTCCACAATCGTGCGCGACGCGCTCGACCTGCTTTCCGAAGACATGCCGGAGGACGGCGCCGATCACTCCGCCGCGCTGGAGACGATGGTGAATCGCGTCGTCGCGCGGCGGCTCGGCGATCTGGTGGTCACCCCGCGCGAGGTGGACGAGCGCGTGACGCAAATGGCGCGGCTGCTCGCAGGCGGCGTCAACCGCGCGCTGCAAAGTCGGCTGGCGGCGGAAGAAATCCCCGGCCTGCTGAACTGAGGGCGCGTATGAAAAAAGCCTATGGACGCGCGCTGGCGCTTTTCATGCTGGGCGGGCTACTCGCCATGGCGGCGATTCCGCCGTATTCGGCGGCGGCCGCGCGGCTCGACGTGAACCTGACGCAGCCGGAAGCCGCCGAGCCCGAAGACCTGCCGGGCGACGCAATCGAGGTGGAAATCTCCCGCAGCGAAACGCCGCAGCCAAGCACCGCGCAAAAGCGCGTGCTGATCTATCACTCGCACACCTGCGAAGCCTACGAACCGGATTACGAGGGCCAGTACGCGCCCACGGAGCGCTGGCGCACGCGCGACGCGCGATACAGCGTGGTGCGGCTGGGCGCGGCGCTCGCTGAAATTCTGCGGCGCGATTACGGCATGGAGGTCGTTCACGACGACACGAACTTCGAGCTGCCTTCCCTGAACAACGCGTATGCGCGCTCGCTGGAAGCGCTGGAGAACTACTTCGCGCGCGAGGAAACCTTTGACCTGTATCTCGACCTGCACCGCGACGCATACGCAACCAGCCAGACCGCCGCGAACACGCTCGACGCAGACGGCCGCCCCGCCGCGCGGCTGATGTTTCTCGTCGGCACGGGCGAAGGCATGTGGAACGGCCGCCGCTTCGCGCAAAAGCCGGACTGGGAGAAGAACCTCGCGCTTGCACAGGCGCTGACCAACGCCGTCAACGCGCGCTGTCCCGGCCTGTGCCGCAGCCCATCCGTCAAAACGGGGCGCTACAACCAGCACGTCTCCGCCGCCGCGCTGCTGGTCGAGGTCGGCAACAACCGCAACACGCTTTCCGAGGCGCTGGCGGCGCTCCCTGCGCTCGCCGAAGC
>CAZKJW010000024.1:0-1514 GCA_964553125.1 uncultured Oscillospiraceae bacterium
TCGATTACGTCATCCCCGGCAACGACGACGCCATCCGTGCCGTCAAGCTGATCGCTGGCAAGATGGCCGACGCCGTTCTCGAAGGCAAGCAGGGCGAGCAGGCGGAACCCACTGAAGTTCCCGCCGAAGCCTGATTCTCCCACACCGACAGAAACTTTATATAGGAGGAATTCCCATGGAAGTTACTGCTGCATTGGTTAAGGAACTGCGCGAGCGCACTGGCGCCGGCATGCTCGACTGCAAAAAGATGCTGATCGAAGCCAACGGCGATATGGATAAGGCCATCGACCTGCTCCGTGAAAAGGGACTTGCCGCCGCCGCCAAGAAGGCCGGCCGCATCGCCGCCGAAGGTCTGGTTGAAAGCTACATTCACATGGGCGGAAAAATCGGCGTGCTCGTCGAAGTCAACTGCGAAACCGACTTCGTTGCCAACACCGATCGCTTCAAGGCTCTGTGCCATGACGTTGCCATGCACATCGCCGCCGCCAAGCCCGAATTCCTCGACAAGGCCGACGTGCCCACCGACAACCTCGAGAAGGAAAAGGAAGTTCTTCGCGCGCAGGCTCTCAACGAAGGCAAGCCCGAGAAGATCGTCGAGCGCATGGTCGAAGGCCGCATCGAGAAGTACTACAAAGAAGTCTGCCTGATGGAACAGCCCTTCGTCAAGGATCCGGACAAGACCATCCGCGATCTGATTTCCGAAGCCACCGTCGCCATCGGCGAAAAGATCTCCATCCGCCGTTTCGTGCGCTATGAGCGCGGAGAAGGCATCGAGAAGCGCAAGGACGATTTCGCTGCTGAAATCGCCGCGAACCTCGAAAAGGTGAAGTAATTCCACACAAAGCAAAAGGGGACGCCTCGTTGGGCGGCCCCTTTTTTCAGGGAGTGAATCGCATGTACAAGCGCGTATTGATTAAACTTTCCGGCGAAGCGCTGGGCGAAAACGGAATTCTCTTTGACTTTGCACAGATTCACCGCGTCGCGGCGGCGCTCAAGCGCCTGCACGACGAAGGGATTCAGGTGGCCGTCGTCATCGGTGCGGGCAACATCTGGCGCGGGCGCAAAGGCCCGGCCGCCGGCATGAACGCCGTCAACGCCGACAACATGGGGATGCTCGGCACCGCCGTCAACTGCACCGCCATGCAGGATGCGCTCGCGCAGCTCGGCTTGGACGCGCGCAACATGAGCGCCGTTCCGATGCCGCGCTTTGCCGAAACCTACACCACCCGCGACGCCATCCGCCACCTTGAGAAGGGGCGCGTCGTGCTGTTCTCCTGCGGCAGCGGCTGCCCGTTCTTCTCGACCGACACGGCGGCGGCGCTTCGCGCAATCGAAATCGAAGCCGACGCCATTCTGCTGGCCAAGAACGTGGACGGCGTCTACGACGACGACCCGCGCGTCAACCCCGCCGCGAAGCTGCTCACTGACCTCACCTACGAAGAAGCGCAGCGGCGCGGCCTGAAGGTGATGGACGAGGCGGCGCTGATTCTCTGCAAGGAAAACCACATGCCCGC
>CAZKJW010000024.1:1614-24403 GCA_964553125.1 uncultured Oscillospiraceae bacterium
TGAAGGTGATGGACGAGGCGGCGCTGATTCTCTGCAAGGAAAACCACATGCCCGCTGTGCGCGTTTTCGGGCTGGACGATCCGGACAACATTCTGCGCGTGGCGCAGGGTGAAGCGCTCGGAAGCGTCGTGCATCCGTAACGCGGCCAGAATTGAAGTGAAACACATCCGCTCCCGCGCGATGCAGGGGCGGATTTTTTATGCGCGCAAAGCGCGTACAGAAAAAAGCGCCGCCGTCTGTGGCAGCCGGGAAGACAGCGCGCGACGCAGGGGCGGATTTTTTATGCGCGCAAAGCGCGTACAGCAAAAGCGCCGCCGTCTGCGAAGAAACAGACTGCGGCGCTTTTGCTTTCTGCCGGAAAGACAGAACGTTTATTTGTTTTCGAGAATCGCCATGAATTCCTTGCCCGTGATGGTTTCCTTTTCAATCAGGAACGCCGACAGCTCGTCGAGCTTTGCGCGATTTTCATTCAGGATTGCGCGCGCTTTTTCGTGCTGCCGCTGCACCATTTCAACCGTCAGCCGATCGATGCGCGACGCCGTTTCCTGCGAGCAGGCGAGCTGCGAGTCGCCGCCGAGGTATTGGCCGCTCGTTTGCTCCATGGCAACCATGTCGAATTCGTCGCTCATGCCGTAGCGCGCGATCATGGCGCGCGCGAGCTGCGTGGCTTTTTCGATGTCGTTGGACGCGCCGGTGGTGATGCTGCCGAACACGATTTCCTCCGCGGCGCGGCCGCCGGTCAGCGTGGCGATTTTGTTTTCCAGCTCCTCGCGGCTCATGAGGAAATGCTCGTCCTCATCCACCTGCAGGGTGTAGCCGAGCGCGCCGTTCGTGCGCGGGATGATCGTGATCTTCTGCACGGGCGCGGAATGCGTCTGGCACGCCGCGACGAGCGCGTGACCGATTTCGTGGCTTGCCACGATGGCCTTTTCCTTCTCGGAGAGCACCTGCTTTTTCTTCTGCTCGCCTGCGATGACGGTTTCCACGCTCTCCTCAAAATCCTGCTGCGTTACGGCTTTACGGCCCATGCGAACCGCGCGCAGCGCGGCTTCGTTGACGATGTTCGCCAGATCTGCGCCGCTTGCGCCGGCGGCCGTGCGCGCGATTTTCTCGTAGTTGATTTCGCCGTCCAGCTTCACCTTTTTGGCGTGTACCTTCAGGATGGCGACGCGCCCGTGCAGGTCGGGCAGCTCGACGGGAATGCGGCGGTCGAAGCGGCCGGGGCGCAGAAGCGCCGGGTCGAGCGTTTCGGGGCGGTTCGTCGCCGCGAGAATCACCACGCCCTTCGTGCCGTCGAAGCCGTCCATTTCGGTGAGCAGCTGGTTGAGCGTCTGCTCGCGCTCGTCGTTGCCGCCGCCCATGCCGCTGGTGTCGCGCTTTTTGCCGATGGTGTCGATTTCGTCGATGAACACGATGCAGGGCGCTTTCTCGTTGGCCTGCTTGAACAGGTCGCGCACCTTCGCCGCGCCCATGCCCACGAACATTTCAACGAACTCGCTGCCGCTGATGGAGAAAAACGGAACGCTCGCTTCGCCTGCAACGGCTTTGGCCAGCAGCGTTTTGCCCGTGCCGGGAGGGCCGACGAGCAGCGCGCCCTTAGGCATCACGGCGCCGACTTCTTTGTATTTGTCCGGGTTGTGCAGGAAATCGACAATCTCGCGCAGGGCGTCCTTCGCCTCGTCCTCGCCCGCAACGTCGTCGAACTTCACGCCCGTCTGCGATTCGATGTAGATTTTCGCGTTCGCCTTGCCCAGCTGCAATGCGTTCATGCCGCCCGCGCCGCCGTTCATTTTGCTCATGCCGCTGTAAAGCAGGCGGCCCAGCATACTGAAAGCTGCGATGGGCAGAATCCATGTGATCAGGAAGGAAAGCAGCGGCGACATGGTTTCAGTGATCTGCTGCGCAAAGCTGACGTTCTTTTCGTGCAGCCGGTCAACCAGCTTCGCATCGTCAATGCGGCCGGTCTTGTAGTAGTTTGCCGGCTCGGCGTTGTCGCAGAAAATAATCTGGTCGTCCTCGATTTCAACGGCGTCGATCCGGCCCTCGTCGAGCATGGAGAGAAAATCGCTGTAGCCCACCTCGCGCACCTGCACGGACAGCAGCTTCGGGAACACCAGCGCGTTGAGCAGCAGCAGAACCAGCCCTGAAATAAACGCGTAATAGATAAGCGGTTTCTTCGGCGGCTTCTTGACTTCCTTCATTTGCATCTTCCTTTCTTCTTCAGTGAATATATCGGTCTGTGGCGGAGAGACGGCGCGTCATCACGAACGCTGCGGCGAACAGCGCCGCCACGAACGCGATGAATATCCATTCGCTCTGCATGGAGCCGGATGCGATGTAATCATACGCGCCATGCAGAAGCGCAGGACAGACCACGGCGAGCACGCGGCATCTTTTGGAGGCGCTTTCGCGCCCCTCATTGGCGTACCGCCGCGCCATACCGTAAAACGCGCCCATGAACACGCCGAAGCAGGCGTGCCCCGGCACGGCCGTCACCGCGCGCAAAAGTGCCGTGCCAAAGCCGTACATCAGCACATAGGCGATATTCTCCCACAGAGCGAACCCAAGCGAAACGAACGCCGCGTAAACCACCGCGTCAAACTGGCAGTTGAACCCGGCGCTGCGCCATGTGCGGCGCTTGAGCAGCAGGTACTTGAACCCCTCCTCCGAAAACGCCACCACCCCGAAATACATCAGAAAATTGTAGGCTTCGATGTTTCCAGGCAGCGCGAGCCTGAGAACAAAATCGCCCGCGCGCTCGGTTACCTTCGCCAGCGCCGTGGCGATTACGCCGCTGACCAGCAGGGAAGCGAGCTGCACCAGCGATTCCTTTTCCAGCCGGTCGGCACGATAGACGAAAATCATCAGCGCCGCCGCCGGAATGACGGCTGCCGCAATCAGGATGGGATTGAGAGAGAAATACCAGAACATCCTTCTTCCGCCCTTCCTCGAAAGATCAATACTATTATATATTCCTGAAAATCGGCTGTCAAAACCGAAAAAAGCGCGCCCTGTTTCTTTTTGCAGCGCCGCACGTTGACAAACGCGCGAAAAACGACTATTCTAATGAATTGGAAACACATGTTTGGAAATAGAAGAGGTTTGCTTTGATTATTCTCGGCATCGACCCCGGCCTCGCCACGATGGGTTGGGGCGTCATTGAAACGGACGGCAGCCGGCACCGGCTGATTCAATACGGAACCCTCGGCACGCCGCCGGGGCAGTCGTTCCCTATCCGGCTGCGCGCGATTGATTCGGGCGTGCAGGAGCTTTTGAACATCTACAAGCCGGACGATATCGCGTTTGAGGAGCTGTTCTTTGCGCGCAACGTCACGACGGCGCTTTCGGTCGGCGCGGCGCGCGGCGTGGCGCTCGTCGCCTGTTCGCGCTATACCGACAACCTCTACGAATACACGCCCATGCAGATCAAGCAGGCGGTTGTCGGCTACGGCAAGGCGGACAAGCATCAGGTGCAGACGATGGTGAAGATACTGCTCAACATGCAGGAAATCGCGCGCCCGGACGACGCGGCCGACGCGCTTGCAGCCGCGATCACGCACGCGCATTCCGCGCGCTCGCGCGAACTGTTCAAGATCAAGTAAGGAGTTCTGAATGATTTCACACATTGAAGGCCGCGTGGCCGAAAAACGCGCGGGCGAACTGGTCATCGACGTGGGCGGCGTAGGCTTTCTGCTGCTCTGCCCCGCATCGACCATTGCCGCAGCGCCCGCGGCGGGGGAAACCTTCCGCTGCTACACGCATTTTTCCGTATATGACGGCGGCATGGATCTCTATGGATTCGCCACGAAGGAAGACCGCGAGATGTTCCGCAGGCTCTGCGCTGTGAGCGGCATCGGCTCGCGCACGGCGCTGGGCGTGCTTTCCACGCTGTCGCTGCGCGATTTGTCGCTTGCAATTCTCACCGGCGACGCGACGAGCATCGCGCGCGCGCCCAACGTGGGCAAGAAGACGGCGCAGCGCATCATCCTCGAATTGAAGGATAAGGTCGATGCGGAGGACGTCGATACGGGCGGCGCGCCCGTTGCGGCGGCGCTGAACCCCGACGCTTCGCAGGAGGCCGTGCAGGCGCTGTTGGCGCTGGGGTATTCCGGCACGGAGGCGCAGCGCGCCGTCAACGCCGTGCGCGACAAGGCCGACACCGCCGACATGCTGATTTTGCTCGCCCTGAAGGGACTGGGAGGCTGACCGGATGGAACAGGACAGACTGATTATGCCGGGCTACCGCCCGGAGGACGACGAGGCCGAGCGCTCTCTGCGCCCGAAAACGCTGGAGGAATACGTCGGCCAGACAGAAGTAAAGGAAAGCCTGCGGATTTATCTTCAGGCGGCGCTGAAGCGGCACGACCCGCTCGACCACATCCTGCTCTACGGCCCGCCCGGCCTTGGCAAAACGACGCTGGCGGGCATCATCGCCGCGGAGATGGGGCAGAACATCCGTATCACCTCTGGCCCGGCGATTGAGCGCGCGGGCGATTTGGCGTCAATTCTGACGAACCTGAACGCGGGCGATGTGCTGTTCATCGACGAAATCCACCGCCTTTCGCACACGGTTGAGGAAGTGCTCTACTCCGCGATGGAGGACTATGCGCTGGATATCATGATCGGCAAAGGCCCCAGCGCGCGGTCGATCCGCGTTGATCTGCCGAAGTTCACGCTCGTGGGCGCGACGACGCGCGCCGGCCTTCTCACCGCGCCGCTGCGCGATCGTTTCGGAATTCTTTTCCGCCTGCAGCTGTATTCGACGGACGAGCTGACGCAGATTGTGACCAACTCCGCGAAAATTCTTGGCGTTCCGGCGGACGACGAAGGGCTCCGCGAGATTGCGCGCCGTTCGCGCGGCACGCCGCGAATCGCCAACAGGCTGCTTCGCCGCGTGCGCGATTACGCGCAGGTGATGAAGGAAGGGCGCATCACGCTTGAAGCCGCGCGCGACGGGCTGGACATGCAGCACATCGACGGGCTGGGGCTTGACAACATCGACCGCGCCGTTCTGCGCGCGATGATGGAGAAATTCGGCGGCGGCCCGGTCGGGCTGGATACGCTGGCTGCGACGACCGGCGAGGATGCGACGACGATCGAGGACGTTTACGAGCCGTACCTTTTGCAGCTGGGGTTTATCATGCGTACCCCGCGCGGCCGCATCGTGACGGACGCCGCGTATCAACACATGAAAATTGCGCCGCCTGCGCGCGCAGCGCTGGACGGGCAGATAAGGATGCAGCTGGACTGAAATGCAGACAAGCGATTTTTATTATGATCTTCCGCAGGAGCTGATCGCGCAGACGCCCGTGGAGCCGCGCGATTCGAGCCGGCTCATGGTGATTCACCGCGACAGCGGCGTGCGCGAGCACAGGATTTTCCGCGACGTGATCGATTATCTCAACCCCGGCGACGCGCTGGTGATCAATAACACGCGCACCATCCCCGCGCGCCTGATCGGCAACAAGACCGGCACAGGCGGCGTGGTGGAGTTTCTGCTCCTGCGCCGCAGGGATTATGACACATGGGAGGCGCTCGTGCGGCCGGGCAAGCGGCTTCAGGTGGGCGCGCAGTGCGAGTTTGGCGAAGGCGCGCTTCGCGCGGAAATCGTCGAGCGCACCTCCGACGACGGCGGACGGCTGGTGAAGTTCCACTTCGACGGCGTGTTTGAGGAGATTCTTGACCGGCTCGGCTCCATGCCGCTGCCGCCGTACATCCATGAAAAGCTGGAGAACCCGCAGCGCTATAACACCGTTTACGCCAAGACGAACGGCTCCGCCGCCACGCCGACGGCCGGGCTGCATTTTACGCCCGAGCTGCTTGAGCGCATCCGCGAAAAGGGCGTCGATATCGTGCCGGTGCTCTTGCATGTGGGGCTGGGGACGTTCCGCCCGGTGAAGGTGCGGGATGTTTCCGAGCATGTGATGCACACCGAGTATTACGAGGTGACGCAGGAAGCCGCCGACCGGCTGAACGCGGCGCGCGCGCGCGGCGGACGCATCGTCTGCACGGGCACGACCTCTGTGCGGACGCTGGAAACCGTGACCGGCGAGGATGGAATCGTGCGCGCAGGCGCGGGCTATACGGGCATTTTCATTACCCCCGGCGTGCCTTTCCATGCCACCGACGCAATGATTACCAACTTCCACCTGCCTGAAAGCACGCTGCTCATGCTCATCTCCGCGTTTATGGGGCGCGAGGAAGCGCTGGCGGCCTACCGCGAAGCGGTGGAAAAGAAATACCGCTTTTTCAGCTTCGGCGACGCGATGCTGATTGAATGACTCAACGGGCGTATTTGCAGGAAAGCAAATGCGCCCTTCATTTTTGTTGCATTTTGCAGCGCCCGTCGGCTTGAAAAAGAATATACGTCATGCTATACTGAAAAAATCATCAGCGCGCAGCGCGGGAAGAGAGCGAGAAGAATGCGCATCATCGAACCCGGATATGAGATTGTCCGCCCGGCAAAGACAGACGAGGCGGCAAGGATGGAGATTCTTTCGGCCATTGAGGATGCGGCGCGCACCTGCTACAAATCCGCGGCGAAGAATCAATCGCCCGAGGCCACGGCGAAGTTCGTCCGAAACCTTGTGTCGGCTGGGCATGAGGCGATGATCGAGCATGTCGGCATGACGGTACGCTTCTGCATCGATCGCGGCGTCAGCCATGAAATCGTGCGGCATCGCGTGGCAAGCTATGCGCAGGAGTCGACGCGGTATTGCTCCTACAACAAAGAAAAATTCGGCAGCGAAATCACGGTCGTCCGGCCGGTGGCGTTTGAGCCGGATTCGGAGGCTTACGCCGTGTGGAAGCAGGCGTGCGAGGCGTGCGAGCAGGCGTATTTTGCGCTGCTGGAAAAAGGCGTCGCGCCTGAGTTCGCGCGCGACGTGCTGCCGACGAGCCTCAAGACCGAGATCGTCGTCACGATGAACCTGCGCGAATGGCGGCATTTTTTCCGTCTGCGTGCGGCGGGCACGACGGGTCGTCCGCACCCGCAGATGCGGCAGGTTGCGCAGCCGCTGCTGGAAGAAATGCAGCGCTTTCTGCCGGAGATTTTCGGGGATATCTGATTTTTGAAGGCGCTTTGCGCCGTAAAAAAAGCCGCCCTGCGGCGGAATATTCACAGGAAAGGCGCGATGAGAAATGAAAAAGAAACTCAACGGCAGAGAAACCCTGTTCATCGCCACCATGCTTTTCGGCATGTTCTTCGGCGCGGGCAATCTGATTTTTCCCGTATATATGGGTCAGCTGGCCGGAAAAAACGTATGGCCGGCATTTTTCGGCTTTCTCATCACCGGCGTGGGTCTGCCTCTGATGGGCGTGGCCGCCATCGGCCTGAGCCGCAGCGACGGACTGCTTGACCTGAGCAGCAAGGTCAGCCGCAGATACAGCATTGTGTTCACCTGCGCGCTGTACCTGACCATCGGCCCGTTCTTCGCCATTCCGCGCTGCGCGACGGTGCCGTTCACCATCGGCATCACGCCGCTGCTGGGCGAAGGCGCGCACGGCGCGGCGCTGCCCGTATTCTCCGCTGTGTTTTTCCTGATTGTGCTGGGCTTCTCGCTGCGTCCGGGCAAAATCCTGACGTATGTTGGCAAGTTCCTCACGCCGGCGTTTCTGCTCTTTCTCGGCGTTCTCGTCGTAACCGCGCTGCTTCATCCTATGGCGCGCGTGGCGGACGTGCAGCCCACCGGCGCGTACATCGAGCAGCCGTTCTTCACCGGCTTCCTTGAAGGCTACAACACCATGGACGCGATTGCCAGCCTTGCCTTCGGCATCGTCGTGGTCAACGTCGTGCGCGGGCTGGGTGTGGAAAAGCCCGAACACGTCGCAGCAGAAACGGCGCGCGCGGGCATTTTCAGCTGCATCATGATGGGCGTGATTTATCTCGCCGTGACCATCGCCGGCACGCAGAGCAGCGGCGCGGGCGTCGCCTGCTCCAACGGAGGCGAAGTGCTTTCGGTGATTTCCGGGCATTATTTCGGCAAGGCCGGCTCGCTGATTCTTGCGGCCATTGTCACGCTGGCCTGCCTGAAAACGTCCGTCGGGCTGGTGACCAGCTGCTCGGAGACGTTCGTGCTGATGTTTCCGAAGGGGCCGAAGTATCGCGCGTGGGCGGTGATCTTCAGCGTGCTGTCCTTCCTGATTGCAAACCTTGGTCTGGATACGATCATCGCTTATTCGATTCCCGTGCTGATGCTGCTGTACCCGCCGACCATCACGCTGATTCTGCTCGGGCTTCTCGGCAGGTTCTTCGACCATGACCGTGCGGTGTATTGCTGCGTAACGGCGTTCACGCTGCCCGCCGCCGTGATCGATTTCATCGGCGCGCTGCCGGAGATTGCGGCGTTTTCGGGGATGCGTCATGCGGTGCAGGCGTTCTGCGGCAGGTATCTGCCGCTGTTCAGCCTCGGGCTGGGCTGGGTGTGCCCGGCGCTTGTAGGGCTTGCCATCGGGCTGATCCTCCGCGCGCGCCGCAAAGCGCGCTGAAGCTCACAGGCCGATATCACGCCAGAGCTTGTTTTCGTCGAAATATTTTTCCGCAATCCATGTGCGATCTTCATCGCTCAGGCGCAGGACGCTCTCGCGGGCCATGTCCCGATCGTGATCGAACTGCGCCTGCGTTTTATAGAACGGGCAATTTTCACCCTGACACATTCCAACCGTCAACACACGGCAGCGGCCGTCCGCCGCGAGCGCAAAGCAGGAATTCTTCATTCTTTTCACCTCGCATGGCAAATGTACGGTCTGTTCTATCCGCGCGCTGCGCGGATTTTTTATCCCGTCTGATTATGATTGTACTCACAAATTTCAATTCTATATAAACAAATTTTGAATTTTTCCGGTTTTTGCAAGGAATTTATTCCCTTTTGTTTAACTTCTTTTTATATCCCTGCAATATGCTGTCGATAAAAGCGGAGAAACGGGGGAAAACGATGATTCTGGAAAAGCGCGATTCGTTCAGCCTTGCCTCGCTGCAAAACCTGCCGGAGGGCGGCGAGGTCACGCCGATGCTGCGCGATTTTGCGGCGCTTACGCCCGTATATCGCGGCGCGATGAAGCTGGTCTGCACGAAGCTCGAAGTGCTCGACGACGAATTCCGCATGAACTACAGCCGCGCGCCCGTGCATCATATCGAAAGCCGCATCAAGATGCCGGAGAGCGTGCTGCGCAAAATGCGCCGCAAGGAGCTTCCGATGACCATCGAAGCGCTGCGCGAGGGCGTCCGCGATATTGCCGGCATCCGCGTTGTTTGCTCTTACATCAATGACATTTATTGCCTTGCCGAAATGTTGATCAAGCAGGAGGATGTGACGCTGCTGCGCCGCCGCGATTACATTCTGACGCCCAAGGAGAGCGGCTATCGCGGGCTGCACCTGCTCGTCGCCGTGCCGGTGCATCTGGCTTCGCACCGCGAAACCGTGCCGGTGGAAATTCAGCTGCGCACCATTGCCATGGACTCGTGGGCTTCGCTGGAGCATGAGCTGCAATACAAAAACGCGGCGGAGCTGCCGCACCGCTTCGCCGATCAGCTGCGCATGTGCGCGGAAACCGCGTCCGTGCTCGACAGCAACATGCAGAGCATCATGCAGCAGATAGACGAAATGCAGTAACCCCGAACTGAAACAAAAAAACGCCCCCGCGCTCCATTGCAGAGCACGGGGGCGTCGCTGTTTATTTCCCGCGTTTCGCTTTGATTTTGTTTTGCAGTTCAAGCGCATTGGTGAGCCAGTGGAACAGCTCGTCCGAAGGGCGCTCGTGAAGCGGATATTTTCCGGAGTTGTAATTCTCAATCACCGCGCTGTAGCGGTCGCAGGCGCGTGCCACGGCGTCGTCCCATGAGAGGTAGATTTCCCGCTGGGCGTGCTCGCCGACGCGATGCATCGCGTCTCTGTCCGCGCAGAGCGCGGAAAGCACCGCGGCCATGGATTCGGCGGTTTCATCGATGAGCAGGCCCGTGCGGCCGTCGGCGATATCCTCCGCGGCGCAGCTGCCGCGTACCAGCACGCTGCCAAGCCCGCACGCGGCGGCCTCGCGGACGACAAGCCCGTTCGTATCGAACGTCGAAGGGAAAAGGAACAGATCGGCGCGGCAATACCACGCGCGAATGTGATCGCGATTCTGAAGCGGCGGCGCAAAGAAAACCCGGTCGCTCAGACCGAGCGATTCGGTGTAGCGGACGATTTCGTCCTTGTCCGTGCCGCCGCCGACGAACACCATGCGGAAATCGCGCCCCTCGCCGCGCAGCTTGCGCAGCGCGTCGAGCGTGATGCGAATGCCCTTATACCACATCATGCGGCCGACAAAGAGAAAGACCGGCACGTCTGCGGGAAGATCGTATCCCGCCGTGACGGAGCGAACCGTCTCGTCCGGCACGCGCCCGACGGGAAAATCCACGCCGTTGGGCATGACGGTGAAGCTGCCCTCATAGCCGAGCGAACGCAGGTTTTCGCCCGCGCCGCGGCTGACCGTCCAAATTTCGTCGCAGGCGGAAATATTCTGCACCAGCAGGCGGACGGCCTCTTCTTGAAAGAGGCGGCCGCGCACGGATTTTGCAATGTCCACATCAAACTTAGTGTGGTAGGTGAACACGACGGGCAGATCCAGCTGCGCGCGGAGCATCCGCGCAAGCACTGTGGATGCGACGGGGCAGTGGCTGTGGATGATGGAGAAATGCGACTCGTCGGTTTTTCGCAGCAGCTCTGAGGAAAACGGCAGCCCCGCGCGATAGCCGACAAGGCGCTGCGTGTCAATGCTCGGATAGCGCAGCACGGGAAAGGGATACGCCGAGTCGTCCGCGTCGGGGTAGTAGGGCGTGAGAACGGAGGCAAAGCCGTGATTCTGTGTGATGACGCGCGCGTAGTTGACCACTGCGTTGGCAACGCCGTCGATGGTGGGCGGGAAGGAATCATTGACGAGACAAACGCGCAGATTTTCTGTCATGACAGGCTCCTTTCGCACGGACAGAAGGTGGTTTCGTCAGGCGCTCCGCGCCGGAAAAACGCGCTCAGTCGCCTTCCGCGCGGCGCATTTTGCGGTAGCAGAAGAAATACAGCAGGATGCCGTAGAGGGTTGCAAGCGGCGCGGCCAGCCCGATGCGCGCAAGCGTCGCGCCCGTCGTTTTTGCCAGCAGGTAGGACGCCGGAACGCGCACAAGGAACGACGAGGTGATGCCCTGCGCCATGACGTACATCGTTCGCCCGCAGCCGTTGAAATAGCCGGTGAATGCAAAGAGCACGCAGGTCAGCAGACAATCGGCGGAGAAGCCGCGCAGATAATCGGCGGCCTGTGCGACGACGCCCGGATCGTTCGAGAAAATCGAGGCGAGCGGCCCGCCGAAGAAGAAGCCCGCGCAGAAAAGCAGCACGCCGGCCGCCGTGCCCGCGCCCATGGAGGTGAAAAGCACCTGCCGCGCGCGGTCGGGGCGGTTTGCACCGATATTCTGTGCCACCAGCGTGGAAGCGCCCGCCATGACGGCGGAGGGAACAAGGAAGATAAAGCCCGTCACGCGCTCCGCAACGCCGTAGCCGGCCGATTGCAGCAGCCCCATGTGGTTGATAATCGCGTTGAGCAGCAGGAAGGAGAGATGCACCAGCGCATCCTGAAAAGCGATCGGCGCGCCGATACGCAGCGTGTCGGCGATTTCCGCGCGGTCAAAGCGGATCAGCTTGCACGAGAATTTGAAGGGCAGGTTCTGCCGGGAGATAATCACCAGAGACAGCACGACGCTGATCGCCTGCGCCGCCACGGTGGCAAGCGCCGCGCCGGCGGCGTCCATGTGCAGCACGCCCACGCAGAACAGATCGCCGAGGATATTCGCAACGCACGCAATGGCGACGAAAATCATCGGGCGCTTCGAGTCGCCCAGCCCGCGGAAGATGCCGCTGAGGACGTTATAGGCGGTGATGAAAATGATGCCCCACGAGCAGATGCGGACATACTCCACGGCTTTGTCAACCGCTTCGGCGGGAGTCTGCATCAGAAGCACCAGCGGCCGCGTGAAAACGACCATCAGCGCCGTCAGAATCACGGCGACGACAGTGAACAGCGCTACGGCTGCGCCGACCGTGCGTCCCGCGGCTTCGGGGCGTTTTTCGCCGATGTGCCGCCCGATGACGACCGTTGCGCCGGTGGTCAGGCCGGAGAGAATCATGGTGACCAGCTGCATCACTGCGCTGCCCGTGCCGACGCCGGAAACGCTCGCCGCATCGCCGAACTGGCCGACGACCATCAGATCGACCGCGCCGTAGAGCGATTGCAGGAAAAGCGCCACAAGCACCGGCCCGCAGAATTTGAGCAGCGCGGGGAGAATCGGCCCCTCCGTCATTTCGTTGCGATTATATGTCTGCAAGAAAACGCACCTCTTTGCTTTTGTCGGGAATTCTTTTATCATAACAAAAACAGGGGAAAAAAGCAAATGCAGCGTTCTGTTTTTCAGCGCAGGGCGCTGAAAGAAAATGTCGCGCGGGCGACAGCAACATTGTCGCGAACCGGACATTGACAGAGATTTATCAAAGGAATACAATAAAAAAAGACAGGGCTGAAGTGCCCGGAGTTATCAAGGGAGGATGTATCATGAAAAACCCCAAACGGGCGTTGTCCGCGCTGCTGATCGCGCTGGCAATGGTGCTGTGCGCCTGCGCGGCGTCAGCGGAAAGCACGGAGTATGATCCGTATCACATCGAGCAGGATCTGGCCGAAGCGATGGCCGCGGTTCAGCTTGAAAACGTTCCCGAGGTGCGCGAACTGGAAAACGGCGTCAAGATTCAGCGCACGCCGCAGGATGAGGGCATCTACAATATGTACGTTCTCAAGGCGGACGAGCGCGGCTGCTACGCCTGCCACACCAACCTGCAGGAAACGCTCAACAACCTGCCCATGGGTCACATGGACATTAACTTTGCCGGCGATGTGGACGTGACGGTCGATCACTGCATTAGCTGCCACACCTATTCTCCAGGCTACGTGCCTGAGTATTACAACTTCGGCTCCGTCATGCACGGCCTTCACAAGAGCGTCACGTTCACCGCGATGGGCGGCGACTGCATGAGCTGCCACGACGCGAACGAATCCAACGGCAAGATGATGCTGTGGGACAAGGTGAAGTATGACCGCCTGCGCGGCATCATCGATGTGGACAGCGAAAGCATCGAGTCCGAATTCACGTGGGATCAGACGACCAAGACCGACAAGGACGATATGTTCTCGCTCAACTGGCTGGCCGGTTTCTCCGACTATATGGTCTATGACGATTACGTCAACGATCTGGACGAGAGCGAATTCGCTTTTGAGGACTGGGAGATCACCGTGGACGGTCTGGTGGACAATCCCTTCACCATCACGCTGGGCGAGATGATCGAGAAGTATCCTTCCGTCACCCGCACGATGACCATGCACTGCACGCTGGACCCGGCCACCGGCGCGCTGATCACCACCAACGAAGTGACAGGCATCCCGATCAAGTACCTGCTCGACGAAGCGGGCGTGCAGGAAGGTGCGATTGAAGTCTATACCTTCCCGGCGGACGAAGTGTGCGCCTACCCCGTGACGTTTGAACATCTGAGCAACTACTCCGAGGAGGACGCGCTGCTCGTTTACGCCATCGACGGCGAACCGCTGCAGATTTATCAGGGCTACCCGGTGCAGTCCTGGATTGCCGGCATGGGCGCGCCGAACTTCGCCAAGCAGTGCAACCACCTGCTCGTGTCCGATGAGCCGGTTGAGGATCTCTACCTCTACGTCGGCTGGGTGCGCGAGGAGGACGGCCGCTTCTTCAACAAGCCGAACGCCGCCGTGTTCTACACCAAGGAAGGCCAGATCGTCGAAGTGGGCGAGCCCTACACCTTTGAAGGCTATGCCGACGGCTACGACGATCCGATCGTCGCCGTGGAATTCTCGCTCGACCGCGGCCAGACGTGGCAGCGCTTTGAGACCGAAGACGCCAAGTGCGGCGTGTGGGTCTACTGGCATTACACCTTCACGCCTTCGGAACCCGGCGCGTATGTGCTTCAGGTTCGCTCCGTGACCGAAAGCGGCCTTGTTTCCGAAACGCCGGCGACCATGATGGTCAACGCGCAGTGACAGGGAGGAAAATCAAAATGAAGAAAGATATGAAACGGATTCTTTCCGGCGCGGCAGGCGCCGCGATGCTCGCCTCCGGCGCGGCGCAGACCGCAATGGCCGAAACCGGCTATGAAGTGAGCGTGAACGAAGCAAGCGCCGAATACGACAAGGTTGCCAATGTGCAGGGCGCCTTCACCTTCGATCAGGACGTGCTCACGCCGCCCGACGAGGTGTTCAACCTTTTCGGCACCGCCGTGACCGGCGTGTGTGCCAAGCCCGATTTCGCCATTGGCACGGACAAAGCGGACTACTACATCAACGTTGGCGGCAAGATCACCAAGGCCTACACGGTTGATCTGCGCGAAAAGCCGGCAAAGACCAGCACCATGCTCTGCTCCTGCGCCACGGCCGCCGCGACGGTCAACGCGAAAATCACCGGCGTGCGCCTCGCCGACGTGCTGGAGCTGGCCGAGATGAGCGCCGACGTGAACACCATCACCGTGCGCGGCTCCGATGGCTACGGCACGAAGCTGCCGCTGCGCTATGCGCTCGAAAACGACGCGATGCTCGTCTATCAGGTGGGCGGCAAGGATATCCCGACCGGCACGCAGCTGTGGGTGCCGCGCACCGTGGCGAAGTATTTCACGCGCGACGTTGTGGACATCGAGCTGACGGCCGAAGCGGAAACGCCCGAGGTTGCGCAGCGCGATGAAGCGCTTCGCGCTGAAATCGCCATCATGAACACCGTCAGGAAGGCGTTCACGCTGGGCAGCGAAGTCACCTTTGAAGGCTACGCGGACGATCTGGGCGACGCGATTGCGGCCGTGGAATTCTCGCTGGACGGCGGCGAAACGTGGACCTCTTACGAGACCGCGAACGCCACGAGCGAAAAGTGGGTCTACTGGCACTTCGCCTACGTGCCGGAAACGGCCGGAACGTATCAGCTGTCCGTGCGCGCGCGCACGGTGGGCGGCAGCGTTTCCCCGCTGGCGGCGAACGTTGTGTTTGAAGTGATGTAACGGGCGAAACGGCTCTGAGTAAATCCCTGTAAAGAAAACGGCCCTTCGTTTCCGCATGATGCGGGGCGAAGGGCCGTTTTTGCTTGCTTTGCGTGGAAAAAGCCGTCAGGCGAAATACTGCGCCATTTCGGACATGCGGCGCATCTGATCGACGTGGAACGGGCAGCGGCCGTTGCAGTGGCCGCAGAAGCGGCATGCGTCGGCGTTCACGGTCAGCTTGCGGTAGTGGTTTGCCGCCATGGCGTCGCCCGCCAAAGCGAGATCGAAATACTTGTTGACCAGCCCGATGTTGATACCCGCCGGGCAGGGCTGGCAGTGGTTGCAATAGACGCAGCTACCGATGGCGCTTTCGGGCGTGAAGCGCCCGAGGACGGAGTAGTCGCGTTCCGCAGCGGGCGCGTCGGCAAAGCCGAGCAGCGCGTGCAGATCGTCAAGCCCACGCACGCCCGGCACGGCGGAAAGCACGCCCGGACGGTCGAGACAGTATTGCAGGCACTGATAGCGCGTCAGCGCTTCATGGAAGGGCGAGGCTTCCGCGGAGAGCAGCTTGCCGCCGTGGAACGGCTTCATCACCGAAACGCCGACGCCTTCGCTTTCGCAGCGGCGCAGAAGCGCGGCGCGCTCCGACGTGCTGCCGATTCCGTATTCGTCGCCCTGCTCAAGGTCGTAGGCCGGGTTGAGCGAGAACATCATCATGTCCATGCCGCCCATGTCGAGCAGGCGGTTTGCAACCGAGGGCGTATGCGAGGAGAAGCCGAGATGGCGCACGCGGCCCGCCGCTTTCATTTCGCGTGCGAAGTCGAGAATTCCGTTTGCGACGATTGCATCAAGATCCTCGTCCTCGTCGATGCAGTGCAGGAAGCCGAAATCGGCGTAGGCGGTTCCGAGCGTTTTCAGCTCCCACTCGAAGGTTTCGCGGATTTTGTCCAGATTCCGCGACCAGCCGTATTCGCCCTTTTCGTTGTACACCGCGCCGAAGTGCAGCTGGAAGAACACCTGCTCGCGCCGGCCGGCAATGGCGCGGCCGAAGGGCGCGTATACGTTCGCGCCGCCCGCGCACAGGTCAAAGAAATTGACACCGTGATCGAGCGCCGTGCGGACGGTCGCTTCAATTTCCGCGTCGGACGCGCTCTGAATGCCGCCCATTCCAAGCCCCAGCGCGCTGAAGCGCTCGTTTTCGCCGCCATGCGGCAGGAATCTGTATTCCATCCGACTGCCTCCCTGCAGGAATTATTCGCGTATGGTCTTGTCAAGCAGCTCCGGGGTTTCCAGAAGGTGCTTGAGATAGTGGACGCTGTTTGCAAAGTATACGCCATCGGCGATGCGTTCGTCAACCGTGATGCTCAGATCGACCACCTCGCGCAGCTCCTCCGTGCCGTCGTCGAGCAGGAACCGCTTTTTGTATTTCTCGCCGATGATGACGAAAATGGAGTTCGTGCCCCAGTTGGCCAGATGGTGATACTGCGCGCTCATGCGGATGCTGCCGAGGTTGGAAATGAACACGGTGCTGCAATAGGGATCGACTCGCTGCACGGACGCCGGCATCCGGCCGCGCTTTTCAAGGAAGCGCAGGATGGACATGACGAACGCCGTCATGAAGCGGGGCATTTTGGTGAGCACGTCCATGACGTCGGTGGTGCCGTCGCTCTTTTCCTTCTTGCGCACGTCGTAAACGAACGAGCGCACCTTCTGATACATCTGCTCGATCATGGAGCGCTCGTCGTCGAGATCGACGCGCAGGATGGAAACGGCCTCGGCGGCGTGATCGGCGAGCTTTTTCTTCACCACGAAGGAATAGGAAATCTCCTTGCGGTCGTAGTAGCAGCAGCGCGAGATGAAGCGGTTGAGCAGGGGACGCTCGTAGATGGTTTTTGTCAGCGCCGCGAGAATCGCGTGGAACATGGTGTATTTGAACTCGATGCCCTCAACGTTCTTTTCCTTGAGCCATGCGTTCAGGGCGGAGAGTTCGATGGTCTCGGTCATTACGGCTTCGTTGTCGGTGCGGTTGGGCATGGTGTAGGGCATGATCTGATGCATACTGTCCAGCCCGCGCACAAGCCATGCGTCCGGCCGGTCGCCGCGGCGGCGCGGTTTTTGTTCGATTGCCATGCGGTTCATCCTTCCTTTGCGTTTTAAGAAATAATGCCGATAAAATATGCCGCGCAGGGCGCGGAAAAAAGGCCGCGCGAAGCGCAAAAATAACATAGCCTTATACGCCGCAGAAATCGAAAAATCCTGCAAAAAAATGCTTCGGCGCGGAAAGCACTCGCCTTCCGCGCCGGGAAATCTGTATGGCTGTCAGCTTGCAAGCTGGTTTTCTTCTTCTTCCAGCGTGCGGTAGGCCACCTTGCCCACCAGCGTTTTGGGAAGCTCCGAACGGAACTCGATATCGTAGGGCATGGCGTATTTGGCAATCTGCTTTTTGCACCACGCCATCAGCTCGTCCTTCACCGCGTCGCTCGGTTCCACGCCGGGACGAAGCACCACGAACGCCTTCACCTTCTGCACCTTGTAGGGATCCTTCACGCCGATGACGCAGCTGTAAAGCACCTTCTCGTGGCCGTCGATGACGTTCTCAATCTGCGAGGGATAGACGTTGTAGCCGGAGGTGATGATCATGCGCTTGATGCGCTGGCGGAAATAGACGAAGCCGTCCTCGTCCATGATGCCCAGATCGCCCGTGTGCAGCCAGACGCGGCCGTCCGCGTGCTTGCGCAGCGCCATAGCGGTCTCGGCGGGGTTGTCCATGTAGCCGATCATGACCGTCGGGCCGGTCAGGCAGATTTCGCCTTCCTGGCCGAAGGGCACCTCGTCCGTCGTGCCGACGGAGACGATTTTGTAGAACGTATCCGGGAAGGGCAGGCCGATGGAGCCCTTGCGGTAATACTCCTTGGGCGTCAGGCAGCTGGCCGTGACGCACTCGGTGGTGCCGTAGCCTTCGCGCACCTGCACTTTGGCGCCATGCGCCATGAGGAACGCGTCCACCTTCTGCTTGAGCTCAAACGAGAGCGAGTCGCCGCCCGAGAACACGCCCATCAGGCAGGACAGATCGAGCTTGTCCACGTTGTCGGCGCGCATGAGCGCTTCGTACAGCGTCGGCACGCCGGCGATGAAGTTCGGCTGCTTCTTGCGCAGAAGCCCCGCATACGTTTTGGCGGAGAAGCGCGGAACCAGCATGCACGTGCCGCCGACGATCAGGAACATGTGAATGCCGATGCCCAGACCGAAGCCGTGGAACATGGGCATGATCGAGAGCATCTTCTTGCCCGCCAGCTCATCGAAGGGGATGCCGCTGGCATACGCGGTCTGAAGGCCGAGCGCGTTGAAGTTCATGCTCGAGAGGAGGATGCCCTTCATCGTGCCGGTGGTGCCGCCGGAGTAGAGAATGGCGGCCGCGTCGTCGCAGGTCGTCGTCGGCAGAGGCAGCTCGGAGACGGCGCTTGCGCCGCGCATGAACTGCTTCCAGAGGATCACATCCGCGCCGGCGGGGATTTTCGGGTTCTTCCGCTCGGCGGCGATGTGTACGCCGATGCTCAGCGGGAAGGGGAACGCATCGCTGATGCGCGTGATGAGCACCTTGATGGGGGCGTCCAGACTGTCGCGGATTTCGGCAACCTTGGGGTAGAACTGGTCGAGCGTCAGGATCATTTTGGATTTGGAAAAATTCAGAAAAAATTTGTATTCTCCCGAAGCCGACAGAGGATGCACCATGTTTGCCAGCGCGCCCACGCGGTTGAGCGCATAGAACATTGCGACGGCCTGCGGACAGTTCGGCATGGCGATCGTCACGCGGTCGCCCTGGCGGATTCCCTGCGCCCAGAGCGCCTTGGCCACCTGCTCGATCATCTGCTTGAACTGCGCGTAGCGGATTTTCTGCCCCATGAACTCCAGCGCGAGCATATCGGGATGCTTGTCCGCGGTCTCATAGACCAGCTGCCACATCGTTACCTTCGGGTAGTCGATGGAATCCGGAACGTCGCCGAGAAACACTTTTTTATCGGTAGTTTTGCCTTCCAATGGTTGATTCGCTCCTTTATCCGGCAAGATTTACCCGGAGAAATGGGAAATTCACCCATTCCGCGGGCATTCGGACGCAATCATACAGGCGCGCTGTGAACAAAAAATGAACAAAACCGGAATTTGCAGCGCAATTCTGCGGCGGCGGAGAAGGCGCTTTTTGGCTTGACAAAGCGCGCGGCACGCGGCACAATGAAACCATTCACTATTCTTGTATTGCACGGGAGGAAGAAACCATGCTGCTCATTCAAAACGGATTGATTCACGACGCGCTGCACCGCGAGCCGTACACCGCCGACATCCTGATCGACGGGGGCAAAATCGTAAAAATCGCTCCGGAAATTGCCGCTGAGGGCGCGGAGATTTTTGACGCTGCCGGGCTGAACGTTTTCCCCGGTTTCGTGGAAGCGCACGGACACACCGGCCTGCACGGCTACGGCATCGGCTACGAGGGCGCGGACTATAACGAAATGGGCGATATCATGTCGCCGCAGCTGCGCGCCATCGATGCGATTGAACCGAGCGACTACGCGCTGCGCGAGGCGCGCGAGGCGGGCGTGACGACGCTGTGCGTCGGGCCGGGCAGCGCCAATGTGCTCGGCGGCACGTTTGCGGCGATCAAGCCCGTAGGCGTGCGCGTGGACAAAATGTGCGTGCGCGCTGAGGTCGCCATGAAGTGCGCGTTTGGCGAGAACCCGAAGCGCTGCTATCGCGACAAGGGCAACTCCAGCCGCATGACGACGGCGGCGCGTCTGCGCGAGGAGCTTTTCAAGGCGCGCGAGTATATGCGCAAAATCGACCGCGCCGACGGCGACCCGGACAAGCTCCCGCCCTTTGACATGAAGCTCAACGCCATGCTGCCCGTCATGCGCGGCGAAATGCCGCTCAAGGCGCACGCGCATCAGGCGGATGATATCTTCACGGCGCTGCGCATCGCGCGCGAATTCGGCGTGAAGATCACGCTGGAGCATGTCACGGAAGGCCACATGATTGTGGACGAGCTGAAGGAAGAAAACGTGATGCTGGCCGTCGGGCCGTCTCTCGGCCATGCGACAAAGTTTGAGCTGCGCAACAAGAGCTGGACCACCCCCGGCGTTCTGGCGAAGGCGGGCTGCCATGTGTCCATCATTACCGACTCGCCGGTCATCCCGCAGAAGTATCTGCCGATGTGCGCGGGCCTTGCGGTGAAGGCGGGTATGGATCCCTTCGACGCGCTGCGCGCGATTACCATCAACGCGGCGGAACACGCGGGCGTGGGCGATCGGGTCGGCTCGCTGGAGGCGGGCAAGGATGCGG
Organism: uncultured Oscillospiraceae bacterium; assembly: GCA_964553125.1. Lineage (GTDB taxonomy): Bacteria > Bacillota > Clostridia > Christensenellales > Aristaeellaceae > Aphodomonas. The sequence continues at coordinate 22,008 of CAZKJW010000024.1, forward strand.
ACGTTGTGATCACCGACGGCTGCCCGTTTGAAATCGAGACGAGCGTGAAGGCCGTGTTCATCGACGGCCAGCAGGTGTTCGGCGCGTAAGCGAAAAGCCGGTTCCTGCGCGGCGAAAGCCGCCGCAGAAAAAAACAAACGGAAACGCCAAAGCCGGCGCGGCGGTTTTGCACGAGGGATTCGTTGCTGCCGCGCCGGTCGTCGTTTGCAGGGCAGGGCGCAAAAATGAGCGCAGGTGAGGGCATGTACAGGCTGCTGATTATTGAGGATGACAGGGGAATCGCCGAAGCGATTGCGGCGCAGGCGGAAATGTGGGACCTGAGCGTGCGGTGCGTCCGCAATTTCCGGAATGTCATGGCGGAGTTTGCGGAGTTCAATCCACACATCATCCTGCTGGATATCGGGCTGCCGTTTTTCAACGGCTACCACTGGTGCAGCGAAATCCGCAGGGTTTCAAAAGCGCCGATTCTGTTCATTTCCTCCGCGTCCGACAACATGAACATGGTCATGGCGATGAACATGGGCGCGGACGACTTCATTGCAAAGCCGTTTGATCAGAGCGTGCTGATGGCGAAGCTGCAGGCGATGCTGCGCAGAACATACGACTTTGCCGCCGCCGTTCCCGTGCTGGAGCATCGCGGCGCGCTGCTCAATCTCGGTGACGGCATGCTCACCTATGGCGGCGAGCGCATTGCGCTTTCCAAGAATGAATTCCGCATTCTGCATATCCTGATGGAAAACAAGGGCAGGGTCGTCAGCCGCGAGCGGCTGATGGAGCGCCTGTGGGAGACGGACAGCTTCATCGATGAAAACACGTTGACCGTGAACGTGGGGCGGCTTCGCAAGAAGCTCGACGGCGCCGGGCTGGAAGGGTTTATCACGACAAAATTTGGCGTGGGCTACATGATAGAAAGCTGAGGGAGCGCCGTGAAGCTGTTTGGGCAATATCTCAAGGAACGCCGCCGCGCGTTTGCGCTGGGCGCGGCGTGCTGCCTGATTTTTGCAGCGGCATTTTGGCTGTATCATTTGCCGCTGGACGCGGCGGTATATCCGACGCTCCTTTGCGCGGGCGTGGCCGCCGTTGCGCTGCCGCTCGATTTTCACCGCGTGAAGCGGGAGCACGAGGCCGTGCAGCGCATCCGGACGATTTCGCAGGCGGCGGAGCTGCTTCCGGCGGCGGAGTCCATTCAAGGGGCGGATTACCGGCAGCTGATTCGGCTGCTGGTCGAGGAACACAGCGCCTATCGCACCGAGACGAACCGCCGATACGCCGCCATGATGGAATACTATACCGTGTGGGCGCATCAGATCAAGACGCCCATTGCGTCCATGCGGCTGCATCTGCAAAACGAGGACACGGCATTTTCCCGCACGCTGAACGCCGACCTGCGGCGCATCGAGCAGTATGTGGAGATGGTGCTGACCTTCCTGCGCCTCGACTCCGAAAGCACGGACTATGTGTTCAGGGAGCATGAGCTGGATGCGATTGTCCGGCAGGCGGTGCGGAAGTTTTCTTCCGAGTTCATCGGGCGCAGGCTGCGCCTTGAGTATGAGCCGATTCATGCAAAGGTTGTGACCGACGAGAAATGGCTCTCCTTCGTGATTGAGCAGGTGCTTTCCAACGCGCTGAAATATACGCCGTCGGGCAGCGTCAGCATTGCGCTCGTTGGGGAAAAGACGCTTCGCATTCAGGATACCGGCATCGGCATTGCGCCGGAGGATCTGCCGCGCATTTTTGACAACGGGTTCACGGGCTATAACGGCCGGCGGGAGCAGAAATCGAGCGGCCTCGGGCTGTATCTTTGCAGGCGCATCTGCGCCAATCTGGGGCATACGATTTCAATCCGCTCAACGGTGGACGTCGGAACGACCGTCGAGATCGGTCTTGCGCAGAGAAAGCTGGAGGTCGAGTAAAGACTTCTTACAAAACCGTTAGATTTCAGAGGGTATTTGTAAGCCGAATCGATGGCGGGCAAATATCCTTTCTTGTATCATGACAGCGTAAGACAGAAGGAGGGCATTTGTGATATGAGCATTCTGAAGGTCAGCGGCGTGCAGAAGATTTATACGACCCGCTTTGGCGGAAACCGGGTGGAGGCGCTGCGGAGCGTTTCCTTCGACGTGGAGCAGGGCGAGTATGTCGCCATTATGGGCGAGTCCGGCTCGGGCAAAACGACGCTTCTGAATATCCTTGCAGCGCTGGACAAGCCGACGTCCGGCACGGTGCTGCTTGACGGGAAGGATATTTTTAACATCCGGGAATCGCAGGCAGCGGCGTTCCGCCGGGAGAATCTGGGGTTTGTGTTTCAGGAGTTCAACCTGCTGGATACCTTCACACTGGAGGATAATATCTACCTGCCCCTGGTTCTGGCGGGCAGGAGCTATCAGGAGATGCGC